>JBGVPY010000086.1:0-48828 GCA_045127235.1 Eubacteriales bacterium
CTGACCACTGACCACTGACCACTGACCACTGACCACTGACCACTGACCACTGACCACTGACCACTGACCACTGACCACTGACCACTGACCACTGACCACTATTTATTGCTTGAACGGACGATGTCGCCTGCTTTTACCTCAAATGGAACTCGCATTTTGAATTTCATTGATGGATGTGGGGCGCTTTCAATTTTTTCATTCTTTTCGTTGTAGAGGTCTAAGGCAATAAATTCTTTACCACACTTACCCGGGGTTATGATTTCGCAAGTCTCGTTTTCGCAAATTTTGTTTCTTTGAGTGAAATATGCAAACTCGCCATCACGCTCGCCTGTGGCAACACAGAGGTACGCTTTTTCTCTTAAATAGCCACCCTGTGTTACGATTTGAGGGTTATCCATTGGATTATCGTAGTAGAAGCCTGTGGCATATTCTCTATGAGAAACGCTTTCAAGCTCTCTTAACCAAAGTGGGTTATATTGATACTCCTCGGGGTTTTTTAGGTATTCGTTCATTGCCATTTTATAGGTATTAGCGCAAATTGCGGTGTAGTATGCGCTCTTCATTCTGCCCTCAATTTTGAAGCTATCAATACCGCTTTCCATAAGGTCAGGGATATTTTCAATCATACATATATCCTTAGATGACATAACGAATGTGCCTTCCTTATATTCCTCAAGACCTAATTTATGGTCAAGGCGCTTTTCCTCGCAAAACTCAATAGGAGATGCATTTACATAATTCCATCTGCATGGCTGAGCGCATGCGCCACGATTGGCGTCTCTGCCTGTGTAGTAGTTGGAAAGGAGACATCTGCCACTATATGAAATACACATTGAGCCGTGAACAAAGCATTCAAGCTCTAAGGATTTATCGGTGTTTTTGCGAATTTCGTTAATTTCAGCAAGCGAAAGCTCTCTTGCAAGCACAACTCTCTTTGCTCCCATTTTATGCCAAGTGTTAGCAGTATATGCGGAAACGGTGCTTGCTTGGGTAGAAATGTGAATTTCCATTCCTGGAATAATTTCTCTTGCAAGAGTAAATACGCCAAGGTCGGAAATTATAAGTGCATCAACGCCGATTTCGTTAAGTCTTATTAAATATTTTTTTAGTCTTTCATACTCACAGGTGTGTGGCATTGTATTTACGGTTACATAGATTTTTACATTTCTATCGTGGGCGTATTTTGTCGCTTCCTCAAGCTCCTCTAGTGTAAAGTTATCGGCAGCAGCGCGCATACCGAACATATCGGATGCTAAATATACTGCATCTGCGCCATAGAGGATTGCGGCTTTCATTTTTTCAAAGTTGCCCGCTGGGCAAAGTAATTCTTTCATTTTTTCTTCCTATTTATTATAATGTAATTTACTGTTTTTCCTTTAGCTTTTCAAAGTCTTTGGATGCTTTATTTTTAAAATATAGGTGGAGGAGTGTGCATAAAACCACGCTTGGTATAATAATTGCTACTATACCTAATGACGGATTTATCGCTCCTACTATAAAGCCAATAAATGATAAAACAAGTGCATAAAGCATTGAGCCGAACATTGAGCCAAATACCGCAAGACCTTGCTTTACTGCGACAGTTTCGTTTATCCAATCAAATTTAGGGTATTTAAGTCCTAAAAACATACCGAAGTATGCTGTAAAGCAGCACATTGATATTACTGCAATTATCACTAAAACTGCATTTAAAACGCTAACCTTAAATGCAATACATGGAATAATTACCGAAATTATCGACACAGGTGCGCAAATTATGATATGAGTAGTTATTTTTGCAAACAAAATTTCGCTTGGATTTACAGGTAAGGAATTCAAAATCCAAAGGCTCTTGCTTTCAAGAGAGATTGATGGTGTTGACACCATACATGTTGATAAAATAAAGGTTGCTGCTACTGCAATTAAAACAGGTATTAAGCCTTTTACAAGGTCAATAGGCACTGCTTGTGTAGGATTTGTAAATTGCGTTTCAATGGCGTTTAGTATGTCAGGCGCTTTAGTTGAAGCAAGCACAGACACAATTAAAAGCATTATAACGCCCATACCGCTATTTAGCATATACATGCTAGTTGTGAAAAATCTTCTTAATTCCTTTTTCACAAGTGCTACAAATGGAGTGCTTGTTTTTTGGGATGCTTCCTTATACTCAATTTTGGCAGTTGCTTTTTTGGTTGTGATAATTTTAATAAAGCTGCGGCTAATTAAAATAAATGTAATAACCGCTGGAATAATAGCGCTTAGTGCAAAGTATAAAAAGTGCAATGCGTTATCATTTGCTATACTGTTGCCTACATAATAGAAAATAAATGTGTTTCTAAATGCATCTACATTTATATTTATCATTTCATCATTGCTAATACCGAAGCAAAAATACATGTACGCGCCAAAAAATATTAGATATAACACGGTTGTTACAAGATTTTTGTTTTTAAGCTTTGATGAAATATAGGATATTATCCAAGCAAGAATTGCAGATACTGCAAGAACTAAAAACGGAATTAAAAGATATGCTAATACTGCGAAAATGAAGCCTACTAAGCTATATCCGCACACAATGCCGTATGTTACAAGGCAAGGAAGCATAACAATGCTTTCAAGACCGAAATTTATAACTAAAAGCACTAAAATTCTGCTGGCTAAAATATATTTAGGCTTAATTGGCATTGATAGAAGCAAGTCGTTATCCCTAGACTCAAAGATTTGAGTTTTCGTTGTAAAAATGCTACCGATTAAGCAAAATGATGATGACACTATGGTGGCTAGTGTAATTACCGCCCATTCCTCGCCGCTTCCCTTTAAGGTAATGCTCATTCCGTAAAATAGGAAGGAAAACACGCCTACCATATAAACGCCTAAAATAGCGAAAACTACGCCAAGAGCCGCTCCGCCTATACCTTTTTTCTTTTTGCTACCGTTTTTTGAAAGTGATGCCCATAATGATAAAAGCCTTGATTTAAGTAAAATTTTAAGCATTATCATCACCTACATTAAAGTCCTTTTGACCTTCAAGCTCTAAGAATACGCTTTCAAGTGAGGTATTGCCCTTAACATTTTCCATATCGCCACTAACAATAAGCTTGCCGTCCTTAATAATTGCAATTTTGTTACAAATTTTTTCTGCCACATCAAGGACATGGGTGGAAAAGAATATTGCTCCGCCATTTTTGCAAATTTCCTTCATTTCTTCCTTTAATAAGAATGATGCCTTTGGGTCAAGTCCTACAAAGGGCTCATCCATTACAAGTAATTTAGGGCTGTGAATAAGAGCTGAAATTAAAGCAAGCTTTTGCTTCATGCCGTGAGAATATGCAGAGATAGGCTGTGCAAGGTCAGAGGTTAAACCGAACATATCGCTGTATTTTTTGATTTTTTCTTCTCTTTCCTTTTTGCTAACGCCATATATATCGGCAATAAAATTAAGGTATTTTATGCCTGACATAAATTCATATAGGTCAGGGTTATCAGGAATATATGCGATTTTTCTTTTACATTCAATAGGATTTTCCTTAATTGATATACCATCAATTAAAATTTCGCCGTTATCAAAATTCAAAAGTCCACACACGGATTTTATAGTAGTAGTTTTACCTGCGCCATTGTGTCCGATAAAAGCATACATTTCTCCTGCTTTTATGTGTAAGGACAGATTATCAACTGCCTTTTTTTCTCCGTAAATTTTAGTTAAATTACTAATTTTGAGCATATTTTAACTCCTTGACATAGTTTTTCATTATATATTTTACCACAATATGATTATTGTGTCAATAAACAAACTCGCTTATATGAATATATGCTGAGAGGTTTTTTCTTACTTTTTGCAAGAAAATGGCAAAATATACAAAATATCGGTGTTTTTGATGATTTTTTCAATTAGTTTTTTGTTTATGTTCACTAAACCATCACATAAGCGGTATATAATATGTTCGTAACGCAGAGCAAGTGCTTAGCGAAAAAGAACCAGACGGTTTAATATGAAGAGGGTTTAAATGTCAAATTACATTTATAATGATGATTTTTCAACTTTAAACGGTTATGGCAATAATGAAGAAATTGAAGACAATTCAACTGAAAGCAAAATAAGCACTCGTTTACTTATTACAATCTGCATAGCTTGCGCAGTATTTTCATTACTGTTCGGTGTTTTAGGTGGGTTTATAGTATCAAGCAATCGCGATATTAAAACTGATGTTTACACCAACACTATTTATAAAGCGCCTGTTACTAATCAATTAGCATCAAGCGAAAATAGCGTTATAAATCTTGCAGATGTTGTAGAGCTTATTCAAGATTCAGTTGTTGAAATTCAAACTGAGTATGTTATCCACTCCTATTATCAAGCTGTTAGAAGCGGCGCAGGAAGTGGCGTAATCGTAGGCGAATATCAGTTAAACGGTGAAAAAACCGGATATAATATAATTACAAATGCTCATGTAATTCAAGGTCAAAGCGCAGGTGTTATCGCTTCTAAAATTACTGTTATTTTAAGAGATGGTACTCAGTATAGCGCAAAATGTGTTGGCTTTGATGTAGAGGGCGACATTGCTATTATTAGAATAGAAGAAAAGGAAAAGGAGCTTTTATGCGCCTCTTTCACAAGCGATAACGATTTAAGAACGGGAGACAGCGTAATTGCTATTGGCAATCCTCTTGGAGAGCTTGGCGGTAGCGTAACAACAGGCGTTGTAAGCGCACTTGACCGTGAAATCGAAATCGATGGAAACATAATGAATTTAATGCAAACAAATGCTGCAATAAATCCTGGCAACTCAGGCGGTGGACTTTTTGACATGAGCGGCAGACTTGTTGGCATCGTAAATGCAAAATCCTCAGGCACAGGCATTGAAGGTCTCGGCTTTGCAATTCCTGCTAAGGATGCATGTAAGATGTATAGCGACATTATCAATTACGGTTATGTAAAGGATAAGCCAACAATCGGTACTGTGTTTGCAGAATATATTGATGGTACTGTAAGAGTTTACTCTCTTGACAAGGACCTCAATGACAAGGTGTTCAGAACAGGCGACAAGGTATTATTTGTAAATGATATCGCTATTAGCTCTGCTTCAGAAATCAACGCTATCATAAGAAAATGTGAAATCGGATCAACTGTTAAGTTTACAGTAATCCGCGACAGAAAGTCAATCACAGTTGAAGCAACGGTTTTTGAATACGCACCAATTAAATAAGACTATATCTTTCTCTCCTTAAAATATGGAAATACAGCACGAGATCTAAACAATTAAGTGCTGTATTTTCATTTTTACGAAAAATTTGTAAAAATGAAAATAGCTGTTAGCCGTTAGTGGTTCGCTTCGCTCACAGCCGTCAGCCGTTAGCAGTCAGCAGTTAGCGAGGTTTGCTTTATGATTTATTTCAAATTTCAATCGCAAGTTGCTAATCATCAATATAATGCTTTTAAGGAAATCGTATAACTAATCTTGCTAACCGCTATCAGCTGGCGGCTAACGGCTCAAAAAAATATTGCAATTATACATTATATATGATAAAATATCTATGAGGTGATGAATATGCACAGAATTTTAATTGTTGACGATGAGGAAATGATTAGAAAGCTCATTCGTAAATATGCTGAATTTGAAGGACACGAGGTTGTTGAGGCATGTGATGGCTTAGATGCTGTTACTAAGTTTAGGCATAACGATTTTGACTTAATCGTTATGGATATTATGATGCCTGAGCTTGACGGCTTCTCTGCTTGCCGCGAAATTAGAAAGACCTCTAATGTTCCTATTATTATGCTTTCAGCTCGCGGAGAGGAATACGATAAAATCAATGGCTTTGAGATTGGCATTGATGACTATGTTGTTAAGCCATTTTCTCCAAAGGAATTGCTTCTTAGAATAAATGCTATTTTAAAGAGAACTGCCACAGAAAAGGTTGAGGAAAAGAAAAACGAAATAGTTACTATGGCAGACGGCGGCTTAGTTGCTGATATTACTGCTAGAATTGTTTACGTTGATGGCGTAAGAGTTGATATGTCGCCTAAGGAATATGAGCTTTTCTTCTATCTTTTAAGAAATAAGAATATTGCCCTCTCAAGAGATAAGCTTTTACAGGATGTATGGGGTTACGATTTCTTTGGCGATGATAGAACTCTTGATACTCATATTAAGATTTTAAGAAAAAGCCTTGGCAAGTATAGCGATTTTGTGGTTACCATCCGCGGTATGGGCTATCGCTTTGAGGAAAAGAAGCTATAATGAAAAGCAAAAAAAGATTACATTTTTCAATTACTACTAATATTTTCATTTCCTTTTTATCATTAACTCTTGTTATGATTGGCTTTTTATGGTCCCTTGAGGCTATATTCTTTAATAAGGTATATAAGGCTACTAAGGAAAACGATGTTGAAATTGCATCAAATTTGATTATTGAGGCTATCGGCTCTGAAAATATTGGAAGCACGGTTGAGCAAATTATTGATGAATACGATTTATGTATTCAGGTGTATAGGTGCAAGGATGCTTCTATACTATATAATCCCGAATGTAAATCAAACGGCTGTATTATTCACGGTCTTAGCAACGATGATTTATACTTCCGTTGGCTAAATGGCGCAAGTAACGGCATTGACAATAAGTTTTCCGAGGTTAGCGCTTCTGAAAACGGAGATGACTTTTTAGTTTTTGCAAGAATTGTAACAGGTACAGATGGAATAGTTTACTTGCTTGTTTTAAATGCTTCTATTGAGCCTATGCAAGCAACTCTTAGTGCAATAAGAACGCTTCTTATTATGATTTCAATTTTGTTCTTAGTGGTTGCCGGTCTTATTTCCTTTATTTTGGCTAAGCGACTTTCTTCTCCTATTGTTAAAATGAACAACAATGCAAAGAGGCTGGCAAGAGCCCATTATGACGTTGTGTTTGACGTAAGCGGACCTATTGAAACTCGCGAGCTGGCAAAAACGCTGACTATTGCAGCTAAGGAGCTTGGCAGACTTGACTCAATGCAAAAGGAGCTTATTGCCAACATTTCCCACGATTTAAGAACGCCACTTACTATGATTTCGGGATATGCTGAGGTTATGCGCGATATTCCCGATGAAATAACTACCGAAAATTTACAGGTTATTATTGATGAGTCGGCAAGGCTTACTTCCTTAGTAAATGACCTACTTAATGTATCTAAGCTTCAAGCAGGCACACAGACAATGAACATTCAAAGAATGAACTTAACAAAAGCGGTATCTCAAACCGTTGACAGATATGCAAGATTTAAGGAGCATAATGAGTTCAATATAATCTTTGAGTATGATGACACCGTGTATATAAACGCTGATGAAATAAGACTTTTACAGGTTATTTACAATCTTATAAACAACGCTATTAACTATACAGGCGCTGATAAAACGGTTATAGTTACACAGACTGTTGAAAATGATATTGTAAGAATTTCCGTAAAGGACAGCGGCGAGGGTATTAAGGAAGAGGATTTACCTCTTATTTGGGACAGATATTACAAGGTTGATAAAATTCACAAGCGTGCGGTTATTGGCACGGGCTTGGGTCTTTCCATTGTGAAAAATGTTCTTTTGCTTCACGGCTCACGCTTTGGTGTGTCAAGCGAACTTCACAAGGGTTCTACCTTCTGGTTTGAATTTAAAATAGTTGATTAAAATACAAAACGGTAGATTTTTATTATCTGCCGTTTTTACATTATATTTTAAATTTCAATTTGAAAAATTTTAGCAGCCTCTTTTCCTTTGAGCAACTCTTGATAATAAAAATCTCTGCAAAATGCAGAGATTTTTGTTATAGCTTTAATTTATCGGCAATTTCAAGCATTTTTTCACGGTTTAGCTTGATGATGTGTCTATCGTAGGTTAAAATGCCGTTTGTTTCATCCTCAACATCGGAAAGCTGAGTTAAAATTGCGCCGCAAAGACCCTTCTCCATGCTTGGAATGATTTCCTTTTCGTAAAGAGTGTAAACCGCGTTTTCAAATTCTTCCTTGCTTTCAAATTTCTTATAGCCATATGTTCTCTTATCGTTAAAGCTGTGGTCGCTTACCTTATAGGAATAACCGCCAAATTCAGATAAAATTACAGGCTTTTTGTACTTTTTAAGCTTTACGGGCTTAAAATACACATGCAAGCTCTCAACATCGCTTTGCTTGCCTTTAAACCAACCTGATGTGGTATCAACAAAGCGTGATGGGTCTGAGCGTTTTAGCCTTTGATACATTTTATCGGACTTAAACTGTCCCCAGCCCTCGTTGAAAATAGTCCAATAGCAAACACAGGGGTGGTTATATAGCTGTCTTACAGTGGCTTTCATTGACCTTTCAAATTCAGCCTCAGCTCTTGGATTTTTTCTTCTAAATATATTAGGTAGCTTTTTAAAGCCTGCGGTTGGTAATGCTGTGTCACGGAAGAATGAATATTTTCCGTTATTAACCATGTCTTGAAATACGACAATTCCAAGGCGGTCACATTCGTAATAGAAAATTTCAGGCTCAACCTTTATATGCTTTCTTAAAGTATTAAAGCCAAGAGATTTCATAGCTTGAATGTCTCTTCTGTAATTTTCAGGAGAAGCTGGTAGATATATACCATCGCTATAATAGCCTTGGTCTAAAACGCCATGGAAAAAGTATGGCTGACCGTTTAAGCAAAGCCTTTCAACGCCATCAATATCGCGAATTTCAAGCTTACGCATGGCGAAGTAGGACTCTACCTCATCATCCTTTGTTCTTAATTCAAATCTATATAGGTATGGGTCCTCAGGCGACCAGCGTCTTGGATTTTTGAAGTTAATACGCGCCTTGCCGTCCTTGAATTCGTTTTCAGTTTTGGCGTAAGGTGTTTTTAAAATTACTAATCCATCGGGGGCGTCTGCTATGATTTCCGCATAGTTATCGCCTATTTCAATTCTAAGATTTTTTATGTAATTTTCCGCAACGCTTTCAAGCCATACGGTTTGCCAAATACCGCTTACAGGGGTGTACCACATGCCGCCTCTTTTTCTTCTCTGCTTGCCGTATGGTAAAATTCCGCCCTCAAGCTCATCGGTAACCTCAACCTCTAATATATTTTTATCAAGAAGTAGGTCGGTAATATCAAAGGAAAAAGCATCATAACCGCCACGGTGTACGCCAACGATTACACTATTTAATTTAACCTTGGCTACCTGGTCAACTGCGCCAAAGTGTAAAATTACTCTATCCTTTTTAAAGCCCTGTGGTAAGGAAAAGATTTTTCTATATACCAAATATGGATATTTGCCCATATCTCTGCCGATACCTGATAGAATTGACTCAGGTGGATATGGAACTAAAATTGTTTCTCTTTGACCGCCATTTGCATAGAAGTCCCACTCTCCGTTTAATGAAAGAAAGGACTTTCTTTTCATCTGTGGGCGGGGATATTCATCCCAAGGCTGAAGGTCAATTTCCTTACCCTCCTTGGTAAAAAGTCTATGGAATTTATTTTTCTTCATTTCTATTTTTTCCTTTTAAAAATATGGTTAATGCAACTGCTACGCTAAGAATTACAAGCACAACAAGCGCTGACACAAAAATGCTTTGGTTAGGTAAAAATGAGGTTGTGCCATCGTTATTTGTTATTACCTCTGCATTTCTTAATACTAATTTGCCTATGTATGGACCGATAATACCGGGGATTAAAACCTGTCCTACAATTCTAAGTCCTTGGAACATTCCCGATTTATTTTCAGGTGTTTTATCACGAATTATTGCGCCAAATACTGCCATTCCCGAAAGATAGCCGCACATCATAAGAAGTGAGCCGATAAATACAAGCGATTTGGTTGTAAAGAGAATTAAAAGGATATAGCCAAGCGCTAAAAGTCCAAGTGATGGGATAATTGATTTATTAAAGCCGTACTTATCGTATGCTTTGCCCCAAAAGAATGTAAACACGCCTGCAAGAATAATAGCAGGAGCCATTATAAACACATAGTCAGCCATTTGTAGAGTTTTTTCGTAGTAGATAATTAGATAAGGCATGAAAATTTGAATTGAAATACCGAAAATTGCAAAGCAAATTAGATAGATATAAAGCATTTTATTTTCCTTTATAACGCTTGGTCGGAAGCCATAAAGGATATTTTTAAAGTAGCTTTTGTTTTCCTCTGCTCTAATTTTAGGCTCATCAATTATAAAAAATCCTAAAACGCCGATAAGAATTACAACTACGCCTATGATTGAAAAAATAAGCGTCCATTCCTCAGGCTTTTCAAGGGAAAAGCCCATAAAGCCACCAAACACAACTAAAATTGCCATAAGCGGCATCATTGAGTTTATGCCCTCAGCGCTACCTCTGTTTTCGCTATTTGTGGAGTCGGTAAGCCATGCATTAAATGCGGCATCATTAGCGCTTGAACCGAAAAATGTCATTAAGCAGTCCATTATAATTACAAGTGTTATACAAATTGCGCTTACGCTAACAGCTGTTGGGAATACTGCGCTAATTATATCCTTTCTAATTAAAGCAAAGGAAAGAATTGACACGCCCCAAAGGATATAGCCAAGGCACATAAAGATTTTGCGCTTGCCTACCTTATCACTAAGTGCGCCTATAACTAATGTGGTAAGTGTAGCGGAAATTGCGCTTGCCATTACCATGTTTGAAATATCGGTAGGTGTTGCTCCAAACATTTTGTAAATAAAAACATTAAAGTACATGTTTTCAACAACCCAAGCAATTTGCCCAATTAGACTAAAAATTACTAAGGTTAAATAAAATTTTGTTTTCTTTGATTTTTCCATAATAGTTCCTTTAAATTTGTGATTTTAATTTTTCAAGTAATGCTTTACAGCCACGCAAAATATCGCTATATGCAATATCAAAGCGGTCGGAATACCAAGGGTCGCTAACATCGCCTTTTTTGTCGGTGTGGTCAAGGAGCTTAGAGATTTTGCCGTCCTTGTCCCCGCCTAAAATTATATGCATATTTCTTATGTTGGCGCTATCCATTCCCACAAAGTAATCATATTTATCATAGTCGCTTTTCTTTAATTGTACCGCTCTTTTGCCGTCGCTATTTATTCCGTGCTTTAAAAGCTCAGCCTTGGCAGGGGGATAAACGGGGTTACCTACGCCCATATAAATTTTCTCGGTGCTTGTGGCGCTTGATGAAATAAAAAAGTCATTTTCAAGTCCTTCATTTTTAATTAGGTCCTTAAATATAAATTCCGCCATTGGACTTCTACATATATTGCCGTGGCAGACAAACATAATTTTTATCATAATACTACCTCGCTTGGCCTTTATATTTTAACATTTTTTTGAGATTTTTTCAATATCCAATATATAGAATTATAATATAATACACAATTTAAAAATTTATGTTGATTTTATATGGAAAATACTGTATAATGTTAGCGAAAATAATTCTTTTATAAAGGAAAATGTATGGATAAAAACATCAATGTTAATTACAAAAATCAAAAGCGCTACAAAACCGCGAAGTACCCCATAAGACAACCTCTTTTCTTTACATGGCTAATTTGGGTGCTTTCTTTTTTTGCATTGCTTTTTAAGAAAAAGAAAATTGAGAAAATCAACATGGATGGCTTAAAGCCACCTTATATGCTGCTTTCAAATCATATGTCATTTATTGACTTTGAATTAACTGCTCTTATGACTACTCCAAAAAGAGTAAACAATGTAGTTAATATTGATGGCTATTACAAAAGAGCATGGCTTCTTGAATGGATTGGCTCAATTTGCACAAGAAAGTTTACCTCGGACATTCATTTAATTAAGTCAATTCGCAAGGTGTTAAAGCGTGGGGATATTCTTTGCATGTATCCTGAGGCAAGATATTCGCCCTCAGGCACAACATCATATTTGCCTGACTCTCTTGGTCAGCTTATAAAAATGAATAAGGTGCCTGTTGTTGTTTGTATCCATCACGGTAACTATTTACACGCGCCATTTTGGAACTTCAGAAAGAAAAGAAAGGTGCCACTACACTCTACCTACACGCAGATTTTAACAGAAGAGCAAATTAAGTCTCTTTCCGTTGATGAAATAAACGATATTCTTAAAAAAGCTTTTGAGTATGATGATTACAAATATCAAAAGGAAAACGGAATTTTAATTACTGAAAAATACCGTGCAGAGGGACTTCACAAGATTTTATATAAGTGTCCTCACTGTATGGCTGAATCTAAAATGGTATCAAGCGGCGCTACCTTAAAATGTCCCGATTGTGGCATAGAATATCATCTAAACGAAAACGGAACGCTTTCATGTGTGAATGGAGATGCAAAATTTACACACATCCCTGATTGGTTTGAGTGGGAAAGAGAGCAGGTTAAAATTGAAATTGAAAACGGCACATACTATTTTGAGGATAGCGTTGATGTTCATTCAATGCCAAGAACAAATAAATTTGAGCCACTTGGCGGGGGAAAATTAACACATGATATTGAAAAGGGCTTTGTGCTTGAAGGCTTTTACCGCGGTCAAAATTACAGAATTCAAAGAGAGCCTATTCAAATAAATAGCTTGCATGTGGAATATGACTTCCCACATATAAAGCCTTATGACTGTGTGGATATTTCCACAGAAAATGATTCCTTCTATTGCTTCCCAACAAAAGAAAATATCGTTACAAAGCTAGCATTTGCAACGGAGATTATTTTCCAAAGGAAATACGAAGCTACTCGTAAAATTAGAAGTACAAAATAACGAAAAACGCCATCACTTAACCGTGATGGCGTTTTGATTTGTATAATTTTTTACATACTGTTGTCAGTTTTTGTGTTAACCGTTTGCTTTTAGGTAAATTATTTTGCTTTCGCAAAATAGGTAAATTACAAGACTCTGTCTTGTAGGTAAATTGTGTCGAAACGACACAGGTAAATTATTGCTACGCAATAGGTTTTCTACTTATCCCACTTTTTTTCAAAATCAAGAAGGGACTGCAAGTAAAGGTCGTTATTTACGGGGTAAGCAAGACCGTGGCCGGCGCCCTCGATTGGGATAAGGGATTTAATTTCGTTTGTACATTCAGCGTACATTTTTTCGCTCATATAGTAAGGAACGAAGTCATCCTTTGTGCCGTGGATAAAGATTGTTGGCACTTTACTTTCCTTTACCGCTTCAAGGGGGGAGTAGCTATCAAGGTTGAAATGACCGAAAAGTCTTGCGCCTAATTTAACAAATGGGTACATTAGCTTTGGTGGGAGCTTCATTTCCTTAATGGTTTTACAAATTATTTCCTTTGGGGTGGAATAACCACAATCGGCTAAAATGCATTTAACATTTTCGGGAAGCTTTTTGCCGCTTGCCATAAGGACGGTAGCTGCGCCCATTGATACGCCTGTTAAGATAATTTTTGTGTCCTTACCGAATTTTTCACTAACAAATTCTGCCCACTTAATAGCATCTAAATGCTCTTTAATGCCAAAGGTTATTGTGTGTCCTTCGCTTTGTCCCGATGCTCTTTGGTCAACAATGATTGCATTTCTGCCGATTTTAAAGCATCTTTCAACGCCGCCGCTTAAATCTCTTTCCCCACAGCCGCGATAGCCGTGGAAAAGAATTTCAATAGGTGCGTCTTTTTTTATTTCGTAGTATTTGCCTACTAATTTTAGTCCGTCATGTGATTTGATTTCAAGAAGCTCGGGGTTTAGACCTCTGCCCCACTTCATCCACTCTATCATTTGTGGCTTATAGGGGGAGTATAGCTCCTCTAAATCGAATTTATATTCCTCCGGCTCACACTCCTTACGCTTTGGGGAGTAAAAAGCCATAAAGTAGCATATTAGCGACACAGTAAGCGTTAAAATTACTAAAAACGCTAAAATGCCAAGTATTATATATAGTGCTAACATACTATTCTCCTTTGATTTTATATTTTACAAACGGAGTAATTTCCATATATTCGTTCTTGCCCGGGCATAGCTTATACTTGCCTATGGTTGATAGGATATACCATGAGGACATACTACCATTGTCCTCATCTCCAGGGAAGCCTATTTCGGTTTTATAGGAGAACAAGTCTAACGCTTTTTCAACATAAAATCTGCATTTTTCTGTGTCTCCAAGGTGTGCATAAATATATGGCAAATGGAATGAGGGTTGATTGGAAATTGCAAATTGGCATAGGTCTGCTTGCGCCATTTCTGTCATTTCATGTATTTCTCCGCCGTAGCCGTGAACACGGTATCTTGGGGGAAGTGTGAATATTTGGTCAAATTTATCAAGGAATTTTTCTTTTCCACCATATAAGGATACAAGTCCCTCAATATCGTGAGGAACGAAAAATGCATTTTGATAAGCAGAGCCTTCGGTGTAGCATCCACCCCATTTTAATGGATGGAAGCTTTCATCAAAATAGCCGTCCGTTTTTCTGCCGTGCAAAAATCCTACGCTTTTATCAAATAGATTTTTATAGAATTGGCTTCTGCGCATATATTCTACTGCTAAGCCATCATAGCCTAATTTTTTGGCTACCTGAGCAATACAAAAATCTCCGTATGCAAAGTCGGTGGTTAGGTTTACGCTTTCTCCATACATATCAGATGGTACATAGCCGTATTTTAGATAGTCGAAAATTCCGTATCTGCCGTAGCGCTTTTCCTTTGATGGGATATTGGCGTGGTGTATCATGCCCTTAAATGCTATTTCAAGCATATCATTTGGAATAATATCATGGCAGGCTGCCTCAGCTATTACGCCATCAATTAAAGTGCTTGGCATACAGCCTGTTTCTCCAAGGGAAATCCAACGGGGGAGATAGCCACCGTCCTTATAATCGTTTATAAAGCCTTCTACAAATGATGCAAATTCCTTTTTTGCAATTAGTGAAAATAGTGGGAACTGTGTGCGAACTGTGTCCCAAAATCCCGTGCCTACGTATCTTACGCCCTTGTGAATTTTACCATCATATGGGGAATAATAGACACTTTCCCCGCTCTTTTCTATTTCATATGCTACGCGAGGAAATAAAAATGCTCTGTACATACAGGAATAGAAGGTGCGTTTTTTATTCTCATCTGCGTCAATTTCAATACGGGATAGCTTTTCCTCCCACTCCTTTTCCGCCTCGCTCATTGCATCATCAAAGCTCTTTCCTGTGAGATTAGCTACCGCTTGCTCACTTGAAATATATGAGGTGGCAAGCTCTAATGACACTGTTTTTTCAGTAAAAGCAATGTGAATACAATTTTCGCACTCGTAGGATTTTTCAAAATCAACGGTATCATTTTCAAATTTTACCACTATGTGTGCTTTAAAGTCTGTGTGGTCCCCTTGTCGGCAATAGTCATTTGTGCCATAGAGCATATTATTTTCCCTATCAAGGGTGTATGTATAATTTCCCTTTACAGGCAAAAATGATAGATAGCTTGGTGTGTCGCTTTCTATATCATTATCAAAGGTAAGCTTAACACACGCGCCGCGAAGCGTTGGCGTTAATTCAAAGGCGCATTGGCTTCTTAGAAAATTGATTTTTAAGTAATGTGGCTCAAATACGCTTTCGCTTATGCGATAACCGCTCCAAGCATTGCTTGGCTTATTTTTTATTATATCCTTTTGGGGAGTAAGCAAAAAAGTACCGTGGTCCCCTATCCAAGGGCTTGGCTGATGTGTTAGCCTTATGCCCTCTACTGATGGTAGGTCGGGATTAAAAAACCAGCCCTCGCGGTCCTCTATTACCTCAGTTTGAGGGCAGAATGATGCCATACCGAAGGGTAGCTGGACAAGGGGTAATGCGTTGCCCGTTGAATATCGCATATGGGATTTTGTTCCCATTTTTATATTGACATATGGAATATATTTCATTTTTTGTTCCTTACGATTTAATGATTTCTATTTTTGATATATTGTTGGGTGTACCCTCAATAAATTCAAGCTTGATTTGGTATGCATAGTCAACTATGTAGCCAAGGTCAATATAAAGGTCCTTTTCTGCTTCATAGCATTGTAAATAATCATAATCTGTGCCATTAAATGCAAGTAAAGACACTTTACATTTGCCTGCATTTTCAACCTTGATTTTATTAAATGGGAAAATTCCACCGAAATTGGCTACTACAAAATTGTCTTTTATTGACACATCCTCAATGATTTTATGAATATTTTGTGATTGGTCCTCTCTAAATAGTGCTTCATCAAGCTTATATGCTCCGAAGCTATGTAAGATAGGTGTATCAAGGGCAGATTTTATTTTTATCTTAATTTCATCTGTTTTTACAGTATCAAAATGCTGACAAAGCTTATAGCCGATTACCTTGCTATTAAAAAGAAGCTGATATTTTCCATCTACCTTAGCAAAAAAGTCAATGTCGGTTACTCTATGTCCTAGCTCAATAAGCTCAGATATGGAAATTGTATTTATTTCACTTTCTTCCTTAAAGGTAATTACAATTTCAGGCGTTTTATCGGTGTCAAGCGGCGCATACACGCTTTCGGTTGATAGAATATTGTTAGCTTCACACTCTTCGCGTGAGGTTGAAGCTTCAACGCTTGCATTTTGCGCTAAATTTACGCTAAATTGCTCTTTTAATATTCTATTGTATTCAATAAGGCTTTTTACATCGTTTTCGTGCAAAAGTCCTCGCCTGTCAGGTGGCAAATTGATTAAAAAGCCTGCATTTGAGCCTATGGAGTTAAACCAAAGCTCAATGAGATTTTTAGGCGTGCGCACTTGTCCGTCTTGGTGGCTATGATAAAACCAGCCCGGGCGAATTGACACATCTGCCTCGGCAGGAATAAAGCGCTCTCCGCCGATTTTGCCTGCGTTTAGCTCGCTTGTTGTTTCTACAACAAGTGAAATTTCATCAATAGTTCCATAGCATGGCTTACCTGCAATACCCTTTTCGTTGCCTACCCAACGGACATCAACATAAGGCGTTGCGCCAAGTGAGCCGAAAATTACAGCATCGCTTTGATATTTTTTAACGGTGTTTGCCCATCTGTCCCAATCGTAGTGGCATTTTGTGCTACCTGCACCATCCCACCATACTTCCCAAATTTTACCGTAATTTGTAAGCAGCTCTTCAAGCTGACCGCAATAAAAGTCGTTATAATCATCACTTCCCCATGTTTTTTCGTGTCTGTCCCAAGGGGAGAGGTAAATTCCTGCTTTTACGCCAAATTCTTGACATGCATCGGTAAATTCCTTTACAATATCCCCCTTGCCGTTTTTATATGGGGAGCTTTTAACGGAGTGGCTAGTATATTTTGTTTGCCATAGACAAAAGCCGTCATGGTGCTTGGCAGTTAAAATAGCGCACTCAAAGCCTGCATCCTTGATTGCTTTTATCCATTGGCGTACATCAAGCTCAGTAGGATTAAAATCCTTTGGATTTTCAGTACCATCGCCCCATTCTCTGCCTGTAAAGGTATTCATGCCGAAATGGAAAAAGATACATCCCTCGCGCTTATACCATTCCATTTGTCTATAATTAGGCACTGCGCCATATGGCTTAAGTCCTAATTTTTCATATTTTCTATATAATTCTTCCATAATTTGCTCCATAAAGTATGATAACTATATTTTAGCACAGCGCAAACAAAAAATCAACCTTGCTTGCAAGGTTGATTTATCTTTATTCGTTTATCTTGAAGGTGCCGCAGAGTAGCGTTGTGTTTTCCTTTGTTACGGTTAGCATTCCGCTTGAGGCAGTGGCGATAATTTCCTCGCCGTCCTCACAGTAAATTTTAACCTCGCCCGCCTTTGTGGTGGTTATAAAGGGGATGTGGTTTGCCATTATGGCAAGTGAGCCCTCTACACCGCGAAGTGAGAGCATGAAAATATCCTTTTCAAGCATATTTCCCTTAGGTGTTGATACGATTAACTTAAACTGCTTCATTCTTTGCTTTCTCCACAGCCTCGTCTATCGTGCCTACAAAGAGGAATGCGCTTTCTGGTAAATTATCGTGCTTGCCCTCTAAGATTTCCTTAAAGCCACGGATAGTTTCCTTTAAAGGCACATATTTACCCTGTAAGCCTGTGAACTTTTCAGATACATCAAAGGGTTGAGATAAAAATCTTTGAATTTTTCTTGCTCTACCTACAAGTAATTTATCCTCATCGGATAATTCATCCATACCCATAATTGCGATAATATCAAGAAGCTCGTTATATCTTTGTAATACTCTTTGTACCTCTCTTGCAACGGTATAATGCTCCTCGCCTAGTATTTCCGCATCAAGAATTCTACTTGTGGATTCAAGTGGGTCAACGGCAGGATAGATACCCTGTGAGGAAATTGCTCTTGATAATACTGTTGTAGCATCAAGGTGGGCAAAGGTTGTTGCAGGGGCTGGGTCAGTTAAGTCATCGGCAGGAACATATACTGCTTGAACTGATGTAATTGAGCCTTTTTTAGTTGATGTAATTCTTTCCTGTAATGCGCCCATTTCTGTTGCAAGTGTTGGCTGATAACCAACGGCAGATGGCATTCTTCCAAGAAGGGCTGAAACCTCACTTCCCGCCTGTGTGAAACGGAAAATGTTATCAATAAAGAGAAGCACATCCTGATGCTCTTCATCTCTAAAGTATTCCGCCATAGTAAGACCTGAAAGTGCTACTCTCATTCTTGCTCCCGGTGGCTCGTTCATTTGTCCGTAAACAAGCGCGGTATTACCTAAAACGCCTGATTGCTTCATTTCATTATAAAGGTCGTTGCCCTCACGGGTTCTTTCGCCTACGCCTGTAAATACAGAAAGACCACCGTGCTGCTTGGCAATATTGTTAATAAGCTCCATAATAAGAACTGTTTTACCAACGCCCGCACCACCGAAAAGACCTATCTTACCGCCCTTAGAGTATGGGCAGATAAGGTCAATAACCTTAATACCTGTTTCAAGAATTTCCTTAGATGTGGAAAGCTCATCAAAATCAGGCGCATGGCGGTGGATTGTCCATCTTTCATCAGTATTTACTGCTTCGCCGTTGTCAACGGTATCGCCTAAAACATTAAAAATTCTGCCAAGCGTTTCTCTACCAACAGGAACGCTGATTGACTTGCCTGTGTCGGTAACCTTAGCCTGTCTTCTAAGTCCATCGGTTGATGACATGGCAATGCAACGAACAACATTATCGCCTATATGCTGAGCAACCTCAACGGTTAATGTTTTTTCGCCGTTTTCTATTGTTAATGCATTAAATATTGCAGGTAATTTGCCTTCGTCGAATTTTACATCGACAACCGGTCCCATGACCTGGCTTACATATCCTATGTTTGACATCGTTTCTCCTTTTGCGGACTTTACAGAACGGTGAAACCAGCCAAGCTGTCAGCGGTCAGCTGTCAGCCACCAGCAAGGTTAGATAACGATCTATAAAGTCCTTCATTGTTTGTTGTTTTTAGCGAAATTGCTTCGCAGCTAAATAATTTTTCTCCGTAAAATTGCGAATTTAATGCTCAATGCTTTCGCATTAGCTAAATTAAATTTGCTATTTTCAGCTCGCGTAAGCGAATTTAGCTCACGAAGTGAATTTAGCTCGCTAGAGGCGCGAATTTAGCTTGCGTTTACGCAAATTTAGCTGTAATGGCTTCGCCATTACTCGCCTGAGCCTGCTACAATCTCGGTAATTTCCTGAGTGATTGCGCCTTGGCGGGCTCTATTGTATTTTAGCTGTAAATCATCTATCATTGTGGTAGCATTCTTGCCTGCGGAATCCATTGCACTTCTTCTTGCTACAACCTCGCAAGCAAAGCTTTCTCGTGTGGCTTGATATATAATGCCTGCCACATAAATTGGCACTGCTTCGTTTAATATTGTAAGCTCGTTAGGCTCAAAAATTGCGCCTGTATCCCCTGGCTTTTCTGTTTTTGTCAATGGAAGTATCCAATTTAGCTTTGGCTCTTGACTAATCATTGAGATATACTCAGTTGATACAATGCCGATTTTAGCGTATTTTTCGCTTTCAAATTCGCCGCATAGCTCCTTTGCAAGATTATACGCATCATCGTATGAAAATTGCTCAGATGAAACTACTGCTTTGCCGTATTTTTCGCACGCTTTTTTGCCTATGGGATATATATCCACATTTTGTAGCTCCTTAACTAAACGGAATACATTTACATTGTATCCCCCCGCAAGACCACGGTCGCCTGCAATTACTACAATTTTTGCTTTGCCCTCTCTTACGCTCATATATGGGCTTTTTTCACATTCCTGTGATGCTGACAAAACATCAACGATAGAGCCAAGAGCGTTTTTATATTCTTCGCTTTTAAGCCTTGCTTCCTGCGCTCTTCTAATTTTAGAGGAAGCAACTAAGCCCATTGCCTTTGTTAAGTGCAATGTTGATTTAACGCTTTTTATTCTATTTCTTAAACTTTTTATATCTTGCGACATTGCTTACTCCTCTTCGTTTAGTGTAATTCGCTAACCGCTGACGGCTAACGGCTGACGGCTAAAAACTATTTCAACTCAGTTAAAATAGATTTAAGCTCCTCAATATCGGATTTTTCCCAGCTACCGCCTTCAATGCGTTCAAGCCATGATTTGTATTCATGCTCTAGCTTTTCATAAAGGCGCGCTTCATATTTCTTTACCTTATCAACAGGCACCTTATCAAGATAGCCATTGATTACGGCGTAAACGATTGCTACCTGTGCGCCTGCTCTAACCGGTGAGTTTCTTGGCTGCTTTAATACCTCAACTATTCTTTCGCCAAGTGCAAGTCTTCTCTTTGTGTCTGCATCAAGGTCGCTACCAAACTGAGCAAAACCCTTTAATTCTCTATATTGAGAATATAAAAGCTTTAATTCGCCCGATACCTTTTTCATAGCCTTGATTTGAGCTGAGCCACCTACACGGGATACTGATACACCCGGGTTGATAGCAGGCATAATGCCTGAATTAAACAGCTCTGTTTCAAGGAAGATTTGTCCATCCGTAATTGAAATTACATTGGTTGGAATATATGCAGATACATCGCCTGCTTGTGTTTCAATAATTGGTAAAGCGGTAATTGAGCCACCGCCATACGCTTCATCAACACATGCGGCTCTTTCAAGTAATCTTGAATGTAAGTAGAATACATCGCCCGGGTATGCCTCTCTGCCTGGTGGGCGGCGAATAAGCAATGAGAGTGCTCTATATGCAACGGCGTGCTTTGATAAATCATCATAAATAATAAGCACATCCTTGCCTTGCTCTCTAAAGTATTCCGCCATAGCACAGCCTGAATATGGCGCGATATATTGAAGTGGCGCGCTTTCAGAGGCTGAGGCGGACACGATAATTGTATATTCCATAGCACCGCTCTTAGAAAGTTCATTTGCTAACTGAACAACAGATGTGCTTTTTTGACCGATTGCTACATAAATACAAATAACGCCTGTATTCCTTTGGTTAATAATTGTATCAATACAAATTTCAGTTTTACCTGTTTGTCTATCTCCTATAACAAGCTCTCTTTGTCCACGACCGATAGGAATCATACTGTCAATGGCTTTAATTCCTGTTTGAAGTGGTACACAAACGCTTTTTCTTTCAATAATGCCAGGTGCTTCTGCTTCTATTGGCTTTGTGCCGTTATTTTCAATAGGCCCCTTGCCATCAATAGGCTCGCCTAATGCATTTACAATTCTGCCAAGGAATTTTTCGCCAACAGGCACGGAAACTACCTTTCCTGTACGGCGAACAACGCTACCCTCACGGATATTACTTGTATCGGATAAAACTGCAACGGAAACTGTTTCTGTTTCAAGGTTTTGCGCCATACCGAAGCTTCCGTCCTCAAATTCAAGAAGCTCGCTTGACATACAGTCTCTTAGACCATAAACCTTGGCAATACCGTCGCCTACTAGGATAACGGTGCCTGTTTCCTTCATTTCTATTTTAGATTTATAATTTTTAATTTGTTCTTTGATTATGCTACTGATTTCCTCAGGTCTTTGATTCATCGCTAATCACTTCCTTTACATCGCGCATTTTGCGTTTAAGGCTACCGTCAATAATGGTGTCCTCAGTTTTTATGATAATACCGCCGATGATGCTTTCATCCACTTGGCATACAAGCTCAACCTTGTTTTTAAATTTCTTTTCAAGAGCTGATATGATTTTTGCTTTTTCGCTTTCGTTAAGCTCTACCGCACTTGTTACGCTTGCAACAATTACACGCTTAACCTCGTTATATAGCTTTTCATATATGTTAAAGCATGGATATAATTCATCTATGCGGTTATTTTCGCACATTATCTTTAAAAAAGATACAACATGCTCGTTAATTCTATCCGCAAACGCGTTTTCTATTAAAGCTAGCTTTTCATCCTTGGAAATAGCAGGGGAACGGAGCAGCTCTATATAATCGGGCTCACTATCAAATATCGCCTTGACCATTTTTAGGTCATTAAGATATTGTTCCTCGCTTTTTTCCTCGCAGGATAAAAGGAATAATGCTTCCGCATATTCGTGACTAATATTATTCTTCATCGCCGTCACCTATTTGCGTAATGAAGCTATCAATTAACTTATGGTGGTCCTCTTCTTTAATTTCTCTTTCAATAATCTTCTTAGAAAGCTCAAAGGACACATCAACGATTTGTGTTTTAATTTCGCTTTCTGCTTTTTTCATTTCAAGCTCGGCGTTAGTTTTTGCTTGGCGGATAATGCTTTCTGCCTCATCTCTTGCCTCATCTAAAATCTTTTCCTTGCGGCGCTGAGCGTTGACTGTTGCCTCGTTAAGTATGTTATCGGCTTGATTTTCTGCATCGTTAAGCTTTGCTTCAAGCTCCGCTTTTGTTCTTTCAGCATCGTTTAAATACTCAGATGCCTTATTATTTTGCTCATCAATTTTGTCTTGACGGCTTTTAAGCACATTTTTAACGGGCTGATATAAGAATTTTTTAATTAATAAAAAGAGTATTACAAGGTTTAAAAGTGAAACCAAAATCTGCCATAAATTGACTGAAATAATTTCAGATGGTTGCATACTTTCTCCTGTTTTGTTTATTTATTAGAATAAGCCTGCCTCGGAAGCCTTCTTTAATACATTGATAAATGTGTTTGGTGCAACGAAGATAAGAAGAATTGCTACGATAAGAGCATAAAGACCTGTTGTTTCTGCGATTGCACATCCCATAATCATTGTAGATGTAACTGCGCCCTTTGATTCTGGTTGACGACCGATTGCTTCACATGCCTTTGCTACCGCGTTACCTTCACCGATACCAGGACCGATACCTGCTATCATTGCTATACCTGCGCCAAGTGCGCAGCAACCTAAAATAATACCAATTGCTAATGCCATTTTTCTTTTCCTCCGAAAATTTAATTTGTTTTATTTTTTAATTTTTTTGCTTGTTTTTTGCGTTTATATTCGTCAAACGCGTCTAAATCGAATGCTCCCGATACATAAAGCATTGTGAGCATTGCGAAAATGAATGCCTGTAAAAGTCCGCTAAATACATCAAAGTAAACGGACAGTATTGCAGGGATGCCTACTTGAAGTAGCGGAATTGAGCCTATAAAGCTGCCCGCCCAGCCAAGAAGCATTTTTGAAAGCCCTTGTAATGCTGCACCTACAAGCACGGAAACAACTACGCCTGAAAGCACATTTCCGTAATGTCGGAATGCCATTGAGATAGGTGTTGCAAATTCGCCTATAACATTGATAGGTGTTAAAACTGCAACAGGCTTTGTAAATTCCTTCATATAGTTAAGTGGACCGCACTTTAACTTGTAGTAGGTTATAATGCCGAATACAAGTATTGACCATCCTGCAACTACATTCATATCCGATGTTGGTGGGAATAAGCCAAATAAGGACATAAGGCTTGAAAATGCGGAAATTGCCATAATTGCCATAATAAACGGAGTGAATACCATGTAGTAATCTCCCATATTATCGCTAATTAGCGCTTCTGCCTTTTCCACCATCATTTCGGCAAAATGCTGTCTTTTAAGTATTGGATTTTCTTTTAGACCATGTGTCATATAAAGGCACACACCGAAAATCGTAATTAAAATGAGCCAAGAGTTAATTTGCGCCTCGGTAATTACGATATCTTGAATTACAAATGGAATTCTAACATAAATCAGCGCGCCCGTTACATTAACGCCCTCGCTTGCGGGGGTAAACAATACCCTTAATGTAATAGCTACCGCTATCGGCAAAATCATCATAAGGATATAAAGAATATCCACGATTTTGAACCTTATTGTAATTTCATTTTTTACTTGCTCATTGTTCATTTGTGTCGCCTCCCTGTTTACTTAATAGGATTTGACGGATTATCATTGCAATTCTTGGGAAAAATACAGGAATTATCGTTGCCCATAGGTTAAATACATCAAAAATCGCGCCTAATGCAATTACTGCGCCCATCATTAAAAGTCTTAATGATTGGGACATTTTCATAAGATTTTTGGCGTATTTTTCATCTCCTGAGCTTACTGCCTTTTGTACCGTTAAGCCAAGCAAGAAAAAGTTAAAAACGCTCATTACTCCGCTTAAAAGGTTGCCAAGAAGCACAGTATAATCCCATTTCCCGATTACAAGAAATACTGCTTCCATAAGCACGCTGAAAATCAGCGTCCAAATACCGATAAACGCAGTTTCCTTCAAAACGGTTTTATCTATCTTTATTATAATCACCTCTTTATAGGTTTTTGCATACTTATCTATATAATACAATATTTTAAGTAAAAAGTCAAGATTTATGACATCTAAAATGTGCAAAAGTAATTGTAAAATGTTTTTTTAAGAAAAAAAGCTGTATGGATTTCTCCATGCAGCTCTTTATATGTTTATTTGAATAAGTCTAGCGCTTTCATTATTACGCTTCCGCTTTTGTCATCGTTTTGCTCAATTTCATATTTAGAGCCTTGATTTATGGAAGCGGTTATAATATCCTTTAATGCTATAACAGCTTGTTCATATTGTGGTGTTACATATTTCATTGTGGTAATTCCTCTTCATTTGAAGGCTTTCCTGCAATGTCGTAATAAGATACAAAGCTATATTTTTCACCCACAATTGGTGTACCATATTGTATGTACGAATATTCAGTAGTCTTACCATCGCTTACTGCTACATATGCTCCCATGGCAAGCTTGGCATCCTTATATTCATCTGTAAAGCCAACTATTTTTAGGTCAAAGGAAGTAAAATTATAGCTTGATATTTCAGCAGTAACCGCATTACTTGCTACTGTTCCGTCGCTTGCGAATATAAAATTATCGCCTAGCTTTTGCTTTGCTACTGCAAATGCGCCATATTTTAAAGTCTTTCCTGTTAATTTTTCATATTCCTTAATAGCTTCATTATCTACTGTAAAGCTTACCGCAATTCCGCCACTTCCGTTTTCAGGTGCTGAATAGCCAAGACAGGCAAATAAAGGATTTAATTCTTTGTCAAGCTTATAGCCACAACCCGCGTTTGCGCAAGTTACTATTTTTTGACCCTTAGCCATAAATCCGTTTTTATATTCGGCAACAACCGTCTCATAATCGCTTATATGGTTAACTGTTTTCTTATTGCAGTTTGAGCATTCAACAGCACAAGGGCTTAATTGAACATTGGTGTGGTTACCGTTATAGAATTCATCACAAGCATTATAGCCGTAAACGATATAGTTCTTTGATGTGTCTCTTTCTTCTCTTACAAATTCATCCTTTGATACGATTATAGCATAAGAAATCTTACCGTTATTGCTTGTTTGAAGTGCTTTTGCCTGTAACGCTTCAGCATCCTCCTTTGTTCCTGTAAGGTGGAAAATCATTCTTGCATTTTCATCTTTTGTTGCAGTAGAATTCCAGTTGAACATATTAGTGTTTAGTCCATTTGAGCCAAATGCTGTTGAAATATAGATATCAGTAGTCAAGGTTGACTCTGGACCTGCAAAGTTGTATCCATTGGCTGCAAGATTTTCAAAGCTTGCGCCAAGAACTAATGTTTCAAGGCTTGTACAAAAACGAAACGCATCGCCACCCATTGTTACTAAATTGTTTGGAAGCCTTATATATTTAAGTCCTGAGCTTTTATAAAACATTCTTGCGCCCATAGTAACTGATGTATTTCCGCTTTCAAACTCTACCGCTTTAAGCCATGGGGTTTCTGCAAACACATCGGCTGAATATGTGGCTACCGTTGATGGGACATTTACATAGATACAATTTTTACATTCATATACCGCCCAACCTGCAAGACCTGTTATTCCCTCAGGGATTTCAAGAAGAATTATAGAATTATAGTTAAAATCCTTTTGGGTTGCTTCTTCAAGCTTGCTAAAATCAAAAGAGTTATTGTCATTAAAGGTAGTAACATCTGCCATGATGTAGTATGTTGGATATGTAACATACTCACTTCCATCATAGAGAAGCACTCTTTCATTGGTATTCACAAATCCTTGTGATGGGGGTGTAAAGCCAGGAATTGTTTGCACCTCTCCAAAGCTTACGCCAAGGTCGGGCTTTTGGGGAGCTGCGCTAACGCTTAAGGTAAATAAGCAAACAATAGCCACCAAAGCAAGCATTAAAATTAATTTTTTCTTCATATAAAAAATACTCCTTTATAAGTATTATTTGACTTTCGCCTAATTCTATGATACACTATATATAAATAAATTAAAAGGTATATTTTAACAAAAATAGAGTATTATTTGACACGGAGGTTATATGAAAAGCTTTGCGCACTATTTAAAAAATTATGAACTAAGGGAGCTTCACGACACAACCTTTCACGGTAATGCCTACTCAAATGAGCTACCGCTTTTGGTAAATTGCGCAGGGCTGACCGTTGCGGAGGTAGCGCACACTAACTCAAACGATAGGGGTAGATTAGATTATTACCTTGTATATATGTTAGAGGATGAAATGCACATATTTCGCCAAGGTAAATGGGAAATTCTATTGCCGGGCAATGCTTTTATCATACCGCCAAACACACCCTATAAATGCAAATGTGTAAGCGAAAAAACCAGCTTTTTGTGGGTGCATTTTACAGGTAGCGATGTAGAAAAGACACTTGACCGTTATAAAATATTGCTTTATCCTGCCATTTATAAAACTGCTGCTATAAATAATATTTCCGCAAGATTTCAAAAGCTTTTTGAGGGCTTTGCAAGAAATGACTCATATAGAGCTTACGATTTGTCTGCTCTTTTGGATAGGCTTCTTATAGAAATAGGCAGAGCTATTGAGAAAAACGAAACGGAAAGAGTAAGCCTTTCAAAATCCATAAGATTCCTTAACGAAAATTATGCCACACAAATCAAAATTCCAACTCTTGCGCAAATGGAAAATATGTGTATGACTGCATACAATATGGAATTTAAAAAGCAAACGGGTATGCCACCTACAAAATACATAATTAAGCTACGCGTAAACAATGCAAAGGAGCTTTTGCGCACAACTAATTTAACAATTAAGGAACTTGGCGCAATTTGTGGGTACGATGATGTAATTTTCTTTAGAAAAACCTTTAAAAAAGAGGTGGGTGTATCTCCCTCTGAATATCGAAAAAAATTTTATCTTGTCTAATATAAAATAAGGACCTCCAAATGGAAGTCCTTATTTTTATTTAAGATATTTATCGCCGTATTTTTCAATGATGTAGTCCATATCCTTGTCGCCTCTACCTGATAGGCAGATAAGGACAGAGCCCTTGCCCATTTTCTTGGCTAATTTAATGCCGTAGGCTACTGCATGGGCGCTTTCAATAGCTGGGATAATTCCCTCTAAGCGTGAAAGCTCAAAGAATGCATCAACTGTTTCTTCATCGTTTACAACATCGTATTTTACTCTACCAAGTGTGTGTAAAAATGCATGCTCAGGGCCTGATGATGGATAGTCAAGACCGCTTGCAACTGAATATACAGGAGCAGGATCGCCGTTTTCATCCTTTAACATAATACTGTTAAAGCCGTGCATAATGCCCTCTTCTCCGTATTGTAGGCTTGCGGCGTGGTCGCCAAGATTTGTACCTCTGCCAAGAGGCTCAACGCCGTAAATGTCAACAGGGTCATTTAAGAAGCCTGAGAACATACCCATTGAGTTAGAACCACCGCCAACGCAAGCAACTACCGCGTCAGGAAGCTCGCCTGTGGTTTCTAAAAATTGCTCTCTCGCTTCAATTCCCACAACGCTTTGGAAGTCTCTTACCATCATTGGGAATGGGTGTGGACCTACAACTGAGCCGATACAATAAATTGAGTTTTTGTAGTCCTTTGCATATGCCTCAAACGCCGCATCAACCGCTTCCTTAAGTGTAGCAAGACCGTGAGTTACTTCAACTACATTTGCGCCTAAAATTTTCATTCTTGCTACATTGGGCGCTTGCTTTTTAATATCAACAGAGCCCATATAAATATCACATTCAAGACCGAAGTATGCAGCGGCAGTAGCAAGTGCAACACCGTGCTGTCCTGCGCCTGTTTCGGCAATAAGCTTTTTCTTGCCCATATATTTTGCAAGTAGCGCTTCGCCCATACAGTGATTTAATTTGTGAGCGCCTGTGTGGTTTAAGTCCTCTCTTTTAACATAGAGTTGAACATTTCCGTATTTGTTTGAAAGTCTTTCAAGGTGTGAAATAGGTGTTGGTCTGCCTTGAAATTCCTTTCTAATTCTTCTAAGCTCGCCGATAAACTTGCTTGATTTACAAATTGTAAAATAAGCCTCGGTAATTTCATCCATTGCCTTTTTTAAGTCCTCATTTACATAAGCGCCACCGAATTTTCCATAGTAGCCCTCTTCGTTTGGATAGTTTTTAAAGTAAGTATCAAAGTTTACACCGTTAAATTCCATAAATTCTCCTTTTTAGTGATCAGTGGTCAGTGATCAGTAGTTAGTTTTACAATTTTATTTTTAAATTAAGCGATTAGTTTAAGCCTCGCCATCGTTTTGTTAGCAGCTTCATAGTTTTCTCCTTTTAGTCGCACTAAAACAAAAATCGCCTCGACAGAATACTGTCAAGGACGAATAAAATATTCGCTAATGCCACCTTGATTTTTTGGGATACTCCGTTGCCTTTTATATCCCTGACATCTAACGGGTGCCTTCCGTCGTAGAATACTCGAATTTAAAACATAAATGCACAAGCGAATTCTCACATCCTACTCCCTACATCCTACATCCTAAAATCTTTGACTACGCCCTCAACGGTCCATTTAATAATCTGTTTTTCACCTAACTCTCACCACCGTAGGCTCTCTGTGGAATCATAATTATTTTTATCTCCGTATCAACGGTTTGTATTAAAAGATATTTTGATTTTAGCACAGTAAAGTGTGTTTGTCAAGGGGAAAATGAAATTTTCCAGCTATTAGCGGTTAGCAGTTAGCGGATTAAAGTTTCAGCTAAATTACAAAGCATACGCTTTGTAGCTAAATTATTGCTCTGTACCTTCTCAATAGCTAAATTATGTTGCAAGCAACATAGCTAAATTAAATTTGCTTCTTATAGCTGCCGAAGGCAATTTAGCTCACGAAGTGAATTTAGCTCGCCAAAGGCGAATTTAGCTTGCGTGCAACGCAAATTTAGCTAAAAATGCACCTACCGGTGCATTTTTCCAGGCAAAACCTTGCCTTGCTCTTTTTTAGGCATTTTGTCCTCATCAAGAATAATGGCGGGCTTGATTGCGCCTGAGCCGTATTCCTGCTTTATTTCATCAATGACCTTATTTAGCTTTTCGCGTTTGTCTCTTAATTCGTAATCAAAAAACATGCTGATTTGCTCGTTGGCGTCCTCGCTTTCAAGATTGATGGCGGTAACGGTTAATGCTCTTATTATATGGTGGGGATCGTAATGCTTTTTTAATATTTCGCAAGCGACTTTTGCTATTGTGGCTTCATCTTGGCTTGGGCAATCAAGCTTTACCTGGTAGCCTTGATACATTAAATTTTGAAATTTAACGCCTAAGCTTACGCCCTTAGCCTTCATTTTGGCTTCTCTTAGTCTATATCCTATGTCTTGGCAAAGTGAATAGATTACCTTGTTTGCATCATCAAGCTTTTTAATATCGGAAACACAGGTTATTCCGTGTCCTACGCTTTTTGGTGGCACATAGTCATCCTTATGGGCAACGGAGCTATTATCAAGACCGTTTGCATAAATCCATAAATCATTTCCCGCCTTGCCAAATCTTTCTATCATATATTCTTGGGTTAGCTCAGCTATTTGACCTATGGTTTTTACGCCTATATGCTTTAATTTTTCGGTCATACTGCGACCACAATACAAAAGGTCGCTACAAGGCAAGTGCCACACCTTTTCTTTAAAGTTTTCGGGAGTTATTTCGGTAATGGCATCAGGCTTTTTAAGGTCGCTTCCTAATTTTGCGAAAACCTTATTAAAGGAAACGCCGATACTTACAGTTAGTCCAAGCTCATCCTTAACTGCTTGTCTTATTTCTTCCGCAATTTCCATAGGGGATTTTAAACAGCCTGTAACATCAAGCCAACATTCATCAAGTCCGAACGGCTCAACTAAATCGGTATAGCGGTAATATATTTTATGAAGCATTTTTGAAAACCTTGAATAATATTCAAAATGCGGCTTAACTATAATTATATCGGGGCATTTTTCTCTTGCCTCCCAGCATGGCATTCCTGTTGTAACGCCTGCTTTTTTAGCCTTTTCGCTTTTGGCAAGGACTATTCCGTGGCGGTCCTTTTCAGAGCCGCAAACTGCTACCGCCTTATCTCTTAATTCCGGATTTAAAACTGCTTCAACTGAGGCGTAAAAGCAGTTTGCATCGCTGTGTAATATTGCTCGTTTCATTTTTCTCCGCTTTTTCTCCTTTGGCGAAAAATAGCCGCTAGCCGTTAGCCGCCAGCAGCCAGATGGATAGATTATTGGTTTCGATATGATACTAATTACTTTTTGATGCTTAAATCGCAAAGTCAAATCTCGCTAACCGCTAACTGCTAACGGCTGACTGCTTAAAATCAGCTTTCAGCTGATTTTACTGAAAACCACATAAATGTGTCAGGCTCAAAGTAAATTTTCTTTTCTATATTATCTACCATAATTGTATATTCAATAGGGGCTATGCAGGGCACTTCCTTTGGGCAATAGCGACGTTTTTTTACAACCTTGCGAATATCAAAGCGTTTTTCATCAAAAATAAGTGTTTTAGGCATCATATTGCCCTCTTTTGTGAATATAACATCTATCATTAAGGGTATTCTTTCGTATTTCATACGCTCTTTATTATTTTTGTGGCAACGCCTTGGATAACGATATCCTTTACCACAATATCCTCCATTTCCTTATTTTCGGGATGAAGAATTACTACTCTTTTCTCCTCATTTGGCATATATCTTTTAAGCGTGTTTTTGCCATCGGCAAGTGCTACTACAATATCGCCGTATTTAGCGTGGTTTTGAAGCTTAATAAGCACTAGGTCTCCATCATCAATTCCTGCATCTATCATAGAATTGCCTGAGGCGGTAAGCAAGTAAAACTCGCCCTCTCCTGTTATAACTCTTGGTAGCTTTATATATTCCTCAATATGCTCCTCTTCCTCGGAAAGTGGTCCGCAAGGAATAGAGCCTACTCTTGGCACGCTTATAAGGTCGCTACCTAATTTAGCGGTCTTTTTAGTTTCGTAGCCTCGCTCAGTTTTAGTTACTATTCCCTCATTTTCCATATAAGCAATATATCTTTGCACGGTGCTTTTTGGCACATCTATCATAGTAGATATTTCCCTGATTGATGGGGACATATCCTCTTCTATAAAATAATTCTCTATGCTATTTTTGATTTTTTCAATAATATCCTGCTTCATTCCGTTTTCACTCCTTTTGGGACGCTTTGTCCCATTTATTATATCATCAAAATTCTTGCTTGTCAAGTGGAAATTAGTGGATGTGGGGTAATTGCTTTTTGTAACCTCGCTAACTGCTGACGGCTAACCGCTGACGGCTCAAAATTTTTCTTGACAAAGGAATTTTTTGGTGCTATAATACGCTTGTAAGTTAAGGGAGTAGCCGACGCTTATGCGTTTATGTTATCGTCATCACGAGTTAAATCCGGTAGCATATCAAAGGACAAGACTTTTCTTTGTGGCAAGACTTATTTGCGAAATATTTTTTAATATTGCGAATAGGGGCTTGCTTTTTATATTTTATCAATGTGAACTCTTATCGCGAAAGTGAAGGGAGTTCTTTTTTATGGCTATTTTTCTTAACATTCTATTTTTAATTCTTGGCTTTGTTTTTCTCGCCAAGGGTGCGGACTTTTTTGTTGACGGTGCTTCCAGCATTGCAAAAAGATTTAAAATTCCGCAGCTTGTTATTGGTCTTACTATCGTTGCTATGGGTACATCAATGCCTGAGGCGGCAGTATCTATTAAGGCTGCTATAAGTGGAAATGCAGATATTTCTATCGGTAATGTAGTAGGAAGTAATATTTTGAACATACTTATAATACTTGGTATTTCATCTGTTATTTTCCCTCTCATGGTAAAAAAATCAACCCTTAGAGTTGATATTCCTATTGTTATAGGTGCGACAACAGTTCTTTTCCTTCTTGGTCTATCTGGCAAAGTATATTGGTGGGGCGGACTTATAATGCTTCTTGGCTTTGGTATTTATCTTGCCTACTTATTTATCGGTGCAAAAAAGAACAATGAAGATGATGAAACAGAAATTAAGGACATGCCTATATGGAAATCTGTTATTTTTGTGATTTTAGGTATTGCCCTTATAATTTTCGGTAGTGAATTTGCAGTTGAAACCGCAACAAATCTTGCTAAAATGGCAGGCTGGAGTGATGCGTTTATCGGTCTTACTATTGTGGCGCTTGGTACATCCTTGCCTGAGCTATTTACATCAGTTATGGCGGCAATTAAGAAAAATCCAGATATTGCTATCGGTAACGTTGTAGGCTCTAACATTTTCAACATTTTATTTATACTTGGTATTACCTCACTTATTATCCCAATCAATTTTGCTCCAAGCTTTTTAATTGATACTGCTATTTCTCTTGGCTGTGCGGTGCTTTTACTTGTTCTTTCATTAAAAGGCGGAAAGTTACGAAGATGGGGCGGTGCTATAATGCTTATATCCTACGGCGGATACTTTGCTTATCTTTATTTAACACAGCTTGCTTAATACGTTAATTTTATGAAATAAAAGGAGATTTTATGGAATTATTAAAATCACTAATCCTCTTGCTTTCAGGCGTTGGTATATTCATCGTTGGTATGAATATGATGGGCGACGGTCTTGAAAAGGGCGCAGGCAAGGGGCTAAAAAAGCTACTTAGCAAAATCAGTAACAATCGTATTGCCGGTGTTGGTATTGGTACGGCGGTAACAGGCATTATTCAATCATCATCTGCCACATCTGTCATGGTAATCGGCCTTGTAAATGCGGGAGTTATGACTCTTTTCCAAGCGGCTTCTATTATTATGGGCGCAAACATTGGTACAACAGTAACCGGTCTTATCGTTGCGTTATCCGGCTCTAAGGGTGCTATTTCATTTAGCGATGTTGCAATTTTACTTGCATTTATCGGTGTAATGATGATGTTTGTAAAGAAAGACAAAGTTAAACTAATCGGCTCTATTCTCTGCGGTCTTGGCACTATCTTCGTTGGTCTTGATATTATGGGAAGCTCTCTTGACGGAGATGCAATTTCCACATTCTTTAAGGGCATTTTTGAGGTAGTTAACTTCCCTCTTCTTCTCATTATTATAGGTGCAATTTTTACCGCGGTTATTCAATCATCATCTGCGGCAACAGGTATTGTTATCGTTATGGCAGGCAGCGGAGTTATTTCCGTTTCAAGCGCATTATTTATCGTCCTTGGCTCTAACATTGGTACATGTGTAACTGCTCTCCTTGCTTGTATCGGCACAGGCACAAATGCAAAAAGAACGGCGTTTATTCACTTTATTTTCAATGTAATAGGCTCAGTTATCTTTACTGCAATTTTATGGCCAACGGGGGATTTACTGCCAAATATTTTAGCAAAGCTTCCAACCTACCAAATGCAAATTGCGGTATTCCACGTAATATTTAACGTAACAACAACACTTATTTTAGTTCCGTTTACTAACTATCTTGTTAAGCTTGCAACCTTAGCTATTAAGGATAAAAAATCAGATGAAAAGAAGCATCTTAAATATGTTGATGAAAGACTTTTAGTTACTCCGGCTATTGCTTATCAGCAGGTAAAGCGTGAAATTGAGCATATGGCTCATTTAGCTAAGGCTAATATTGATGCTTCACTTACTGACATAAGCCAGCCAAACAAGTCTGTTCCACCTGTTATTTATGAAAGAGAAAACACTATCAACTTTACAAATAAAGCATTAACGGACTTCTTAATTAAGCTTTCAAGTGAGGTTTCAAATGAGGATGAAAAGCATATCGGTGCTTTCTTCCACGTAATTAACGATATTGAAAGAATAGGCGACCATGCGAAAAACTTCATTGAAATCAGTGAAGAAATGGTTGAAAAGGAGCTTTCATTCTCCATAGATGCTAAGAATGAAATTGCTGAAATGAGTGGAAAAATCATGCGCATGTTTGACTTAACTGTTGAAATTTTTGACGGCGACAATGCAATTTTATCAAAATCTAAGCTTGACGAGCTTTCACGCCTTGAGGCTGAAACGGATAAATTAAAGAAGGAAAACATTGCAAAGCATTATAACCGTCTTTCAAGCAACATTTGTGATGCAACCCACTCTCCTTACTATGTATCAATTATCACTCGACTTGAAAGAGTTGGAGACCACTTAGTAAATGTGGGATATAGCGTTGTAAATCCTACGGGCTCTCAAGCATAGGCGACATAGTCGCCAGCTAAATTTGCGTAAACGCAAGGTAAATTGCCTTGCGGCAGCTAAATTCCTAACGGAGCTAAATTCGCCTTTGGCGAGCTATGAAAAGCAAATTTAATTTAGCTATACCGCTTACGGTATAATTTCGCTTTTTTGCGAAACGCAAAAATATTTCGCTACAAAACACAGTTTTGTAATTTCGCTTATAACTTTAAAGTCAACTCGCGTGAGTTGGCTTTTTTGCTAACTGCTAACGGCTGACGGCTAACTGCTAACCGCTAACTGCTGACGGCTAAAAAAACATTGACTTTTTTCGCCCTTTATGATAATATTAAAATAGGTAAATGTGGCAATTTACCATTCTACTTCAGGAGAATACTATGGAACTTTTAAAATCTTTGCTCCTTCTTCTTGCCGGTGTTGGCGTATTCATCGTTGGTATGAATATGATGGGAGAGGGTCTTGAAAAGGGCGCCGGTAGTGGTCTTAAAAGATTGCTTGGCAAAATCAGTAACAGCCGTCTTATCGGTGTAGGTATCGGTACTGCGGTTACTGCTATTATTCAATCATCATCTGCTACATCCGTCATGGTTATTGGTCTTGTTAATGCAGGAGTAATGACGCTTTTCCAAGCTGCATCTATTATTCTTGGTGCAAACATCGGTACAACTGTAACGGGTCTTATTGTCGCACTTTCAGGCTCTAAGGGTGCTATCTCCTTTAGTGATATTGCAATTACTCTTGCATTTATTGGCGTTATGATGATGTTCGTTAAGAAAAACGACAGAGTTAAGCTAATTGGTACTATTCTTTGCGGTCTTGGAGTTATTTTCGTAGGTCTTGACATTATGAGCGGTGCGCTTGATGGCGATGCAATTTCAAGCTTCTTTACAGGCGTTTTTGAGTCTGTAACTGCTCCTATTTTACTTATTATTTTAGGCGCAATCTTTACAGCTATTATTCAATCATCATCGGCTGCTACCGGTATTGTTATTATCATGGTTGGTAGCGGTGTTATCCCTGTTGAAAGCGCATTATTTATCGTGCTTGGCTCAAATATCGGTACTTGTGCAACTGCACTTCTTGCTTGTATCGGCACAGGCACAAACGCTAAGCGTACAACATTTATTCACTTCTTTGTTAAGATTGTTGGTAATGTAGTTTTCGCTACAATTCTTTGGTTAACAGGCGATTGGTTTGCAGGTGTTTTATCAAGCATTACTGATGATACACAGTTCCAAATTGCATTCTTCCACGTAATATTTAATGTTCTTAATACGCTTATGCTTCTTCCATTCGTTAAATATCTTGTTAAGCTTTCCGAAATCGTTATCAAGGAAAAGAAAACAGATACAGAAGAAGAGCATCTTAAATATGTTGATGAAAGACTTTTAGTTACTCCTGCCATTGCTTACCAGCAGGTAAAGCGTGAAATTGAGCATATGGCTCATATGGCTAAGGACAATATTACCGCTTCGCTTAATGATATTGCAAATCCTAACAAGGATGTTCAAGCTCAAATTTACAAGCGCGAGGCAACCATCAACTTTACAAATAAATCTTTAACAGACTTCTTAATTAAGCTTTCAAGCGAGGTTAATATGAGCGATGAAAAGCATATTGGTGCTTTCTTCCATGTTTTAAATGACCTTGAAAGAATTGGCGACCATGCGAAAAACTTCATTGAAATTAGTGAAGAAATGGTTGAAAAGGAGCTTAAGTTCTCACAGGATGCTAATAATGAAATCGCTGAAATGAGCCAAAAGGTTATGAGAATGTTTGACTTAACCGTTGATATTTTCGATACTGAAAAGGCAGAAATGTCAATTTCTAAGCTTGCAGAGCTTTCCGCTCTCGAGTCCGAGACAGACAAGCTTAAGAAGGAAAATCTTACAAGACATTATACGCGTCTTTCATCAAATGTGTGCGATGCTACACATTCCCCATACTATGTGTCTATAATTACACGACTTGAAAGAGTTGGCGACCACTTAGTAAACGTGGGATATAGCGTTGTAAATCCTACGGGATCTCAAGCTTAAACGACTTTGTCTCAGTGGCTAGTGGTCAGTGGTCAGTGGTCAGTGGTCAGTGGTCAGTGGTCAGTGGCTAGTAAGATTGATAAACGATAATTAACTAAAATATAAAAAGTCAACCACTTGGTTGGCTTTTTTGTTAAACGATGTTGCTACGCAAATGAAGTGCTTCGCAATGAAGTTGTCCTTATGGACAAATGAAGTTGAGGCTTTACCACGGCAAACCCACCACCACTTCGGTCCTCTTGCCGAGGCGGTACCCTTTTGTCGCTTCGCGACATTTCCCCTATTAGGGGAATCACCCCCTCCCTTAACTGTCAAGGGAGGCTGTGATGTTGCCTTAGGCAAACTGACTGGCGGCTAACGGCTGACTGCCGGCGGCTAAAAACTATTGACTTTTTTCTAGCTTTATGTTAATATATGTAGGAAATAAATTTAGGAGTTTTATTATGTTTGATTTTATTTTAAAATGGCCTCTACCATATCAGCTAATTAGCTTTGTTGTGCTTCTTGGAATTGGCGTATTCTTTCTTGTAAAGTTCTGCGATATTTTCGTGGATAGCGCATCAAGTATCGCTAAAAAGCTAAGGGTTTCCCCTCTTATAATCGGTCTTACCATTGTGGCAATGGGAACATCCTGCCCTGAGCTTGCAGTTTCCGTTTCTGACTCTATTGCATCTCTTTCAAGCGGTGGAAATGCAAATGTGGCTCTTGGTAACGTGGTTGGCTCTAACATTTGCAATATTTTACTTGTGCTTGGCTTAAGCGCATTATTTACACCTATGATTGTAAGAAAGTCCATCATCAAAAAGGAATTGCCTATTCTTTTAGGCGTTTCCGCGTTACTTGTTGTGTTTGGTTGTTTCTTTAATTTAGGGGACAAGCTTGCTATTGTAAGATGGGAAGCAATTATATTCGTTATTTTAATTATTGCATATTTAGTATATGTAGTTTTAAGTGCGAAAAAGGAAAGCAAGGACGAAAGCGAGCCACAGGGCGAGGAAATCGTTATTAAGGACATGCCTATTTTAAAGTCCATTATCCTTTGCATTGTTGGTATTGCAGGTATTATTCTTGGCGGCGAAATGGTAGTTTTCGGTGCTAAGGGTCTTGCTACTGAGGGTGCTATTGCTATCGGTCTTAACAGAGACTTAACAGAGGCTTTAGTGGGACTTACTATTGTTGCAGTTGGCACTTCATTACCTGAGTTGGTAACTAGCGTTATTGCCGCTAAAAAAGGCGAAAACGAGCTTGCTATTGGTAATGTTGTAGGCTCTAACATCTTTAACATTCTCTTTATTTTAGGTATTGCAGGCTCTGTAAATCCTCTTACAACAGGTAATCAAATCGTTGTTGATTTACTTGTTATGCTTGGTATTACAGTTCTTCTCTTTGTGCTTTCCCTTGGTGGCAAGCTTGGCAAAAAGCAAGGTGTCGTTCTTCTTTCTTGCTATGTTCTCTATCTTGCATATCTTATTACAAGAACGGTTATTGCGTAAAAGTTTATATAATAAAAAGGCTAACTCACAGAGTTAGTCTTTTTTGTTTAGAATTATATCTGTTACCGTGGCTGTTTTTTCCTTAACTGTGAATTTGATTTCGTACTTATCAAAGTAAAAGCCATAAACTCTTTCATCGTTTTCTATATATGATGGGCGGGGGTCCTCTCTTAGCGCGTCAATTAGCTCCTCTATTTTGTCATTTGGGAGCTTATCCCTTAACGTATCGCTTATTTCCACGTCAAGCTTATATTCCTCTATGGTATCGGAAAATCCGCCTATGGCATCAGGCTTTAGGTCGGCATGTGGGACATATGGCTTAATATCGTAAACGGGAGTACCGTCCATCATGTCCGCGCCGCTTAGATATAATATAGGTCCGTATGTTTTGTCTATTTCTATTTTTTCTAGCTTTAAGCATGAAAGTGCCAAGGAATTTGGTCTAAATGGAGAACGCGTTGCAAAAACGCCCATTCTTTTATTGCCCCCCAGTCTTGGTGGGCGTACTGTTTTTTGGTACTTACCGTAGCACTCCGAAAAGCCCCAAATGACCCACACGTAGTTAAAGCCCTCAAGCCCTCTTATACAGCTTTCATCCCTGAATTCAGGCTCAAATATCAATTTTGCCTTTATATTATCCGATATTCCGCTTTGTCTTGGTAGTCCAAATTTAGTAGGAAAGTCTGTTTTTAATACACCTATTTTCTCAATCTTCATGTTACTTTTTCTTAACGCGAAGAAAAAGTAACCAAAAAGAATCGGAAATTGGGGGTGATACTCTTTCTTTCGCTTATGCTCCTATATTTAAATTTTCGCGGAAAGAAAAGCAACCAAAAAGAATCGGAAAATCAATCCAAGCGTGTACTCTTTCTATCCGCCCATACTCCTATATTTTTCATTTTTAATATATCACATTTTTGATTTTATTTCAACATCATTTTATGCGCGGACAGGATATGTCTTGCGTGATATTTAGTCTATTAAATGAAAAACCTACCGTCCGAAGACGGTAGGTTTTTTGGATTATGGCATTGGAACGAAAGGCAAGCCGTTATCATTTATTGAAGGCCCGATTTGTGTGTTTCCAGTCTCAATGATTGAAAATTCAGGAGAAATATATTCCATTTGTATCTACTCCTTTCTTAATTTCCATAAAAGTACTTTTCTGCAGAATCAGCATAGTTAATTACTGCGTTGTACATTGAAGCACGATCTGCATCGTTGCTTCTGATAACAGCTAAGTAGTCTTCAACACTAATTACAACTCTTGAAACCTGCTCGCCTTCAACTGTTACGATACATTCAACATCACGTCTTAGATCTGCTGGAGCTAAGTCATCAATGTTAATCTGTAGGTAACCCATGTTGTTGCTGTAATTTAATGTACCTGCGCTTATGCTATATTCATGCTTGTCGCCACTATGATGTGTAAATACAATCTTTGCATCAAATTCCTTTTCAAAATCAATGTTAATGAAGTAGAGATTGAAGAATATTGTATTTTCCAAATCAATGTTAGCGCCTGCGAAGTATGTTGTACCATCTGCTTCTTCTCTGATTATATCGTAAGTAAGATCAGGTGTAACTGTAGATGGTGTTGCATATTCAGCTACGATTTCCTTAATTGTTTCGCTTACTGTTGTAGCAAGACCGCCCTCAATTCCTACATAGTGATCGAAGAATTGTTGAGCCTCTGCTCCGTAAACGAGCATGTCAGCAAGTGTTGTGAAGTATGCTTTTCTTGTAGCGTCATTCATTTGAGATTCACCAGCACCGCCAACCTTATAGTAGTTGTAACCTCTCTCTGCGTACTTAACAATGCTATCAACTGCCTTTTGTGATACTGCATAGCCGTTTTCGGTTACTGTTCCGTCTTCAGCTATTTCGTATGTTCCCTTGTAAATTACAACTTCAATATCGCAAACCATTTCCTTAGCCGCAATACCGTTTGCCTTTACGTGAACGTAGCCATATGTATCAACAGTAAAGTCGTTCCATGAGAGATAGTATGTTGTAGCTTCACATGCACAGTTTTCAGCATGACACTTCTTAATTACCGCATAGTAATCTGTACCGTTAAATTCTGCACCGTCATAAATGAAGTCGATTGAAAGGTCTGTATCAAGATATATGCTTGTACCTAATACCTTGAAGAGCTTCTTAATAGTGTATGTACCGTTGCCGTCTGCTACGCAGATGTAACCGTCAGCGCAGTATTCGTTTACATCAACTGTAAATGTACCACCTGTGATACCCTTTGCGATTTCTGTTTCAACAGTGTTAGCTGTGCCGAATGTTGCAACTGTTCCAATGTTACCACCGGAAATTGCAAGTTCAAAGTTAGAGCTTGGCTCAATGTAGAGTCCATTTACTGTACCGTTTGTAATTGTTACAGAGCCCTTAACTGGTTTTGTGTTCTTATCTGTTGCGCCATCGCTTGGGTTTTGCATCCAGATAGATGAAACCTTACCGCCGTTTACAGTTACATTGTTTTCAGCAGTTAAGCTGTTACAGAAGAGTCTGATACCGTCAAAGTAAGCTGAGCCTTCTGCTGTGATTACAGCGCCTTCGCCAACTACTAATGTTGCATTGTATGATGTTGAGTTGTTATCAATAGCATAACCGATTTGGTTGCCTGCGCCAACATTCTTAATTGTTGCATTTGTAATTGTTAATGAGCCACAGTTTGTGATTGTGTTAATTGCAAATGCAGTGCTTGAAGATGTGCTATTGCATACTACTGTACCGTTTGTAATTGTTAATGTACCGTTGTTTCTAATTGCCTCATAAGCTTTATCGCCTGATGCATTACCTACGATTGTGCAGCCCTTAAGGTCAAGAGCTACTGTCTCGCCAGCGTTAACAACGAATGTTTCAAGTAATGTTACTGTACCACCGTTTGCTGCATCAATTGCTGCTTGAAGTGTTTCGTACTTAACGCCGTTTACTTCTGCAACGAACTTGCCTTCTCTTACGATGTAAGCTTCGCCGTCTGCTACGCAGATGTAACCATTAGCGCAGTATTGGTTTACATCAACTGTAAATGTACCGCCTGTGATTACTAATGTAGGTGTCTTACCGTTGTATGCGATTGCATCAACAGCGCCTGTGAATGTACCGCCAACTACTGATACGCTTGCTGCTTCATATACTGCAATTGCTCTTGCATCGTTACCATTGCCTGTGCATGTGATAGTAGCGTCTGCATTTACTGTAACCTTAGCGCTATTCCATACGCGGAGTGCTTCAACGCTACCGCTAATAGCTACGCCATTACCGATTGTTACGTTTGCGCCACCGAATACAGAGAGACCGAAGTCTGCGCCTTCAAGTGTTACGTTTTCAAGTGTAACTACTGGAGCATATTCTGCATTATCCTTAAGTCCTGCATAGATTGCTTGACCGTTGTTTGTTGAAATTGTACCGTTCTTAATTACAACTGTACCGTTTTCAATGTGGAATACGCAGTTTACTTCTGTGTTATCATCAACAATAGAAATTGTCTTGTCGTTCAAGTCGATTTCTACGTTTCTGTTTATAACGAAGCCTTCGCTAGATGTAATACCACGGATTAATGTGATTGTATCGCCTGCTTTTGCATAATCAATAGCGTCTTGGAGTGTAAAGAATCCTGCGTCGCCGATTGTAGCAACGATGTAGCAAACGTCGTCAGTACCTGTTACCTCTGCATCTGCAGGGAATACTACTGCCTTGTGAGAATCGCCAGCTACTGTGATTGAGCCGCCGTTAACTACTACGTTAGCTTTAGCCGCGGACGTCCATACTGTGATTGCGCCGTAGCTTTCGCCGTTGTTAGCGTCAACGTTAGTGATTGTGGTATTGTTAATTGCAACCTGTGAGCCTGCACCTGATACGTTTACAACTGCAAGACCTGTAAGGTCGGAATCGTTGATTGTGAGCTTAACTGCGCCTGCTGATGTAGCAATCATAACTGCGTTATTTGTTGCTGTTGCAGTTACCTTGTTTAATTCAACAGTTGCTACCTTATTAATAATGTTGATAGCACGCTCGCCTGCGTTGATTGTAAGGTTAGAAATTACAACCTTGCCATCAGTTTCGACATTGATTGCTCTGCCTGCTGTTGATGTAAGTTTCTTACCGTTACCATCAAGTGTGATTGCTTTATCGATTACGATAATTTCGCTTGATGTGATGTCACGGAGTAATGTGATTGTATCGCCTGCTTTTGCAAATTCGATTGCTTCTGCAAGTGAAGCGAATGCATGGTAGTAGTTGCTGTCTGGGTAAGTGATATATGCTACCATTACAACAACGCCCTCTGTTGAGCCGTTGATTGTTACTGTACCATTTTCTGCACCATTTCTGCCCTTATTTGAGTCAGAGCCTGCAGTTACATTTACTATTGTATTTGTAGCAACGATTGAACCGCCGATAGCTTCCTTGTTAAGTGAAAGCGCTGCATATGCTTCACCTACGGTTGTGTTGTTATCGTTACAGTTAATTGTTGAATCTGTAATTGTAACATCTGCGCCCTTGCCTGAAACGTTAACTGTGCAAAGACCGTTAAGAGTTGAATCATTAATTGTTACTACTGCGTTTGGAGCAGAGGAAGCAACATTTACTGTGTAGTTAGCTGCTGTTGCAGTTACATTTTCAATTGTTACGTTTGTAGCATTTTGAATAATGTTAATTGCACGCTCGCCACTTGCATTGATTGTAAGATTCTTAATTGTTACACCGTCAGCGCCTGAAACATTGATTGCTCTGTCTGCTGTTGATGTAAGTGTCTTACCATTACCATCAAGTGTGATTGCTTTATCGATTACGATAATTTCGCTTGATGTGATGTCAGCAAGAAGCTTGATTGTTTCGCCTGCTTGTACTGCTTTAATTGCTTCTGCAAGTGTTTCGTACTTCTTTTCGCCTACTTGTGCAACATACTCACACTCAACAAGTCTGTATACGCCATCAACGTTTCTAAGCTCGTATTCATCGCCACTAATACCAACATGTGGTGTGTATTTAGTGCAATCTGCCTTTACATTAAGTGTAACATTAGTTACATCAAATGCGCCTGTTGCTGCTGCAACATAAACGTATGCAACGCTACCGCCTGTTACATTAATAGTTACTTTGTTAGCATTTGCATTTACATTTTGAGCCCATACATAGCCAACCTTACCGCCTGTTACATTGAGAGCGTTATCAGCTATTGTGCTACCCATGAACATACGAATAGAGTATCCGCTTGCTCCGCCACATACTTCGCCGCCGCTAATGTTTACAGAAACATCTGTGCTTGTTACTGAGAATGTGTCGATAGCGTATGCGATATTTTGGTTACCTGCTACGCAGTTAATCTTACCGCCTTCAATATTCAATGTACCATAGTTACCGATTGTGCTAATTGACGCGTTGTTGTTTCGTGCGCCTGTGTAAGTTAAGCAAATTTCACCAATTTCCTCAGTTGAGTTTGTAATTGTTAATGTACCATTATTCTTAATAGCGAATGTTGTTCCGTTTACACTTGCAAGGGTCATTGTAATATCAAAGCCTGCAAGGTCAAGTGTTACATTGCCATTAATTACTAATGTTTCTGTAAGTGTGATATCAGCAAGAAGTTTAACTTCGCCGCCCGCTGCGATTGCTTCAGCAAGTGTTTCGTACTTAACGCCGTTTGCTTCTGCTACGTAGTTGCATTCTGCAAGTGTGTAAGTTCCGTTGTCGTTTGCTGACCACTTGTAGCCATCAGGTGCTGCTACGCTTTGTGCGATTGCACTTGATACTACAACGCTACCATTTGCAACGATTGTTTCTACTGAATTTCCGCCGCCTACACGGAGAATGTTTTCAATTACCCAATCTCTTGTCTCTGTGCCTGTGTATGTTAATGTACCGCCTGCAAGTGTGATATTAATGCAGTTAGTTCCATCTACATAACCAGTTGGAGCAGGACCATATACTCTAATTGGGTTGAGATCACTCTCGATTGTACCACCATTGATTGTTACGTTAAGTTTATCGTAAATTGTATTGCTTTGTTGAACGAATACGCCATCCCAAGCTGCATCAATAAGACCACCGTTCATTGTGAATGAAGCAGAAACATCTGTGTGTTTATCTGAGCTTGAAGAAGCTACACGAACTGCACCGTCAGAAGAAATAATCTTACCGCCGTTCATTACGAATGTTGTTGCATTTGTGTATGCTGTGCCCCATGAGTTAGGACGAACATCAACAGCATAGCCAATGCTCCATGAGCCTGTTAACTCGATTGTACCTGATTCAAGAACGAATGCGCCCTTAACATCAATTGTCCAACCTACATTGCTTGTGCCTTGTGCATAGGTAATCTTACCTGTTTTGTCTTCGCTTGAATCCTTAACTGTAAGAGTTGCATTATTTTCAATATAGATAAGTGTTGATTGTGATTCGTTGCATACACCACTGAGAACATAACCGTTAAGGTCAAGTGTTACCACTTTATTTGCAATGTAAATTCTGCCTGATGTGATATCTGCAAGAAGCTTAACTTCGCCGCCTACTGCGATTGCTTCAGCAAGTGTTTCGTACTTTACGCCGTTTGCTTCTGCTACGAACTTACCTTCTCTTACAGTGTATGTGCCATCGCCGTTTGCTACACAGATATAGCCATCAGCACATTGTGCATTTACGTCTGTTGAGAACGTGCCGCCCTTAATAGCTGTTGTGAATCCGCTTGATGTGCCAAGTAAGATTCTGCCAATGAACGTACCATTTTCAACGTTAAGTGCTGCAAGTGGTTGGTTGCTGCCTGGATTTTGTACCCAGATTGAGCAGTTGCCACCGTTGATTGTGCCGCCTGTTACGTTTACTATGTTTTCATATGTTGTGCTATTTGCGAAGTAACGAATTGCAATATAAGCTGGACATGAAATTGTGCCGCCGCTGATATTTAATACTGTGTTACCTAATGTTGAGTTGTTATCAATAGCGTCATACATTGAGCCGCTTACGTTTGTAAGGTTTTCAATTGTACCACCTGTGATATTAAGAGTGCCACCCTCGTTAGAGATTGTGTACATACCCTTGCCGTAGCCATAGGATTCGCCTGTGTAAGTGAATGAAAGCTTACCGCCACTTACGCTATCCTTAATTGTGAGTGTGCCCTTATTTGTAATCATTGCTACACTCTTTTCAGCCTTTGCTACGCTATAAACTACTGTTTCACCCTTAAGGTCGATTTCTACTGTTTCGCCCTTTTCAATTACGATTGGAGCAAGTAATGTTACTACACCGCCGTTTGCGTTGTCGATTGCCTCTTGAAGTGTTGCATATTTAACGCCGTTAACCTCTGCAACTGGAAGCTTAACGAATCCGTTGAATGTTGCCTTGCCGATTGTGTAGTCGTTTGGAGCTGTGTTAACTAAGTCAACGTTTTCGTTGAATGTACCGCCGTTGAGTGCTACGAATGAGCTTTCGCTCCATGCGCCGCCCTCAGTTGTGAAGTAAATTCTTGATGCTACATCCTTAAGCTCTGCTGTGCCATTTACATATGCAGCTGCAGTTGACTTAATTTCACCACCGTTAATTGTTAATTCACAGTTAACTGTGTTCTTACCTGGGTTTTGTACCCAAATTGCACAGTAGCCTTCTACTAAACCACCGTTGATTGTTACACTGTTCTTGTATGTGCCACAAATCATACGGATTGCGCTTGTGTTGTAGTTGTAGAGGTGACCGCCATTGATTTCTACGATAGCGTCACTGTTTATACTGTTATTGTTGATTGGGTACTTAGCATGTGAACGGAGATTTGCGATTGTGATCTTACCACCGTTTACTGTAAGTGTACCTGCGTTATTGATTGTGTAATTACCCATACCGAAGCTTGGGTCTGCTGTGCCTGTGTAGTTGTAGTTGATTACACCTGTACCAACAGTATCGTTGATTACTAACGTACCGTAGTTAGTGAACATTGATTCATTAATAGTTGTGCTATTATAAACTACTGTTTCACCCTTAAGGTCGATTTCTACTGTTTCGCCCTTTTCAATTACGATTGGAGCGAGTAACGTTACTACGCCACCGTTTGCGTTGTCGATTGCCTCTTGGAGTGTTGCATATTTAACTCCGTTTACCTCTGCAACTGGTACCATTGGAAGCTCAAGGTAACCGTTGAATACTGCGTCTTCGCCGATTGTGATATCTTCAGGAGCATTTTCTGCTAAGTAAACGTTTTCGTTGAAGGTACCACCTGTAAGTGCTACGAATGAATCTTCGCTCCATGCGCCGCCCTCAGTTGAGAAGTAAATTCTTGATGCTACGTCCTTAAGCTCTGCTGTGCCATTTACATAAGCCTTTGCAGTTGACTTAATTTCGCCGCCTGTAATTTTTAACATTGAGTTAACTGTGGTTGCACCTGGATTTTGTACCCAAATTGCACTGTAACCTTCAATTAAACCGCCGTTGATTGTTACGCTATTCTTGTATGTTGTGCTATTACAGAACATACGGATTGCGCTTGTGTTATAGTTGTATAGGTGACCGCCATTGATTACTAAAATAGCATCGCCTGTTGTACTATTGTTATTGATTGGATATTTAGCATGACCGCTTAAGTTAGCAATTGTAATCTTACCGCCGTTAACTGTAAGTGTACCTGCGTTATCGAGTGTGTAGTTGCCCTTGCTGTATGAGTTATCAGCCGCACCCTTGTAGTTGTAGTTGATTACACCTGTACCAACGCTATCGTTGATTGTAAGGTTGCCCTTATTTGTAATCATTGCTTCGCCTTGAACTGTGCCGTTATAAACGATTTCATAACCTGCAAGGTCAAGAGCTACTGTACCTGTTACTACGATTGGAGCGTCGAGTGTTATATTAGCAAGTAATATTACTGTTGAGCCGTTTGCAGCATTGATTGCTTCTTGAAGTGATGTAAACTTCTTGTCGCCTACTTGTGCTACATAGTTAACGATAAAGTCCTCTGCATCGTAGTCATAGTCAACTACGTTGTAAACGGATTCGTTTTTAACAAGAGCATCTGCTGCTGCGCTTTCGCCCTTAGAGTTATCAACTACTGCAAGTTCAAGGTTAACCTTAAGGCCTGGATTTGCTTCAAGGATCTCTTCTGTGATGTATAATGCACACTTGAAGTCCTTAACGCCTGAGCAAATGTAATCATACTTTTGACCTAAGCCAACGCCGAGCATTACTGGGTAACGAACGCCCTCTTCGATCTTCATTCCATCAACTGGAATCTTAACCCAACCGAAGTCGCCATAGTAACCTGCAAGATAGCATCCATCTGCGATGAATGAGTCGCTTTCAAGACCGTCAAATGTGATTACGAAATCTGCATACCAATCTGCATATGGGCTGTTTGCCGCATCTGATGCTGTTTGGTTTGCAAGGAATTGCATTACGAATGAGAGTGGGAGATCTACTGTTCCCTTGCTTGTGTAGTTCTTACCGTCCCAGATGCCATATTCGCCAGCTGGAATGATTGTTGGGCCGTAGTCCTTAACTGTTGCAGTTGGAGCTACGCCTACTACATACATACCGTCAAGGTTCTTAATTGCTGCATAACCTTCAGGAAGTGTTTCAGGTTCTTGTGCAAATAAACCGCCTGTGATCGCAACGTTACCGTTAAAGGTTGTTAGGCTTGAGTTCCATGATGGAACCTTGAATGCTCTTACCCAAGTACCGCCCTTGATTTCTACGTTACCATATGCTAAATACCAAAGGTTGTTTTCTTCGTTTGGTCTGCCAAGAGTAAATGAACCGTCATTTACAACTGTGTTACCGTCAGAGAATATTAAACCGTTAATATCGCCATATACAGTTGCGTTATTGATTATTGTTGTACCGCCTGCAAGTGTATTGATTGCATAAGCGTATGCATCTGTGCTAATAAATTGGTTAGATACGTTTGTAAAGTAACCGCCGTTAATTGTAGCTGTACCGCTATTCTTAATTGCATTACCACGGTTGATTGCGTTTCTGTCGGTTGTATCGTTGTTAGAGTCACCGTACCAACCACCGTTGATTGTGATTGTACCATAGTTAACGATTGTTGCACGACCTTGAGCTGAAACGTCTGTTGTATAAACGTTAGCTGTTCCTACTGTGTCATTAATTGTTAATGTACCATTATTAATAATTACATTAATAGGAGCATTAATATCGTTACCATTTAAGTCAAGTGTTACAGTTGCACCCTCTGGGATTGTGATTGCTTCTGTAAGTTTAACGTTACCGATTAATTCAACTGTACCGCCATTTGCTGCAGCATAGTTAACTGCTTCTTGAAGTGATGTAAACTTCTTGTCGCCGATTTGCGCTACGTAAATCTTAAAGTCCTCTGCATCATAGTCATAGTCAACTACGTTGTAAACTGATTCGTTTTTAACAAGAGCATCTGCTGCTGCGCTTTCGCCCTTAGAGTTATCAACTGCTGCAAGCTCAAGGTTAACCTTAAGACCTGGATTTGCTTCAAGGATCTCTTCTGTGATGTAAAGAGCACACTTAAAGTCCTTAACGCCTGAGCAAATGTAATCATACTTTTGACCTAAGCCAACGCCGAGCATTACTGGGTAACGAGCGCCCTCTTCGATCTTCATTCCGTCAACAGGA
>JBGVPY010000087.1:0-63618 GCA_045127235.1 Eubacteriales bacterium
TTTCACTTCGTGAAGCTAAATTAAATTTGCTATTTTTAGCTCACCGAAGGTGAATTTAGCTCGGCTTGCCGAATTTAGCTCGCGAAGCGAATTTAACTTGCGTTTACGCAAATTTAGCTGGCGACAAAGTCGCCTACTGACTGCTGACGGCTAACCGCTAACAGCTCTATAACGCTTCGGCGTTATAGCTTAGAGCTTCGTTCCGCAGTTTTGGCAGAACGCGCCTGTGTTTTTAGTGCCACAGTTAGGGCAGAATTTTTCGTTTGTGGTTGGCTTTTTTGAGCCACAGCCTTGGCAGAAATTGCCTGTATTGGTTTCACCGCATGAGCAAGTCCATGTGCCTTGTGGAGCAGGCTTCTTTGAGCCACAGTTTTGGCAGAAGTTGCCTGTATTAGTAGCTCCGCATGAGCAAGTCCAGCTATTTGCTTGTGCTTGTGCCTGAGCTTGAGCCTGTTGCTGTGCGATTTGATTTTGGTTAGCTGCGCTTGCGCTTTGCATAAAGCCGCCGCCTGCATTCATTCCTACGCCCATTCCCATAAAGGCAGCCGCTGCGCCGTTAGGGTTAGAGCCTGCGTTTTCAAGACCTCTTGCGATAGCGCCTTGGATATAGCCCTCTCTAACCGATGGGTCTCCAAGCATTGCGCCTTGGTTACGCATGTTGATAAGCTTCTTTGATTCTTCATCATAGCTTACGCTTGCAATACCAACAGAAAGCACCTCAAAGCCACGAAGTCCAGCCCAATTTTCATCAAGCTCATCCGCCATATATCTTGAAAGCTCTGTTGACTTAGACGCAACATATGAAATTCTAATTCCATCAACGGACATTTTGTTAATAGCCGCTGTAAGAGCCTCTAAAAATTCATCAAGATACTGTCCGTTAATATCGTTAATATCAACTCTCTCTGCATTACGGGAGATAGCCTCTGCATAGAATTTAAGCGGATTTGTAATTTTTATTGAATATGTACCAAATGCGCGAAGGAATAATTCTGCATTATAGAAGCTGTCAAAGTAGTTAATTGGAATTTTTGTTCCAAATTTAATGCCCTTGATTTCTTGAAGGTTAATAAAAAATACCTTTTGCTTGCCTGATGGAACGCCACCAAACTTAATTCTTGAAAACATTTCCTTTAAGGATGCTCCGAAGCGTCCGTTAAATAGTGATGGCGCGCTACCTGAATCAACCTTATAATAGCCAGGCTCAGCAGTATAGTCAACAACCTTACCGCCATCAACTAAAAGCATAAATTGGTTATCATAAACATGGATAATGCTTCCATCGCTGATGTAATCCTCGCTACCCCTTTTATTGCTGTTTCTTTTTCCTGTTCTTACAGCTACACCTGTTGTAAAAACTGTTGTGTCGCTCATTTCGTTGGCTTCATATACCTCTAACCATTGGTCTGCAAGGTTGCCACCTACTGAGTCAAAAAATGCTTTAATAATTCCCATAATTTTCTCCTTTCGTTCTCCCACAAAAGGAGAACAGCTAAATTTGCGTAAACGCAAGCTAAATTCGCCTTGGCGAGCTAAATTCGGCAAGCCGAGCTAAATTGGCTTCGCCAGCTATAAGCAGCAAATTTAATTTAGCTATCAAGCTTGCTTGATAATTTCGCTAATGCAAATCCTTATTTGCATTAATTTCGCTATTGCGCAGCAATAATTTCGCTTTTATTTATTTTATTTTATTTTTTGTTAGATTTTGCTACAATTAGATAATTAGGTAATCTAATCTTGCTAACTGCTAGCCGCTAACCGCTAACAGCCGGCGACCGTGTCGCCTTAATACTCCACAAACGTAACGCATCCGCCTGCCACATTTGAGTATAAGCCGTTTGATATTGTTTCCTGGGTATCAACATATGACTTTGCTGCGGTATCATAATAGGATACCTTTACATTCTCAGGCATATTAAATATATTAACAGATGCTCTGTCTGAAGACCAATATGCATACACTGTTTTGCCGTTTCCGTCAACGAACTTATATGAGTATAGGTCCTTTTCTCCGCTTGATACCACCTGTGCTAAGTACATTCCGTCAAGCTTTGACTTAAAGTATTCAAGAATAGTGAAGGACAGCTTTTTGTTTCCGTTCTTATCTATAAGTCCGTGTCCCTTTTCCTCTGTATCGTTTAGTAGGTCGTATGATGCTTTATCAACATCCATTCCCTGTAAAATAAGGAATGAACGAAGAATATACATTGCTTGAATTTCCTCAGAGGTATATTTATCGGTTGGGGAAACATAAAGCTCGCTTTCGGTATTTACTGTATCCCAGCCGAAGTCGCTTAGGTAAATTTCAATAGAGTTATAATTTTCGTTTCTGTATGCAATTAAGTCCTTTAATTCTTGATTATTTGCAAATATTTCCTCAGGGGACTTGCCCTTAGTATTTACAGAGAACGCCCAACCGCCGATTGGTAAATATTCATCATCGCGAAGTAAATCAATTTGCTCCATTAGCTCCTTAATATAAGGAAGATTATAGCTTGACATTTTACCTGTAATAAGGCGGATTTTGTTATTTATAAACGTTGTGCCTGGGTTTTCCGCATCGTAGCCGTTTTGCTTACAGTTATTATCGTAAATTATGTTAAGTAAAAGCGCGTAATCACTTGCTGAAATTGTTGTATCGGGATTTACGCCGATTTCAATTCTAGTAAGATTTGAAATTAGTGAGTTGTTGCAGTATGATTTTGCAAACTCGTGAATTTTTGCGGAAATATCGCCAAATGAAAGCTCGCCCTCGCTTGTTTCAAGCTTTGCTTTTGATAAATCAAAATCAACTGAAACGGACGTTAACATACCGCTGATTGTGCAGTAGGTAATAGGATTTGCGCCCATTAAGTCATCAAGAGCAGTTTCATATCTGCCGTAGCCGTAGGCTGTACGGAATTTATAATCGTTGTCCTTAATTTGCTCTCCGCTTTTGAATATATCAAGACCGATATACTGATTAAGGGGATACTTTTCCCTTGATAAAACAACGTATTCAGGTATTTCCGGAATTACAGGAATGTCAGGCTCTGGATCAACTGTGCCACCGTTTTCCGTATCTGTTGGAATATCAGATGGAATATCGCTTGGTATATCTGTTAAAGTATCGGAAGGAATATCACTTGGCTTACTTCCCGAATCGTTATCAAGCACTTCATCGGTAACTATATCCGTTCCCGTATCCTTTTCAATATACGGTCCTGCCACATCAATAATTTTGTCCTTTAAATTTTCGGACATCTGCTCCATTTTATCTTGAATACTTGCCATATCGCATGACACTAAAAGCAATACGCAAATTAGCGGTATTAACAGAAATACTAATCTTTTCATACGTCAACCTCTCCCACAAAATATAAACAATCGTTAACTAATCAGCTATTAGCTCACTGCTAACCGCTGACGGCTCATATTTATTTTATCATTTATTTTTATATATGTCAATATTGACTTTAATATATTATTGTGGTAGAATAGCCAATAGATAGCTGTTAGCCGTTAGCTATTAGCCATCAGCTATCTAACTATTTGATTGAATTGAAAATTATAGGTAGTGCAAATACTGTTTGAACTAATCACGCCAGCTAATCTCGCTAACCGCTAACTGCTGGCGGCTAACAGCTATTTGCGACTGAAAGGAGTAATAAAATGGAAAACATAAGACTCGGTGTCATCGGCTTCGGATGCAGAAGCTACGGAATGACAGAAATATTTTTAGGATTTGACGACGTTACAGTTGTTGCAGTATGCGACAAATATGAGGACAGAGTTCAAAATGCCATTAACAAGGTTATTGAAAAGAGAGGACACACTCCCTTTGGCACAACTAACTATCACGAAATTTTAGAAAGAGACGATATTGACGCGGTATTTATCGCAACTGACTGGGAGCTACATATTCCTATTGCCATTGACGCTATGAATGCAGGCAAAGCGGTTGCAATGGAAGTTGGTGGAGCTTATAGCCTACAAGAATGCTACGACTTAGTTGACACTTGGGAAAGAACTAAGGTGCCATTTATGTTCCTTGAAAACTGCTGCTACAATAGAGAGGAGCTACTTGCTACTGCTATTGCAAAAAAGGGCATTTTCGGCAAAATCGTTCATTGCTCAGGAGCGTATGCTCATGACCTTCGTACAGAGGTTATTTTCGGTAAGGAAAACAGACATTACCGTTTAAGAAATTATCTTAACAGAAACTGCGAAAACTACCCAACCCACGAGCTTGGCCCTATGGCTAAGGTGCTTGGCATTAACCGCGGCAACAGAATGGTTTCATTAGTTTCCGTTGCTTCAAAATCATTCGGTATGGAAGAATATGTTGCTAGCCATAAGGATAAGGTCGACCCAGCTTTACAGGGTGTTGACTTTAAGCAGGGCGATATCGTTCAAACTATTATCACCTGTGAAAATGGCGAAACTATGCTTTTAACTCTTGATACCTCACTTCCACGCTCCTACAATAGAGCGTTTACAGTAAGAGGCACTAAGGGAATGTACGAGCAATTTACAAACAGCGTATTCCTTGATGGCGACCGTGAATACTGGACAGGCAAGGAATTTATTGACAATAACTTAAATAATGCCGATAAATATAGCGAGTTGCTTCCTGACTGCTGGAAGAATATCACTAAGGAGCAATTAGATGCAGGTCATGGCGGAATGGACTACATTGAGCTACGCGATTTTGTTGACAGATTAAAGGGTGGTATTCCAATGGCGCTTGATGTATATGATGCGGCTGCTTGGATGTGTGTTTCCTGCTTAAGTGAGGAATCAATTGCTAGTGGCGGTAAGCCTGTGGAAATTCCAGACTTTACAAAGGGCGAATACAAAAACAGAAAGGATGTTGATATCATTTTAGGATATCACACTAGCGAGGAATAAAAAATGAAATATACAGTAAATGAACAGGAAAATTTAATAAGATTTGACTTTACTGTGCCATACGATGAATTCAGCGTATATCTTGGCACAGCACTTAACGGACTTTTAAAGGAAAAGAATGAGGAAAACATGTCCTTAAATGACTTTATTGTAAAGTACGGCAAGGAGGAATTAAACTTTAAGGCTTTAAATCTCGCTATGGGAGAGGGATATAAGAAGGCTATTGAGGAAACAAAATCTGTTGTTATCAGTCAGCCAATGGTACAGGTTGGCGAGGTTGGTGTTATGAGCGACACTACCTTCTCTATTACCATTGATAAAACGCCTGAATTTGAATTAGGTCAATACAAGGGACTTGAAATTAAATTAGAGAGCAAAACTCCATCAGTTACAGTTGATGAAATTGCACATAGAGTAAGCGCTATTGCTAACCAAATGTCAACTCTTGAATCAGTAGATGGCACACTCAAGGACGGTCAAACCTCAATTATTGACTTTGAGGGTAGCGTTGATGGCGTATTATTTGATGGTGGAAGCGCACAAAATTATGAGCTTGTAATTGGCTCAGGCATGTTTATTCCTGGCTTTGAAGAGCAAATGGTTGGTATGGAAAAGGGAGAAATCCGTATCGTTAAGGTTAAATTCCCTGATGAATACACACCTGAACTCGCCGGCAAGGATGCAGACTTTAAGGTAACGCTTCACGATATTAAGGAAAGAAATACACCTGAAATTAACGATGACCTTGCTAAAAAATATGGCGAGAGCAAAAAAATTGTAATTTCCACTCTTGATGACTTAAATAAGGTAATTCGTGAGGAAATTTACAGAGAAAAACAAAGACAGGTAACTGAGGAAATCACAAATAAGCTTGCTGATGCATTAGTTGCTAACACAAATATTGATATTCCTGAAAAAATCGTTGAGGATGAGGTTAATTACCAATTAGAAGCATACGAAAACCAAGCGAAGCAATTCGGCATGGAAATGGATATGATGCTTTCAATTATGGGTATGGGAAGCCTTGATGAGCTTAAGGAAGGCTTAAGAAAAGAGGCTAAAAAGCAGCTTTCAATGCAGCTCATTCTTGATAAAATCGTAAAGACAGAAAATATTGCAGTAACCGATGAGGAAATCGAATACTACTATAACGCTATGGCAAAGGACCGCGGTATTACAGTAGAGGAAGCAAAGAAGCAGCTTCCACGCTTCCACCTAGAGGGCAACCTTATTTCATCAAAGGTAATGCACCTAGTAAGCACTAACGCAAATATCATATACGCATAAGAAAAAACCGACACATTGTGTCGGTTTTTTAGTGGTTAGTAGGCGACATGGTCGCCAGCTAAATTTGCGTTTCGCAAGCTAAATTGCCTGTCGGCAGCTAAATTCGGTAAACCGAGCTAAATTCGCTCCGCGAGCTGCTGTGAGCAAAGCGAACATCTAATCTCGCTGACGGCTGGCGGCTGACGGCTGACCGCTGTGAGCGAAGCGAACATTTAGCCACTAACAAACGTTCCATCTACAATTTTGCCGTATAGCTTTTGTCCGTTGCTTTTTGTTTGAATAACATTTACGGCGTTTTTAGCATCTGTCCAATCTGCCTCAAAGGTAGAGCCGCCATTTACGATTTCAATACCGTGGCCGCACCATGTTTTATTTGCCCAGTAGCCCTCATATGAGCCCCAAGAGTAAACCTGCTTGCCGTAGTATTTGTTGTCGTCCTTCCATTGTCCCTCATATTTACTTCCGTTTGCGGCATAGTAAATGCCGTAGCCGTTCATTTTATCGTTTGCCCAGTCGCCCTCATATCGGCTTCCATCTGTCCAGAAGAATTTACCAAAGCCCTTTCGTACATCGTTTACCCAGTTACCCTCAAATCGTGAGCCACTATTCCAACGGTATATACCGTAGCCATGGCGCTTGCCGCCTTCAATATTACCCTCGTATGTGCCGTTATCGTATTTTTCCGTTTTGAAGTTGGTATTTACAGGAGCTGCGGTGTTACTACTGCTATTGTTTTCTACAAATTTTCCGTTCTGAATTTTTCCGTATTTCGTAACACCGTTGTAGGTATAGATTACATCGTTAGCAGTATCTATATCATTCCAAATACCTTCAAAAACTTCGCCCTTGTTGGTTTTTTCTGTGCCTTTTCCAAAACGGATATCATTCTTCCAAAATCCCTCGTAGCTTCCCCAGCTAACAGTCATTTTTCCATAGCCACTCTTTAAGTCCTTTTCCCATTCGCCATCGTAAACACTTCCGCTATCCCAATGGTATATGCCCTTACCGTGGCGAAGCTTGTCCTTAAAGTAGCCATCATAATATCCGTTATCATAAACATCTCTGCCGTAGCCGTTTTTAGTATCAGCAACGAAGTCCTTATTTATGATTTGACCCTTAGCGGTTCTTCCGTTTATGGTTTTTGTTATGTTAGTTCCATTGTCAGTGCCGTTCCAAATACCCTCATAAGTGGTGCCGTTTTTGTTATGATATTCCTTGCCCTTGCCATACCAGGTGCCGTCCTTCCATTGACCCTCGTAGTAGCCCCACGCATATGTTTCCTTGCCAAAGCCATTTTCCTTATCGTTTACCCAGTTGCCCTCGTAAACATTTCCGTTTTTAAAGTACATAGTACCCTTGCCGTTTTTTAAATCGTTAGCCCATTGTCCAACATATTTTGCGCCGCTTGCGTAGTAATATGTGCCTTGACCGCTGAACTTTCTGTATGCAAAATATCCTACATATTTGTCGCCATTATCCCAAACAAATGTGCCGTAGCCATGCTCATCGCCGTTATAATTTACCTCGCCATCGTAATATCCGTTATTATAAGTTATTCTTGCCATAATTTTCTCCCGTTAATATCATTCTAAGGCTATGATATCATATGTAATATTAAAAATCAATATAAATCTTTTAGATATTAGTCAAAATCATTGACAAATATTCCAAACTGTGCTAACATGGAATCATCAAATACATAAGGAGAAAAATCAAATGATTACATGTAAAGAATTAAGACAAAGAGCAAGAAATTCTCTTGAAAACAACATTTTTGGCGGAACATGGCTTTTCGCCTTACTTGCTTGCTTAGTAGTTAGCGGTATTACAAGCGTTTTAGCAGGTTCAACCGTTCTTGCAATCCTAGTTCCTATTTTTAATGGATGCTTCCAATTCGGTATTGTTTCATTCTTCCTTAACACAGTTAGAAGAACAGCTGACAAGAACGATTTAAAGCCACTTATTTCAGGCTTTACAGATAACATCACAAGAAATATGGCGTCAGGACTTCTTGTTTACCTTTTCGTATTCCTTTGGACACTTCTTTTAATTATCCCGGGTATCGTAATGGGATACGCTTATTCATTAACGTTCTACATTTTAAAGGATGAGCCAAACCTTACAGCGCTTGAAGCAATGAAGAAGAGTAAGGAAATGATGAACGGCTACAAGATGAAGGCGTTCTTACTTGACCTTTCATTTATCGGCTGGTGGATTGTAGGCTCACTTTGCTGCGGCGTTGGTACTCTTTGGGTATCAGCTTATGTGACAGCTGCAAAAACAGAGCTTTACGAAGAAATTCGTTCAGCTAACGCATAATTAGTACTTAACAACTAAAAAAAGAGACATTGTGGCTTTAATCGGCTACTAATGTCTCTCTTTTTTGTTCTTTACGGTAATTGTTAAATTTTAATTATCATATCACAGCGGTCCTTAATTTGCGTTTTTTCAAAATAGGTATTTTCTAAGGGAATCCATTTTTCAAAAAATGCTTTTGCTCCCTCGCCATTACGCTTTTTAATACGCTCATTTTGTTTTTCTACATCAATATCTAAGAAAACAGAAAAATCATAGTATTTTATAAGGTCTGGGTGCAAGGAATATGACCCCTCAACGATAACCAAATTTTTAGGATTTATCAACACAGGCGTGGATAAAACGTTTGTTTTACAGTCAAATTTTCTATAATTTACATCTGTTCCCTGCTTTAAGGGTATAAGCACCTCATTTTCAAACCGTTCCCTATCCACATTTCCACCTACCTCGCTTAAACGCTCAGGCGTGCGCATGCTTGGAGTTAAAAAGTAGTCATCCATATGAAAAACTGTGGCATCGTAAATTTCACAAAGCAAGGAAGCAAGCGTTGTTTTTCCGCTGCCGCTACCGCCGTCAATTCCAATGATAGCTTTTCCGTTTTTTAGAAGCATATCAATTTTCTTAATAAGCGGTAAAAATTCTTGGTTAATTTCTTTTCTGTAATCAATCATTTAAATTTAGCACCTTTTTATTGTCAAGAACCATAACCAAAATTGGTATTAGCACAATTTGTATGATTATTCCGGGTATTGCCTCAATAAACGCCCCCGAAATAAACGCGCTAAATGTAAACGCTCCGCCCTTAATGCCCATACAAACAGCCATTGCAATTCCCCAAAGCACTCTGCCAACTATCATGGCGATAATAAGAGATAAATAAATATATTTTTTCTTTTTTGGGAAAATTTTATATGCAATTCCGCATACAAGACCGTAGGTGGCAAGCTCTATTGCCATGCAGACCGCCATTGGGAAAAGAATAGGCCTACCTAAAATCAAGGAGCGTAAAATCGGAGATATAAATCCTACGCTAAGTCCCCATTTCCAGCCGCAAAGAAATCCGCAAAGCAAAACAGGCACGTGCATAGGCAAAAGCATCGAGCCTATTTCGGGAATTTGTCCCGTTAAAAACGGAAGTGTATATGCAAGCGCCAAGCAAAGGGCTGATATTATAAGTCTTAAAATGCTGTTATGGCTTTTCAATATGCTTCCTTTCTTAAAAGAAAATCAACTGCTATTTTCCTTTAAATTTGTAATAAACACAGTTTATTTTACCACAAATTTATAATCAATTCAACAGTTTTGAAGCATTACTGGGTATAGTTAAATAAAATTTCGCAAAATTCCGAAAATCACAAAGCCAATAACCGCAACCATCATTAAATATTTAAGCTTCCCTAAGCGAAATTTACCCTTGCGTATATATTCCACTTCTCCAAAAGCAACGCAAAAAGCCGCAATCGGCAGCGTTACGAATAGATATGGATTATAGTTAAACGCGCTTTTAAAGTCAAAACGCGCCAGCGAAAGACACATTCTGGTTATTCCGCAGCTTGGGCACTTAAACGAGGTTATTTGATAAATTAGGCAGGGGATTTTTATATCGGTTATAAGCACCCATGCTAAATAGCCAAGAAGCACAATAAGTATTACGCCGTATCGCTTAAGCACGTTAAACAGTCGCTTTTTCATTTCTTCCCCCCTGCAATTTTGATATAGTGTAGTATATCATAAATACAGGTCAAAGTCAAATCTTAAATAGCGGTTATTTCCGTTACAAGCACGGTCATATCATCATTTTGACCCATCTGCTTTTTGGCTTTTTCTATGATTTTGTATGCTAACGTGTCTATATTTCCATCAAATTCGCTTATAAGCTTCATTATTTTTTCATCATTTTTAGAATCTGCCACGCCGTCGGATATCATTACGCAAATATCGCCGTGTGTGATTTCAAAGGAGCTTTCCTCAGCATCAAGCTCCTTTAAAATTCCAAGAGGCATTGTTTTAGACTGAAGCTTAAATACTCTGTCCCCTCTTTTAATATAAGTGGGAGACGCTCCGCATTTAATTACGCTTCCCTTGCCTGTGTTTAAGTCTATTTCTAAAATATCAACGGTGGAGCTATATTCAAGCCCTCTTGCGCGAAGCAAGCTGCTTAGCATTGTCAGCGCTGACTCAATATCCGAGCTTACCGATATTATTTCCTTTAAGAAGCTGATGCAGGTATTTGAAACGTCATTTGCATTTTCTCCGCTTCCCATACCGTCGCACAGAATAGCGTATTTTTTCGCACCTACACCCATAAAAAACCCGAAGGAGTCACCATTCTCCGTTTCTCCGTTTTTTGCTACGGAGTAGCTGTAATCGTTATCTTTAAATACAGGCTTTACAGACACAGATGCGTTCCAATTATCTCCGTCCTCGTAAAATTCAAGCTCTCCCACCTGGGCAGATAAAATATTTTCCAGTTCCTTTTTTAGCTGCTCCTTGGTGCATTTTGACCTTTCAATATTTATGCCTGTAATGACAATCTCTCGGCTTTCCTTGCCTATTACGCTTACCTCATCAAATATCAAGCCGATTTTTGCAAGCTGATAGCTTAGCTCCTTGTTTAACGGATTGTTGACTCTCTCCTCAGCCTCTTTAAACTGGCTAATTCCGTTAAGAAGATTTGCAATTTGTCGGTAATCGTAGGACGCAACCTCTAATTTATTGTTTTTAACAGCGTTTTCCGTTTTTTTCTTATTAGCCCCATTGATTTTTTCTATTATTAAATCAATATTGGGACATCGGTGCAAAAACCTTTCCGTAACAGTAGTTTTTCCCACAACTCCGCTTGCAAACAGCTCCATTGAAAGCCTGTTTAAATTTTCCTCAGTTTCTCTTATATCGTTTTGCCAGCATATAAAATGCTTAGGACAGTTGTAGCAATAATTTTCACATTCGTTTAAGCAAAGAATATGCAAGCTCTCACGGGAAGGTGTTTTTTCATTTTCTTGGGTTTTAGAAATAATATCTGCAATTTGGCTAAACGCCGACGTTATACCGCTTAGCTGTTTTTTGCTTTTCTCTGCGTTTCGCTCTAAAATCACAGTGTCTATGCTTTTTATAGACGTTGCGCTGCTTTTTATAAAGTCTGGAACAGGAATCATTTTAAATTTTAGCAAGGGATAAATCAAAAGTGAAACAAAAATGACCGAGGGTGTAACGGTAATCAGCGCAGAATAGCCACCCACAAAAACGCTGTACCCAACCGTCAATACCGCTGCGCACAAAATAGCAAGGTAGTATGATACGCTCCATAAAAGCCCCGAAATAAGTCCGCCTATGGCAAAAATCAATGATAGCTCGGGAGACACGCAAAGACCTAAAAGCATACCGTACGCCCCGGATTTTGTTGCTCCTAGGTGCTTTGATATATATAAAACCAATCCGTATGCTAAAATTATCGACACATCAAGGGAGAAAATGCTAATATCCTTCGCCTTATATATAAGCGCAAACGAAATCACTCCGTAGCCAATTAAAAGCTTGTCCCTTTTGCTTACGGAAAGAGCGTAGGTCAAAAGTCCTGACGTTATAACAAAGAAAATCAATGCAAAAATTTCGTAATATGCGTAGGATGACGCTATAACGCTGTAAAGTCCTATTCCCAACGCTGCAAGTGCTGAAATTGATACGCGCACCTCAATATTTTCACAAAAAAGGTCCTCAAGCGTTGCGTTTTTTACCCTCTCGCCCAAATTGACTATGCGAATATCTCTTTTTCCTATAAAGCCGCCTGCTATTCTCAACCCCAGCACAAAAAGTAGCGCTACCAAGTAAACAATATTACAATTAAGCGTTATAATTACCGATAACAAGCACCCAAGAAAGCCAAAGGGCGTGTACTTTCTCAGCGAGCATAAATACGCTATGCCAAATGGATACACCCCAAAAATAAATTTCGTTCCCATAAGCACAAAGCCAAGAAGAAATACCATAATTTCCGTCAGTATCATTTTTACTTCCCTTGATAGCTTGATTTTTTCTTTAAAATTTTTCGTCATAGATATACTCCTTTGTAGTTTGCTTCGCTCACAGCTGTCAGCGGTTAGATGTCAGCGAGATTTGAAAACATTATAAACGAGACAAAAAGCATATTTTGTCGCACCCTGCGTAAGAAAAACAGAAGCTTTTATAATAACTTGCTAAATTTTATTGAAAAACATTTTTTTTTGTGATAAAATGCCAATGAAGGCTGGTTTTTAACCTTAGAACAAATGTTGTCGTACGTTTTGCCGACGGTCTATTCTCGCTGACCGCTAACGGCTGACTGCTTACGCGACTGAAAGGAGCGAATATGAAAGATGTATCTTGTTGCTTTACAGGACACAGAATATTAGGTAAAGATTTTTCCATACAATCACTTGATAACGCCATTGAATATATGATAAATAAGGGCGTTACAATCTTTATTTGCGGCGGAGCTATCGGCTTTGATACCTACGCTGAGGAAGCCGTATTAAGAGCCAAGGAAAGACATGAAAATATTGAGCTTCACATTTATGCTCCGTGCAATAATCAAAGCGCAAAATGGAATGTAATTCAAAAAAATAAATATAATGAAATTTTACAAAAAGCGGACTACGTTGACATGGTTGACCGTCCATACTATGACGGCTGTATGAAGGAGCGTAACTACAAAATGGTTGATAACAGTAGATACTGTATCGCGTATTTCCATGAATACGAGTCCCGCCCATCCGGCACAGGTCAAACCTTCCGCTACGCAAAGCGCCAAGGACTTGAAGTTATCAATCTTGCAGATTGAGAAGTTAGCGGTCAGTGGTCAGTGATTAGCAAGTAACTTATACGAACGATATTGACAATTCAAGCTAAATTATTGCTTTGCAATAGCTAAATTATTCGCTTTGCTCATAGCTAAATTTCACTTCGTGAAGCTAAATTAAATTTGCTTTTTTAGCTGACCGAAGGTCAATTTAGCTCCCGCAGGGAATTTAGCTGACGAAAGTCAATTTAGCTTGCGTTTACGCAAATTTAGCTGTTCTCCTTTTGGAGAACGAAAGGAGAACTATGAAAGTAAACTGGCAAGGCGGAGCGCTAGTTGCCCCCATTCCTGCGGTAATGGTATCCCTTGGGGATATGAAAAAATCAAATATTATAACTGTGGCTTGGTGCGGAATTACAAACACTCAGCCCCCAAAAACATACGTTTCAATAAGACCAAGCCGTCATTCATACGGTATTTTAAAGGAAACAAAGGAGTTTGTTATTAACCTTGTTCCCGCCACTCTTGCTAAAAAGGCGGACTACTGTGGCATTTATACAGGCAAAAAGATTGATAAGTTTGAAAAATGCGGTTTTACCAAGGAAAAAGCAACCAAGATAAGCGCGCCAATGATTGGGGAGTGCCCTATTTCCATTGAATGTAAGGTTACCGACATTATTCCTCTTGGCTCTCACGATATGTTCCTTGCGGACATTGTGGCAGTAAACGTTGATGAAAAGCTACTTATGGATGATAAATTATGTATCAACCGCGCCCACCTATGCGCATTTGCCCACGGCGAATACTACAAATTAGGCGAAAGAATAGGCAAATTCGGCTTTTCGGTAAAGAAAAAATCACACAAGTGATTTTTTAGCAGTTAGCCGATAGCAAAGCAGCTTGACACACATTTTAGCAAAACCAAAAAAAATAGCAGAAATTCTAATGAATTTCTGCTATTTGCTTTTGTTAGCGGTTATAACACTTATCTAACGTATTGGAAAGCGTGCATTTTTCCTCAGCGTAAACGTATTCCACAAGCTGTGTGTATTCCTCGTCCGTCATAATGGTTTTCTTTTTGAATTTACCAACCACAACAGGTACCTGTCTAGTAAACGCACGGAACTCCTTGCGTTTCAACTGAATGCTCATATCAACCTTAGCAAGAGAATTGATTAAGTCGTCGCCGTCAAAATCTAATGAAAAGCTCTTTTTGGTGTTGTCGCCCAGCGTTAAAGTTTCATGAATGAGCTTCTTGCCATTTTTGGAGTTGCTAATTCTAACAGAAACCTTATCGTTAGTTGATTCTTCCCAGAACATTGTAAGCTTGGTAGAAATCTTCTTTGTATATTTATCGTATGTATAGCTTGGAGAAAGTAAAAGCTTAATTCTATTCTCGCCAAGCATAAAGTGCTTAACGCTATACTTTTCAGCAAGACAATCTTGAGCCAACTCGCTATTTTTCTTAGAATTTAAACGAATGTAAATGTTTGAAAAGCATGTAAATCCGGCGTTGCTGAGCTTTTCGATAATTCTGTTATATTGATGAACAGTTTCCTTAAACTCGGAAGAATCAAACTCGTACTTTTCTCTGTGGCGTGCAAAATTGCCCTTAGTGTTGACCTTAGTACCCTTCCAATAATGATATACACTGTTATCGCCTAAAGCAAAAGAAATACATGAAATTGCGCTTTCATTTGTTGAAACAGGCTTATTGTAACCAACAGCATTCTTAACTATCATGCCGATTCTGGTAATTAGCTTTTGCATGGAATCTTCAAAAAGACCCTTATTATTTGATTGTAAATGGTAAGTAGTATTTTTATATATCTTTTGAAATATTTCTGATGAAACTTCGTTATTCATTCTGTTTAATTGTGCTTTAGTAAAATTGTAATTTTTCATTTTTTCTACCTCTTATTTTTTAATTTAGTTGCTTGCCAAGAAAAGATAACACTATATCTATTCATGTTAATGCAAGCCTGATTTTTCATTAAAGCTTTTAAGAATTTCTGATTATCATCTGACCACAGCATCACCACCATTTAATTTATTCCAAGCAATTTCGCTCCTTGCCTGGTTGAGTGCTTTATATGATATTTGTCTAAGATAAACGCTATTATCTTAGACAGTACCAAAATGATAAAAATCAAAGTGGGATATCATTTCGCCCGTTAAAAAATAATGGTTTCCTATAATATAATGCAAACGAAACTTTTATCTGTAAAAAATTTTAAAATTTTGCAGAAAATTCTAAAAAATCAATTTTTTAGTTTTACTTATAGATATTGACATGCGCTACTGCCTGTGATAAAATAAAAAAGGATAAATTCCAAAATAGATTTAATGCACGCAAGGTTGCTTGCTGACAGCTAACCGCTGACGGCTGACGGCTACCTTTATGCGGTGCAGAAAGGTGATATTATGATTTTTGAAAATGGCGACAGAGTAGTATTTGCGGGCGACAGTGTAACTGATTCAGGCAGAAAACGTCCTTACGGAGAAGGACTTTGGGAAGGCGTTGGTAACGGATACGTTAGAAACGTTGATTCTATTTTAAGCGTTTTATATCCTGAAAAGCTTATTCACATTACAAATGTTGGTTGTAGCGGTGCTACAAGCACAAATATGCTTAACGATTGGGAAAACAACGTTGAAAAATGCAATCCTGATTACGTATTCTTTATGATTGGCGCAAACGACGTTTGGAGACAATTTGACGAGCCTGCTATGTATGCAGAAAACTACGCACCAGAGGTATATAGAAAGAACATTGAGGCAGTTTGCGAAAGAACAGTTGGCAAGGTTAAGAAGCTTTTCGCTATTAGCCCATTCTATATGGAAGCAAACGACAACGACCCTATGAAAAAGAGAATGGTTGAGTATGCAAACATATGTAAAGAGGTAGTTGAAAAGTACGGCGCAACTTACATTGACGTTCAAGGGGAATTTGACAAGCACTTAGTACATAGATACCCTGCATACATCTCTTGGGACAGAGTTCATCCAAACTGGGTTGGATCAATGATTATCGCAAAAGAGGTATTAAAGGCAATCGGAGCAGATCCACTTTATTAAGGTTCGCTTTGCTCACAGCTGTCAGCGGTTAGCAGTTAGCAAGGTTTAGTTCGCTTTGCTCACAGCTATTAGCCGTTAGCGGTTAGCAGTTAGCAAGGTTACTTTAACTAATACTTACAAATAATTATAAACACAAGTTATAAAATAAAGATGTTTTATTATATTGAATATTTTGTCGTTTAGCCACCGTCGGTCTAATCTCGCTGACCGCTAACTGCTGGCGGCTAACGGCTATTTGCGACTGCAAGGAGCAAAACATGGAAAACTTTACAATTTTAGTTATTTATAAAGCAAAAAGCGTAGGCGACAGAGAAAATTTTGTTAAGGAGCTTACAGAGAGCGGAGTATTAACCGCTATAAGAAACGAGGACGGATGCTTCGCATACGATTACTATTTTTCAAATGAGGACGAAAAAACACTTGTTTTATACGAAAAATGGGAATCCCCTGCACACCAAAAGGTGCATATGACTCAGCCACATATGAAAACGGCAATGGATATAAAAGCAAAGTACATCGAAAGCGTTGAGTTAAAGAGAATTGATATAAAAGATTTATAATAAAAAACATCACTAACGACTATATCGGTCAAAACATTAAAAATGTCGCCGAATCCGTTAGTGATGTTTTTTTACCTACCACAAGTTAATCTTCAACTGTATGAGTGGTTGAACATTGTTAATGGCAAGTAAGGTAACACCTGCCCGTCACCTTTACCTGCAAATGCAGGATCAGTGTTAATCTTGACACCTGTTACCACATATAGTATAATCGAAAAATGTAGATTTGTCAATAGAAAAAGGTTCGTTTTTGAGCGTAACCGATTTTCCAGACCGAATCACTCAAAATGAACCTTTTAACATAGCAAACCTGCCTAACAGTGTTCTCTTTAAAATAAAGGCTTAACTGAGGGCGAACTTGCTACTACTTCTATTATATGCGACAAAAGTGAATTTGTCAATAGAAAAGGCTCATTTTAAAGGCAACGGCTTTCAAGACCGCATCAATCAAAAATGAACCTTTTATTAGATAATCTCTTGCAAGGTTCAGGGTACCAATTACCACAGCAGCTTACAAGCAGATTCTCTAACTGTATTATATACAAAAAATTTGAGTTTGTCAATAGATTTTAAAAATCGTAAATCTAATTTCGCTGACTGCTGACGGCTGTCGGCTGTGAACTTCTAAAACGATGTTGCTTCGCAAACGATGTTGAGGCGTTGCCTCAAATGAAGTTGTCCTACGGACAAACGAAGTTGCCTGCGGCAAACATTAAGCAAACACTAAATTTCAGAGAAATTTAGTGTTATGCTTAAACCATCATAACCGATGGTGGCGTTTTCAAATGTATCTTTTACCTCATTTTCAAACTCGTTTGGCTCGGTCATTGCAGGGCTGAAATGTGTTAGCCAAAGTGCGCTTGGCTTACATTCCTGTGCGATTTTAAGCGCTTCGCCCATTGTCATATGGCTCTTTTCCTCGGCTTTTTCATCACATTCTGCTTCGTTATACATACCCTCAAGCACCATAAGGTCAAGATTTTTGCCAAATTTCGTTATATTATAAACAGGACGTGTGTCTGTTGCATAGAGAATAGAAATTCCCTTGCGATTTTCGCCAAAAATTTCCTTAGGGTTAAATTCGCCAACTGTTTCGCCCTTTTGTAAAACCTTCCAATACTCTATTGGAATATTAAGCGCCCTTGCTTTTTCTGGGTCAAACTTTGGATTTCTTAATAAATCAATGCGGTATCCGTAGCAATCAACGCTATGCTTTACCTTAAATGCACTAATATTTAAGCCAATCTCGTTAAGTGTTATTTCACCTTCCGTTAATTCCTCGCAAATTATCTCAAATGGCAAATTTGGAGCAACCAAGGAATAGGTTTTTACAATTTCCTTAATTCCCGAAGGACCGTATATTTTAAGTGGTGCAGTTCTTTCATTTAATCCAAAGGACAAAAGAAGCCCAGGAATTCCTAAAATATGGTCGCCATGAAGATGTGTCAAGAAAATTGCATCTATTTGGCTGTATTTTGATTTATTTCTGCGCAGTTCAATCTGTGTTCCCTCGCCACAATCAATTAAGATTGCTTTACCATTGTAGCGAACAAACAAGGACGTCAGCGCGCGACCAGGTAGTGGCATTACTCCGCCACAGCCTAATAGTGTTACATCTATCATGGTGGGTTCTCCTTTCGTTCTCCGAAAGGAGAACAGCTAAATTTGCGTAAACGCAAGCTAAATTGACTTTCGTCAGCTAAATTCCTTGCGGGAGCTAAATTGACTTACGGAAACCCCCAAAACTCATACTTCGTTTCGGGGAACCCCTATTCGGTCAGCTAAAAAAGCAAATTTAATTTAGCTTCACGAAGTGAAATTTAGCTATGAGCAAAGCGAATAATTTAGCTATTGCGAAGCAATAATTTAGCTTAAATTGTCAATATCGTTCGTATAAGTTACTTGCTGACTGCTAAATTGCTATTTCTTTAATGAAATTGCGATTTTTGCCTTTTCAACGATACCCTTAGCAGTTAAGCCATAGAACTCGATAAGCTCCTTTGCAGGACCGCTTCTGCCGAATTCATCGTTTACGCCATGCTTAACAACAGGTACTGGGTATGCTTCTGCAAGTGCTTCGGCAACTGCACTACCAAGACCGCCAACGATATTGTGCTCCTCTGATGTTACGATAGCGCCTGTTTTCTTTGCCTCGCTAATAAGTAATTCTGTATCAAGTGGCTTTACTGTGTGCATATTTATAACGGATGCGGAAATTCCCTCGCTTGCAAGCATATCCTTAGCAATCAATGCTTGCTCTACCATCATACCGTTTGCAACGATAGTTACATCGTTACCGTCAGCCATCTTAATGCCCTTGCCAATTTCAAACTTATAGTCCGCGTTATCGTTAATAACCGAAATTGCAAGTCTGCCAAAGCGCATATACATAGGTCCGTTATATTTAATTGCTGCTTCAATAGCGGCTCTTGCTTCAATAGCATCACTTGGATTGATTACTACCATACCAGGAATTGTGCGCATTAAAGCAATATCCTCGTTGCATTGGTGTGTTGCGCCGTCCTCACCTACGGAAATGCCTGCGTGAGTTGCGCAAATTTTAACGTTTAAGTGTGGATAACCTATTGAGTTTCTAATTTGCTCATAGCTTCTGCCTGCGGCAAACATTGCAAATGTTGATGCAAATGGAATTTTGCCTGTTGTGGAAAGTCCTGCGCAAACGCCAAACATGTTGTTTTCCGCAATACCGCAATCAAAAAATCTTTCAGGGAACTTTTTCTTGAACTTAATAGTTTTTGTAGCCTCTGCAAGGTCTGCATCAAGAACTACAATATTTTCATTTATAGCGCCAAATTCTGCAAGCGCATCGCCATATGCTTCTCTTGTTGCTATCTTATCTGCCATTAGTTGTTACCCCCTTCATAAGAATTTTTAAGTGCTGTTAATTCAGCCATAGCTTGATTGTATTCTGCTTCGTTAGGTGCTTTACCGTGCCAGCCAGCTTGGTTTTCCATAAAGGATACGCACTTGCCCTTTATAGTCTTTGCAACAATAGCAGTTGGCGCGCCCTTAAATTCTCTTGCCTGCTTAAATGCATTAAGAATTTCATCAATATTGTGGCCGTCAATCTCTATAACATTCCAGCCAAAAGCTTTTAATTTTGTATCGTAAGGCATTGTGTTCATAACATCGCTTACCTTACCGTCAATTTGGAGTCCGTTATTATCAATGATTAAGCAAAGATTGTCAAGCTTATAGTGGGCGGCAAACATAATCGCTTCCCAAATTTGCCCCTCTTGGCTTTCTCCGTCGCCAACTAATGCGTACGTACGGTAGTCCTTACCGCTGATTTTTGCGCTGAGCGCCATACCGCAAGCACAGCTAAAGCCTTGACCAAGTGATCCTGATGACATATCAACGCCTGGAATGTACTTCATGTCAGGGTGTCCCTGTAACGTGGAGTCAGTATGACGGAACGTTTTAAGCAAGTCAGTTGAGAAAAAGCCTCTGTGTGCAAGAGCTGAGTAAAGACCTGGACAGGAATGTCCCTTTGATAATACAAAACGGTCTCTATTCTCCATTTTTGGATTTTGTGGGTCTATGTTTAATTCATTAAAGTATAGACAAGCAAGAATGTCTGCGCTTGATAGCGCTCCACCCGGATGTCCACTCTTTGCGTTGAAAACTGCTTCAACGATGCCAAGACGGATGTCTGTGGCGATTAATTGTAAATTTTGAATTTTATCGTTCATAAAAAGATCCTCTGTGTTTGTAAAATTGTGTGGTAAATAGCTAAATTATTGCTCCGCAATAGCTAAATTATTCGCTTTGCTCATAGCTAAATTTCACTTCGTGAAGCTAAATTAAATTTGCTATTTTTAGCTCGCCAACGGCGAATTTAGCTCCCGTAGGGAATTTAGTTGCCAAAGGCAATTTAGCTTGCGTTTACGCAAATTTAGCTAGCGACTTTGTCGCTATTTCAACTCATCAAGTTGAAATGGCGTTACCTGATATACATAATAGTTAAGCCAGTTTGAGTAAATTAAATTTGCAGTTGAGAACCAATTTGGTACAACAACGGAGTTTTCGCCGTCGCGGAAATAGTTCTTTGGCGGGTCAATGTCAAGTCCCTTATCAAGGTCGCGGTAATACTCGTTTTTAAGAGTATCTCTATCATATTCCATATGTCCCATTAAGAAAATTTGTCTGCCGTCAACGGAACGGACAACGCTCGCTCCCACATCACGGCTTCCTGCAAGGATGGATAAATCGGGAACATTTTCAATGTCCTCGTATTTTACTGATGTGTGGCGAGAGTGTGGAATATAAAATTCCTCATCTGTCCCCTTTAAAAGTGGGTCAAAGCGAACGAATTTATGGTGCTTAAATACTCCGAAAAGCTTCTTATCAAGAGTATATTTGTCAAGACCATAATAATAATGTAACGCCGCCTGCGCTCCCCAACAAATAAAGATTGTTGATTGAACATTAGTTTTGCAATACTCAAAAATTTGAGTTAATTCGTCCCAATATTTAACCTCGGTAAAATCCATCATTTCAACAGGCGCACCTGTAATAATCATGCCGTCAAAATGCTGGTCCTTAATATCGGAAAATGTTTTATAGAATTTTTGTAAATGTCCTACTGATGTGTGTGTTCCCACATAGCTTTCTGTACCGATAAGTGTTACCTTAATTTGAAGTGGAGAGTTTGAAAGCAAACGGATTAGCTGAGTTTCAGTTTCAATCTTTGTAGGCATTAAATTTACAATAGCAATTTCAATAGGGCGAATGTCCTGTCGCATAGCCCTCTCAGAGTCCATAACGAAAATATTTTCGTTAATAAGCCTAGAAAATGCGGGTATGTCTTTGGGGATTATAATTGGCATATGTTCTCCTTTTACGGACTTTACAGACCGGTGAAACCGAAAAGCAAATTTATAGATGTATCTTTTGTCTGTCGATACGATAAAGAACCTTTTAAGGAAGGAATTTTCCCTTTGGGAGAAATTCCGTTTTTGCTTTTCTATTTGCGAGACGCTACGCCCCATGGGGTCCCCGCAAAATCGTTTGCGATTTTTGGGGAATGGGTATGCCGTACTAAGTACAGCGACGTGTACGCAATCACAAATTTTCCCTCGCTCTCTAAAGCCCTCGTAGTGTATATATTTTTGTCTCCCCGAAAGGAGAACAGCCGTCAGCCGTTAGCCGTCAGCAGTCAGCAGTCAGCGAGATTAGACTGACTGAGGAACGGATGACGAAATATAGTGTAGTAATACGAATATATTCAATGCTTGCTTGTGATTTTTGTATAACTTTGTTTGTGCGTATTCGATAATGTAACCTTGCTGACCGCTAACTGCTGACAGCTGACCGCTTAAATCTGATTTAGAGCCTGCTCTATATCAGCTATAATATCCTCAGCGTTTTCAATACCAACAGACAATCTAATAAGATTATCTGCAATACCGATAGCGTCAAGGTCAGCCTTTGATAACTGTCTATGTGTGGTTGATGCAGGATGTAAAACGCAGCTTCTTGCATCGGCTACATGGGTTACGATTGCAATCATTTTAAGTGCTTCCATAAACTCAGAAGCCTTTTCGCATCCACCCTTAACACCAAATGACATCATACCGCCTTGACCGTTAGGCATATATTTCATTGCAAGGTCGTGGTATTTGTTGCTCTCTAAGGATGCATGCTTAATCCATTCAACCTTTGGATGATTTTCAAGGAATTTTGCAACCTTGGCTGCGTTTTCGCAATGTCTTTCCATACGAAGCGCAAGAGTTTCCATACCAAGATTTGTTAAAAATGCGTTTTGTGGGCTCATAATCGCACCAAGGTCTCTCATCATTTGTACTCTGCACTTAACACCGAATGCAGTATTGCCAAGGGATGAATAAACAAGACCGTGATAGCTTTCATCAGGCTTTAAAAATTCCTCATAGCGATTTGTCTTTGTAAAATCAAAGTTACCGCCATCAATAATACAGCCACCAAGAGCAACCGCGTGTCCATCAAGGTACTTTGATGATGAATATAAAACAACATTTGCGCCAAAATCAAGTGGACGGCAAAGAACAGGTGTTACTAACGTGTTATCTACCATAAATAATACTTGATTTCTCTTTGCAATGTCGGCAATTTTCTCAAAATCAAGAACAACGATGGTAGGATTTGCAACGGTTTCAGCAAAAATTACCTTTGTTTTGTCATCAACTAATTTTTCAATGTTTTCCTTTGTATCATCTGGGTCAAAGAAACGGCATTCAATACCGTACTTTGGAAGTGTTACAGAAAATAGGTTATAAGTGCCACCGTAAACTGCATTTGAGGAAACAATGTTGTCTCCTGCATTACATACATTTAAAATTGCAAGTAATGTTGCACTCATACCGGAAGCGGTTGCAATACCAACTGTACCGCCATCAAGCTCTGCAAGCTTCTTTTCAAAGGCGTCAACTGTTGGATTTGCAAGACGGGTATAGAAGTATCCTTCTGTTTTAAGGTCGAAAAGGTCAGCCATTTCTCCTGCCTTTTCATAAAAGAATGTTGTGCTTTGTGCTATTGGCACTACACGAGGCTCGCCACTTTTTGGCTTGTAGCCTCCTTGGATGCATATTGTGTCTAACTTCATGTTTTGTTCCTTTCTATATACGCGCAATGCTAAGCATTGCATTTCGTGAAATTACAAAGTAATTTTATATCGTTCGCTTATGTATATAAGCGTATATCGTGTGCGTAGCACATCTCGCCCTGCGAAGCAGACAAATACAAGAAATATTGTCTAACTGTATTTTTTGTTTTTGGCTAAATTACTCCACTTCGTTTCGTAGCTAAATTAACACTCACATTCGTTCGTGTTAGCTAAATTTCACTTCGTGAAGCTAAATTAAATTTGCCATATAGCTCGCGTAAGCGAATTTAGCTCCGTAAGGAATTTAGCTGACTGTAAGTCAATTTAGCTTGCCGAAGGCAAATTTAGCTCACAGTTTTCGAAATTAATTTCGTAAACTGTGTATCGGCGCAGGAATTCTGCCGCCGCGGTCGATAAATTCCTTACAGGAATAATCGTTTAGCTTCATAATTGGAGCGTAGCCAAGAAGTCCGCCGAATTCAACTGTTTCGCCAACACCCTTGCCCTCAACAGGAATTACACGGACTGCGGTTGTCTTATTGTTAATAACACCGATAGCAATTTCATCAGCAATAATACCGCTGATTGTTTCGGCTGTTGTGCTACCTGGGATAGCAATCATATCAAGACCAACGGAGCATACGGCGGTCATTGCTTCAAGCTTTTCGATAGTGAGTGCGCCACATTCTGCTGCGCTTATCATGCCTGCATCCTCAGAAACAGGAATAAACGCACCACTTAAGCCACCTACATGGCTTGATGCCATAACGCCACCCTTCTTAACTGCATCGTTAAGCATTGCAAGTGCGGCGGTTGTACCGTGTGTACCACACTTTTCAAGTCCCATATTTTCAAGAATATGAGCAACGGAGTCGCCAACTGCTGGAGTTGGAGCAAGTGATAAATCTATAATACCATAAGGTGTATTTAGCTTCTTTGATGCCTCGTAAGCGATTAACTGACCCACTCTTGTAATCTTAAATGCAGTCTTTTTAATAGTGTCTGCAAGGCGTGAAAAATCACAAAAGCCCTCTCTCTTAATTGCAGATGCCACAACACCGGGACCGGAAACACCTACGTTAATTACCGTGTCAGGCTCGCCCATGCCGTGAATTGCGCCTGCCATAAATGGGTTATCCTCAGGAATGTTGGAAAATACAACTAATTTCGCACAACCGATAGAATCTCTATCCTTAGTTAAGTATGCAGCTTCCTTAATTACCTGTCCCATTCTCTTAACAGCATCCATATTGATGCCTGCCTTTGTGGTGGCAACATTAACGCTGGAGCATACCTTATTTGTGGTTGCAAGCGCTTCAGGGATAGCATCAATTAAATTTGATGCGCCCTTTGTCATTCCCTTTTGAACTAACGCGCCAAAGCCACCGATAAAGTTAATGCCAAGCTGATCTGCCGCTCTTTCAAGCACATGAGCAAGGCGGATATATCCATCCTTGTCAAGATTTGCGCCCACTAAGGAAATTGGAGTTACTGAAACTCTCTTATTTATAATTGGAATACCGTAGGTCGCTTCAAGCTCATCTGCTGTGGCAACAAGCTTCTCTGCGCTTTTTGTGATTTTATCGTAAATTTTTGTTTCAAGTCTTTTCTGGTCATCAGAAATGCAATCAAATAATGAAATTCCCATTGTAATGGTACGAATATCAAGATTTTCTTGCTTTATCATATTTATTGTTTCTAAGATGTCGTTTAAATTTAGCATTGGTTCCTTTCGCTTCGCAAAGGAAAGTGGTCAGTGGTCAGTGGTCAGTGGTCAGCGGTTAGCTGAACACCTAACTGTCCAAAACCATCTTACAAGCGAAGATTTTTTATTTAATAGTTTTCTTTTTTTGTTTTGAGCTAAATTACTTCGCTTCGCTTCGTAGCTAAATAATTTTGCGTTTGCAAAATAGCGAAATTAATGCTCAAATTCTTTCGCATTAGCTAAATTAAATTTGCCATATAGCTCGCGTAGCGAATTTAGCTCGGCTTGCCGAATTTAGCTCCGTAAGGAATTTAGCTTGCCGAAGGCAAATTTAGCTTTCAATTCTATGCATCGCCTAAATGCGATGCATAGAATTGAATATATCCTCATGCATAACTCTTATGTCAAGTCCCTTTTCCTTACCGATTATATCAAGGTCAGCTTGGAAGTCCTTAAGAGTCGCCTTCATATTTTCAATTTCAACAAGCATAATCATTGCGAAATAATCACGAAGTACGCTTTGGGTAATATCTACGATATTTACGCCGTGCTTTGCACACTCGTTACTGATAGAGGCAATAATGCCTACATTGTCCTTACCTATTACTGTTACTACTGCTTTCATTGGTTCTCCTTTCGTTCTCCCGAAAGGAGAACAGCCGTCAGCCGTTAGCCGTCAGCAGTCAGCGAGATTAGACTGACAACGACTTACGAAACGGTATTATTTATAGTATTATTTTTTATAAAGTATATCACTTTAATATAGTTATGTCAAGTATTTTCCGTTGCCAAATATAAGAAACGCCCGACAAATGTCAGGCGTTTAATGTATTATCCTAATCCCATAAACTCCTTTGCTACAATTTTGCCGTTGTAGTAAAGGTGCATATTGAGAAATCCCATTTTTGCTTCGACGGGAATTTTTGATTCGTTTAATGTTGCATATCCTCTAAGTGTAAATCGTGTTGCAACCATACCAAAATATTGATCTACGGTTACTCCGTTTATTACAAGCGAGCATGCAGTTGGGGAGTTAAAAATTTGTATTACATTACCACCGTTCTTATATTCTATTTTTAGCTCGCCTTTTGTGTCATAGTTTTGCGGATCGCTTTTATACCTTTTAAATATTCTGTATTTACGAATAAAGAAAAACATTATAAATATACAATCAAGCACCATAATAGGGCAAAGTATAATTCCGATCATCAAATTACGCTTTGTGGCTTTTTTATGGTTTTCTAAGCTAATTATTTCATCATCCATGCTTGATATTTCACAAATATCATAGCTACCGTCATCATCTTGGAAATAAACGCAAACAATATCGCCTTTCTTCAATGTTTCCATTTTATCGTGATTAACATACCTCATTTCATAACTTGCTATACTGAAAAACTCGGAATATTCATTAAAATATATTTTATACCACGAACTTCCCTTGCTTCCATGAATATGTTCAAGTCTATCAAATGTAAGCTCCTCATAATATAGGTCGCTATATTCAATATTGGATTTAGAATATGCTCTAACACAGGCAATACCACCTATCGTAAAAAGGACTAACAGAAATAAAACCAAGATAAAAGCCAAAGTAAAGCTTACTTTCGCAGATTTATTCATAATTTTCTCCCGTTTATTTATTTGTCAATTTTTTGCGCAAGGACAATTTCTTGCCAAATGTCATTACCGACAGATGGATTTGGCATATAAACTTCAACCTTAACGATAGATTTTCCTGAAACATTAAAGCATGATGGATTATCGCCAAAAGCTCCTGTGCCGAGAAAAACGACAGAGCCGTCTTCACATGTAACAGTTACCTCAACGGTTGCTGTACCGTTACCCTTAATGTAAATCATATCAATTACTGTTGGGCTTGAAAGTTCAAGAGTTACAGTTAGTGGGCTTGTACCCTTGCCACAAATTAAGCCTTGATTATCAAGCTCAAACATTCCGTTTATAAGAGTAGAGCCGTTTTCGGAATTCCAAGCATTGCCTGTAACAGTTGGATATGTACGAGGATCAAGGACCACATTTGTTACATTTTTAAATTGCTGAGAGTCTGTCTTTTGACATTCATAGCATACACGGGATCTTGACATATACTCCTCTGACCAAGAAGACCAACTATGACCAAGAGCAGGCGCGCCATCCTTTAATTCTATACATCCGCAGATTGCACATTCGCGGGCGCTCACTTGCGGGGTTTCACAGGTTGCAGGAATAGCCTCGACCCATAATGACCAAGAGTGATTTTCCGTACCATCGGTGCAATACACTTTTTCTATCCACAATGCTACACATATTGTATTTGTGTTTATAGTTGTCGTCCTCGTAAGCTCCGTTCCATCGGAGAGAAACCATCCTAAAAAGGTACAGCCGTTCTTTGTGGGTGTTGGAAGCGTACCTGCGCGATCGCCCTTTTGAAGATATTTTATGCAGTCGCTTTCGTCAAGTTCGCCGCCGTTTGCATCAAATTCAAGAGTAACTGCATTTTCATCCTTTTGATACCAAGCAACTAAACTCATATCGCTATTTACGATATCTGTTGCTTCAATTCTTTTGTCAAAATTAGTATCGTCAGCACTAAACCAACCTAAGAATACATAGCCGTTTCTTGTAGGTGTAGGGAGTGAACCGTATGGCTGACCTTCAAATACGGTGCGGGACTCCTCATCTACCGTGCCTTTTTTTGCATCAAATGTAACAGTAAATGATACATTTGCTTTCCAGCCTGCAACAAGCTTTATATTTGAAGTTACTACATATTCTTTTGTGATTCTATTTTGAAAATCAATATCATCACTGTCAAACCATCCTAAAAATGTATGGTTTTCGTAGATAGGTGTAGGTAATGCGCCGATTTCCTCGCCATATTTTACCTTACGGCTTGCTTCGTCAACTGTGCCACCGTTTGCATTAAATGTTACTGTTTTTGTAAAACCTTCCCATTTTGCAGTAAGCGTAATATTACTTGTAACCGTGTCCTCTTTGAAGTTCCATTGAGTGTCGCCATTAAACCAGCCGATAAGAGAATAATTAGCTCTTGTTGACATTGGCGCAGAAATTTTAGAGCCGTACTCAACTGTTTTTGTAGTTGAGCCTGTGCCACCATTTGCATCATATGTAACGGTATATTTATTCTTTTCCCATTTTGCTACAAGGATAATATTTTCATTGACGGTATCTCCAAGAAACGACCATTCAATATTGTTATGATACCATCCCTTAAAGGTATATCCTTCCTTGGTTGGAGCATCGGGCTTTATTACAACACTTCCCTCTTCTATTATCTGTGTTGCAACCTGAGTTCCCCCTGCCGAGTCAAATGTAATGGTATATTCCTTTGCTCCGCAGGAAAATAGCATAATAAGTGTAGATAAAACCACTAAAATCAATAAAATTTTTTTCATAACATCACCTCTCCTACATTAAATTATAGCACTAAATTCAGAAAAATCAAGATATTCAAAAATAAAAGGCAGATCTAGTCTGCCCTTTAATTATTTTTTTGCGTTTTTGTTTATATATCTACCTATGAAAATTGTTGTAATTACAATAACTGCAACATACACAAGCGATACAAAAATCATATTACTTTCCTTGAAAACGCCCCTCTCTACAAGGCAGCCAAATACTGCCAAGGCGTATGTCATTACTGCGCAAATAAGCGCTATAATTCCCATGGACCTTAATAGCTTCTTTTCATCATATTGGCTCTTTTCTTTTTCGGACATGGTATTATAGCCTGCTATCAAATTTTTGAATTTGCCCATAAAAAATAGCACGGATAATACGGAAAACATTACTGCAACTAAAATTAAAACTATCATACTAATAATTATACCTTTTGCGTAATGCAAAAATAAATGAGAATGTGATTATAATCGCCATTAGCTCACTTGCGGTGCTTGATAACCAAATGCCGTCAAGACCCATAAAGAGCGGTAAAATCATAACCGTTAATGCTTGAAGTAAGAACAATCTTAAAAATGATAAAATTGCAGACACTAAGCCGTTATTTAGTGCTGTAAAGAATGCAGAGCCGAAGATTGAAAATCCTACGATTAAGTATGAGAATGAATACAGTCTAAACGCGCGAATTGTCATTTCTAAAATTCTTTCGCTATATCCCACATATGATTCTGACATAGGTACTGCAAGGGCCTCGCCTAAAACGAACATTGAAACTGCCATGACGGAAATAATTACAAAGCTCTTTTTAAGTAGTCCCGTTAGCTCCTTATGGTTTTTAGCTCCGTAGTGGTAGCCGATAATAGGAGCAACGCCTATTGAATAGCCGATAAAGATTGAAATAAACATAAATCCAACGTACATAATTACGCCGTTTGCCGCAATTCCGTCGCCCTCTGCGCCTGCGTATTTTAGAAGCTGATAATTGAAAATTACGCCCATTACCGAAAGGGAAATGTTTGTCATAAGCTCGCTTGAGCCGTTTGCCGCAATTTTTAAAAGCGCCTTAAAATCACAAATTGGCTTGCAAAGTCTTAAAAGGCTTGTATTCTTTTTTCTTGAAAAATAGATAAGTGGGAAAAGTCCGCCTACCACCTGGCTTAATGCAGTTGCCGCAGCTGCTCCCTCAATGCCCCATCTGAAAAGTCCCACAAATAAAGCGTCAAGCACCATATTCGTTACACCCGCGCTAACAGTAACGTAAAGTCCTGTTTGTGGCTTCTCTGCTGTTACAAACAGACTTTGGAATTCCATTTGAAGCATAAAGAACGGCAATGCAAGTAAAATAATCGTGCCGTAAATTAAGCAATTTTCAAGCATTTCTCCTGCGCCTAACCATATGGCAATAGGCTTTAAAAAAACAATGCCTAATACTGCAATAATAACGCCTAAAACGATTGAAACATAAACGGTAAAGGAGAAAATTCCATTGGCTCTTTCCTTTTTGCCCTCTCCAAGAGTTTTGGAAATCAATGCACTTCCACCTGCTCCAAGCATAAAGCCGATAGCGCCAAGTATCATTATAACAGGCATTATAAAGTTTACTGCCTTAAATTCAAGCTCTCCTGCAAAGTTGGAAACGAAAAATCCGTCAACCATGCCATAAATAGATGTAAAAATCATCATTACAATGGACGGTAGCGTGAATTTTAATAGCTTTTTATATGTAAAATGGTCTGATAGCTGTATTTTCATTAGTTTAATTCCTTAATAAAGTTTGCTGTAATCCTTGCAAGCTCCTTAATATCGTAGCCTTCTGTGTTGATAACCGCATGGTATGAGGTTGGCTCTCCCCATTCTCTTTCGGTTACGATTGTACGGGCGCGCACTCTTGCTTTATCAACCTTTTTAATTGCTTTTTCCATAGCAATTCTATCGTTCTTTTCGCCGTTTCTCAGATGCGATAAGCAACGGTCAATTCTTGCGTCCATTGACGCACAAACGAAAATATTAAACGGCTTGTAGCTCTCTAAAATAACGTCAGCATTTCTGCCTACAATTAAAAAATCTTTGCCTTGTGCGGCAATTTGTTCAATGATTTTTCTTTCCTCAACCATTAAATCAGTTGAAGCTGAATTAAATGCAGGCAAAATCGTACGCCCAAAGGACACAGGAATGTTCTTTAAAGCCACAGATGTCAGGCTTTTTTCAACATAGTCCGTATCAAGCTTTTTATTTTCTGCTATTTTTTCTAAAATTTCCTTGTCGTAGTAGTCAATTCCAAGAATTTCGGCAACTCTTTTGCCAAGCTCTCTTCCCCCTGAGCCGAATTGACGGCTAATTGTTATAATCATAAAATTCCTTTCGCTTTGCGGAAGGAATTAGCCGTTAGCTGTTAGCAGTTAGCAATAATTTTCCACAAAGATGTTATTAAATTTGCATTGTTTAGCCAAAATTAACAACTTGTTATTTATTACATCGTTAATTTAGTATTTGTAGCGCGCTATCGGCTGGCTGCTGGCGGCTGAATGCTAAGTAATGCGACCTTGAATATTGTACTATAATATTAAAATATTGTCAATACTTATTGCACTTTTGTGATTTATATGTTAAAATAAATCGGTACTATCTATTTAAAGAGAGGAAAAAATATGGAATTAACAAAAGCAATTTATGAAAGAAGAAGCATAAGAAAATACAAGGATGCTGAAATTACAAAGGAAGAAATTGAGGAGCTTATCAAGGCTGCTCAAATGGCTCCTTCATGGAAAAATTCACAGACTGCAAGATTTTTCGTTGCTCACTCAAAGGAATACAAGGACAAAATGATTGAAGCACTACCAAGCTTCAACAAGGAAAGAGGCAAGGATGCCGCTTGCATTATCGTTTCCGCTATCGTTAAGGGAATTAGCGGCTATAATGGCGAAGGAGAGGCAATCACACATCTTGGCAACGGCTTTGAATGCTTTGATAACGGTCTTGCAGTAGAAAATATTTGCTTAAAAGCATACGAAATGGGATATGGCACTCTTATTATGGGATTATACCGCGAGCAAGTAATCCGTGAAATATTTGAAATTCCCGAAAATATGGCAATTGCCACAGTAATTGCCGTAGGAAAAGCAGATATCTCACCTGACACACCTGAAAGAAATCCTTTAAACGAGGTTTTAGTTATCAAATGAGAAACAGAAAAATATTAGCCGCAGTTATATTCGCACTTTTAATGCTTACCGTTATCGGTTTAATTGCTTACGAATATGTAACCACTAAAACAGTTGATAAGGATACCATTCTTCGTGCACTGATAGTTATAGCGGGCGGTATTATCGGTTTAGTTAAGGTATTTAGCGGCATGGGCGGTAAAATTCCATACCAAAAATACGAAGCCGCATACGCCAAGGAGCTTGCAAGCACCTTTGTGGGAGATGGTAACAAAAAAGAAAGAAAAGAGCTTTTGGGTGCAATACATTTATTTAACCTAAAGCAATACGATAGAGCCATTGTCAGCCTTGAAAGACTTCTTAAAAAATGTCAAACAAGCGGAGACGTGTACGGCGTTAAACTATTTTTGGCATTATCCTATGAGGGAACAAAATCAGGCTATAAGGCTATGGAAATCTACAAAGAAATCATAAGACAAGGCACAACGCGACCTACACCGTATATCAATTTAGGCGTTTTATATGAGCTTGAGGACAAATTATCCGATGCAGTAGAGTGCTTTTATGAAGCTATTCGCCTTGACCCAACCGATTACCATTCATATAATAACTTGGCGCAAATTTTAACAGGCAATGATGAATTTGAGGAAGCAATAGAGTGCGCACAAAAAGCACTTGAATTAAAGAACAATTTTAACGATTCTTTAGAGGTTTTAGCGCTTTGCTATAATGCTCTTGGCGATTACGAAAACGCAAAAAAATACTTCACTAAGTGTCTAAAAACCGGCTCAAACGAGCAAAAGCTCCGCCGTGTTATGAATATCTACAAGGACACAGGAAACCCTAACGTAAAAAAAGACACAAATGACACCGAAGAAGATGAATAACTAAAAAAACGACACAGAGTGTCGTTTTTTCTTATCTTTTGTCAGTTATTCCCGCAATATAATCAAGAGAAACCTTGTAAAATTCCGCAATTTTAATTGCATAATCAAGCTTTACCGAAAATTTTTCATTTTCAAGTCGGTTATACGTTACCCTATCAATGCCAATAAAATCTGCAATCTCTTGCTGACTTACATCATTGTCCTCTCTTAATTCTCTTATTCTTCTATGATATAACATTTCATCACCTCAAGGCGAATATAACATAATTGTTACACTAAAACTGTATTTTGTAACAATAGTGTTATATATATTATTGACTTTGTAACACTAATGTTATATAATTAAGATAATTCATACAAAAGGAGCTTAAAATGAATTCAAAGCTTGAAGCCTTGTGGAACAGCTATATTTTTAGAAAACAGTCTATTAAACCCGAATATCAAAAGGAAATTGAAGAAATGGAGCGTTTTATTGATGAGGTTCTTTCCTCCTGTGATAAGGATGTAGCCTCACGCTTCGTTCCATGGCTATATGACTATGTTTTACTTAAACAAAAAATAGCTTTTGAATCCGCATACACACTTGCAAATAAAGACAACAACTAAAAAAACGACACAGAGTGTCGTTTTTTCTTATCTTTTGTCAGTAATTCCTGCAATGTAGTCAAAAGAAACCCTGACCCCTGTCCACTAATATATCTGCTTCGCAGAGCGATATAACCGAATAAATTCGGTAGCGATATGCTTTCATTAAGCGAAAGCGCGATATTCCGCCAAAGGCGGAGCGATATGCACCTTCGGTGCGCGCTGACCACTGGCGGCTGGCGGCTAACTGCTGTAACCCCTATCCCCTAAATTAGATTATACTGCTTTAATATTGTTTCGATTGAGTCTGCTCGTGTTGATTGGCAAAGAGGCAAGCGGAATTCGTTTTGGATTTTGCCCATTAATGCAAGTGCGGTTTTTATGGGAATAGGATTGACCTCTTGGAACATTTCTTTTATAAGCATCATTATGCGAAGCTGAATTTCGGTGGCATTTTTGATGCTTCCCAATAGAAATTCGTGGCACAGAGTGTGCATAATTTCAGGAATTATGTTACTAACAACGGAAATTACGCCCTTGCCACCCAAGGACATAATCGGCAAGGTAAGGTCATCACAGCCCGAATAAATATCGTATCTATCGTGGCAGGCTTGTATAATCTCAGCGGTATATGAAATATTTCCGCTTGCTTCCTTAATTCCCACTATATTTTCTATTTGAGATAGCGCTTTATAGACACTTATTGGTATATTTACCCCTGTTCTTGATGGAACGTTATATAAAATTATAGGCACATCTACGCTTTTTGCGATAGCGCTATAATGCTCAATTAGTCCTCTTTCCGTTGTTTTATTATAGTATGGCGTAACGACAAGAAGTCCATCCGCACCTTGACTTTGTGCACTTTTAGAATATCTTATTGATACCTGTGTGTTATTTGTGCCGCTTCCTACTATAAGTGGCACTCTTTTATCAATTCGCCTTTTGACAAATGCAATAATTTCATATCTTTCACTTTCCGAAACCGTTGCGCTCTCTCCCGTTGTTCCAAGGACAACTATTGCATCGGTTTTATTCTCTATTTGAAAATCAATCAGGTTGCCAAATGCTTCATAATCTATGCCCCCATCACGAAAGGGCGTAACGATAGCCGTGGCAGAGCCTGTGAATAGTGTATGCTTACTCATTTTTATGCTCCTTTGTATAAGGGTGTAGGATGTAGGACACCAAGTGTAGCGCTCACATTATTTTAAAAAACAGTTGAAATATTCTATATTTTAATATATAATATAAAATGAGTTAGTTTATACTAATAGATTTTTGCTAAATCTAATCTGCTAACCGCTAGCGGCTAACTGCTAACGGCTATTACTATTATATTCAAAGGACAAAACAATGATAAAAAACAATTTACCGAAAACGGATTTACAAACTAAGGATTTTTACTACGATTTACCCTCTGAGCTAATTGCTCAAACACCCTGTGAGCCAAGAGACCATTCAAGAATGATGGTTTTAAAGCGTGATGGAAGCATAGAGCATAAGCATTTTTACGATGTTATAGACTACCTAAATGAGGGGGACGTGCTTGTAATTAACGATTCAAGAGTTATCCCTGCCAGAATTTACGGCGATAAGGTAAGAGATGAGGGCGCGTTTGCTTCAGCTCCATCAAAAATTGAAACGCTTCTTTTAAAGCAGCTTGAAAATAATCGTTGGGAAGTGCTTCTCCGACCTGCTAAAAAGGTAAAAATTGGCGGTAAAATTGACTATAACGGTATTTTACAGGCTACTGTATGTGAAATTGTTGAGGATGGAAACAGAATTGTAGAATTTTCCTTTGATAGGGACAAATATTCCTCGATTTATGAGGTTTTAGATATTATCGGCTCAATGCCCTTGCCCCCTTACATAACCGAAAAATTAGAGGACAAAAACCGCTATCAAACAGTATATGCAAGGGAAAATGGCTCAAGCGCTGCACCTACTGCGGGACTTCATTTTACAAAGGAGCTTCTTGAAAAAATCAAGAAAAAGGGAATAAAAATCGCTCCCGTTATGCTCCATGTGGGTCTTGGCACGTTCCGTCCTGTTAAGGCAGAAAAAATCACAGACCATATTATGCACGCTGAATATATTTCAGTATCCAAGGAAAGCGCCGACATTATAAACACCGCTAAAGCAAACGGCGGCAGAATAGTTGCCGTTGGCACTACCTCGTGCAGAACTCTTGAATCCGTTGCTACGGAAGATGGCAAAATTCAAGCAATTTCAGGAAACACAGGCATTTTTATCTATCCAGGCTATAAATTCAAAGCCGTTGACACACTTATAACCAACTTCCACCTGCCTGAAAGCACTCTTTTAATGCTTATCTCCGCACTTGCCGGCAAGGAAAGAATTATGGATGCATACAAGGTGGCAGTAAACGAAAAATATAGATTTTTCTCATTTGGAGATGCGATGTTTATAGAATAAACATCAGTGACTAGTGGTCAGTGATCAGTGGTCAGCAAGGTTACTTTAACTAATACTTACAAATAATTATAAACACAAGCTATAAAATAAAGATGTTTTATTATATTAAATATTTTGTCGTTTAGCCAATGTCGGTCTAATCTTGCTAACCGCTGACGGCTATCGGCTGACCACTTAAATAAAACAAAATCAGGGCTTTAGAGGGTGAGGAAAAATTTTCGAATACGAAGCGTAGGCGTACTGGTGTACGGTAGAGCCGTATTCGTAAATAGAAAAGCAAAATTGGAATTTCTCCCAAAGGGAAAATTCCTTCATTAAAAGGTTCTTTATCGTATTGATAAACGAATGATACTATTTAAAATTTGCTTTTCGGTTTTACCAGCCTGTAAAGTCCTACGGGAGAAAAAATTGAAAATTTTTTGTATAGTTGGACCAACAGCAGTAGGCAAAACTGCGTTGGCTATTAAGCTTGCAAAGGAGCTTGACGGAGAGATAATTTCCTGCGACTCCATGCAGATATATAAAGGAATGGATATTGGCACAGCTAAACCTACTAAGGAAGAGCTTGCTTCTGTTCCCCACCATTTAATTGATATAAAAGAGCCAAATGAGGACTTTTCCTGCGCTGATTATGCTATTTTGGCAAAATCGTGCATTGAGGATATTATATCCCGTGGCAAAACGCCGATTTTTTGCGGCGGCACAGGTCTTTATCTTGACAGCGTGATTGAGATTGGCAGTTTTTCAAGCGGATTTAAGGATGAAATGTACCGTGAGGAGCTTGAAAAGCTAGCTATGGAAAAGGGCAACGAGCATATACATAATATGCTAAAGGAAATTGACCCAAAAAGCGCTGAGGAAATACATCCAAACAACTTAAAAAGAGTTATTCGCGCCATTGAAATTTACCACTCGTCAGGGGTTACGAAATCCGAGTGGGACGAAAAATCAAAGGAACAAAAGCCACCTTATGATGCAACAGTGCTATTTTTAAACTGCAAGGACAGGGAAATTTTAAAGAAAAGAATTGACCTTCGCGTTGATATGATGATGGCAGAGGGACTTTTTGATGAAGCGCTTGATTTATATAACCGCGGAATGCTAAACGAGGAATACACCTCATTTGGAGCAATCGGCTATAAGGAGCTGCTTCCTTTCTTTAAAAATCTTGACACTCTTGAAAACTGCATTGAAAGGCTGAAAATATCAACGCGCCAATACGCCAAAAGACAGCTTACTTGGTTTTCAAGAAAGGAAAATTACCACACAATCTATGTTGATGAGGTTGACGCCTTTGATGAGGCTATGAAAATTATAGGAAAAGCATAAAATGAAAGAGCAAATAATTAAGGAAAATTACGAAAGAATTTCAAAGGAAATAAAGGAATTAAATAAAAGCGTTACTCTTTTAGCCGCCACAAAAATGCAAACGGTAGAGGATATAAACTATCTTATTTCCTTAGGCTGTACTCACATTGGAGAAAACAGAGTAAATGAGCTTACCGAAAAGTATGAGGGCTACGATAAAGGCGCAGAGCTACACTTTATTGGCACTTTGCAAACTAACAAGGTAAAGTATATAATTGATAAGGTATCTCTTATTCACTCTGTTGATACCGTTGGACTTTTAAAGGAAATAAACAAACGCGCTGAAAAAATTAACAAGGTAATGGATATACTTTTAGAGGTAAACAGCGGTAAAGAGGAAAACAAAAGCGGAATTATGCCTGAGGATGTGCGCGAATTTTACGAGCTTACCAAGGAATATAAAAATATCCGTGTGCGCGGACTTATGACAATGGCTCCCCGTTGTAATTCACGAGAGGAATATCTAAAATACTTCTCTCTTACCAAGGAGCTTTTTGATGAGCTTTTTAAAAACGATGAAAACGCCATTCTCTCAATGGGAATGAGCGAAAGTTATAAATACGCCATTGAAGCGGGAGCTACTATGGTGAGACTCGGCTCTTGTATTTTCGGAGAGCGAAACTATAATTAGCTTTTGTTCGCTATGCTCACAGCCATCAGCTGTCAGCAGTTAGCGAGATTACACTGACACACTACCTACAAAAATTTTAAATTTAAGCAATTTTATTAACAAAATTTGATTTATAATGTAATAAAAATCACTAATGTAGCCTTGCTGACCGCTATCTGCTAACAGCTGACGGCTATTTGCGACTGAGCAAAGCGAAAGGAGTTTTATGGGTTTATTCAACATATTCAAAAGAAACAAATACGAGGACTGGGATGATGAAGAGGATGATGAGGATGAGGACGAGGAAGGCGCAAAAAATAGCGCTAATGTAACCCTTGGCGGTAATCTTGAATTAAAAATCTTTAATCCCACAACATTTGAGCAGCTGCTAGTTGCAGTTGACTATTTAAGCTACGGCTCAACCGTTTTATTAAATTTAGAGGGCGTTGACGCCGCTTTACGCAAGAGAATGGTTGACTTTATAAGCGGTGCGGCGTACGCTCTTGATGCCAGCATTAAAAAGGCGACACAGGATTCCTTCTTTGTAGCGCCTAAGGACGTTGACGTTAGCGGCGAAATTTTTGATACTGACAACGATAACGAAGTATTTTCAGACCTGTAAGAGGTAGATATGGACGGATTATATCTTTTTTTCAAAACATTATCTATTATTTTATACGCATTTGATTTATTACTTCTTGTGCATGCTATTTGCTCATGGGTACCAGAATGGCGTATGTCAAAGGTTTATATCTATTCAAGCAGAATAATCGACCCCATTCTTAGCCCTATCAGAAAATTCATGTGGCGATTTGACTTTGCAAGAAGATGTCCGATTGACCTATCATTTATCATTTTAGTATTGCTTACACGCTTTGCTGACAGAGCAATTTGGTATTTATATAGCATAATTTTAGCATTTGTTATGATTTAATAAAATTTACGTAAGGAAAAAAATGAAATTAACAAAGAAATTAACTAACATTTTAATTTTAGTAGGTGTAATTTTAGGTGGCATTGGAATTGACCAGCTTACAAAAATTTTAGTAAGCAAGAATATGGCTCTTTATCAGTCATTCTCCATAATTCCAAAAGCCTTAAATATTACCTACATTCAAAACCGCGGCGCAGCATTTGGTATGCTTGCAAATCATAGATGGGTATTTATGATTGTGTCAACCGTCGCCATTATCGGTATATGTGTTTATCTTTTCCGCTTCTGTAATGAAAGCATGTTCTTTAAAATTGGACTTGCTCTTATAATTAGCGGCGGCATTGGTAACATGATTGACCGCGTTTTTCTTGGATATGTGGTTGATATGATTGAAGCTACATTTATTGAAACGCTTTTTGGTTGGTCATTTGCCATATTCAATGTGGCAGACAGCTTTGTTTGCGTAGGCGCAGGCATTGTAATTTTTTGCTTGATAAGAGATATAATCAAGGAAAGCAAAAATGAGGTAAGCAAAAATGAAAATAAGTGAGGAATTTGTAAAAACACGCCTTGATGTGTTTGTTTCCTCACATTTAGGTATCACTCGTTCAAGCGCCCAAAACCTTATTGATGAGGGAAATGTTACTGTAAATAACAGAGTTGAAGCCAAAAATTATAAGCTTCGCTTAAATGATGAAATTGAAATTGAGGAGCTTGAGCCAAAAATTCTTGATGTTGTGGCTGAAAATATTCCTCTTAATATTATATATGAGGATAGCGATATTATCGTTATAAATAAACCCTCGGGAATGGTGGTGCATCCTGCACCGGGAAATGAAAGCGGTACTCTTGTAAATGCTCTTTTATACCATTGCGGAAGCACACTTTCAGGCATAAACGGCGTAATTCGCCCGGGCATTGTACATAGAATTGACAAGGACACCAGCGGTCTTTTAGTTGTGGCAAAAAATGATGAATCTCATGTATTTTTGTCCTCACTTTTAAAGGACCACGGTATAAAAAGAACATATCACGCTATTATCATCGGTCATATGAAGGAGCAATGCGGCACGGTTGATGCGCCTATTGCAAGACATCCTGTTGACCGTAAAAAAATGGCGGTTGTAGCAGGCGGCAGAAATGCTATTACTCACTATGAGGTTATAGAGGAATTTACAGGCTATTCCTACATAAAATTAAACCTTGAAACAGGCAGAACACACCAAATAAGAGTGCATATGAGCTATAAGGGACACCCAATAATAGGGGACACCGTTTACGGTGGCGGCAAAACAATATTTGAAAAAGCCAATGCGCCATTACTTGATGGTCAAATTCTTCACGCCAAGGAATTATCCTTCCCACATCCAAAAACCAAGGAAATTATGCACTTTGAGTGCGACCTGCCAAGTAATTTTGAAGCATTACTTGAAAAATTAAGAAAAATATAAATATAAGGAGGATACCAAAATGGAAAATTACGAATGTGATCTTATCTGGTGTCCTCTTTTTTCTATTACACAAGAGGAAAAAAATAGCTTTTTAGAAAAAATCAAGGACGGAAAGACAGGCGATGGTAGCCTTTCCTCATTTGTTTTTGATACTATGTATAAGCATGGCTACGACTATACCGACAGTGATACTCTTGAAGCAACAAAGCGAGCTATTTTAAACTATTTAATTATAAAAACCGACTTTGCTTATGACGTTTTAGACGCTGAAAGCTACGAAAAAGCCAAGGAAAGCTACGAATTACGTCAGTTTAATAGCGAAACACTTGACACGCTAATTAAATACTTTACTCTTGCATGGAGTAGCTTAAGAAGTGCGGACGGCAAGCCTTTATTTTTAGACGGCAAGCGGATTTTTGATCTTTTAGAGAGTGATGTTAACATAGAGCTTAGATATATCAATGACGAGCATATAGCAAATAAATACGCGCCTATAAAAGATGTTATTAGCACACTTTGTTATGCTCATAACAGATATTTTTCAAACGTAGAGGATAGTGAAGCATACCTACACGTTTACTTAAATAACTATATTACCGACACGTATGGCTACAATTTTAACGAAGCAACACGTCAAACTGAGTATAACCACTCCGAATATTTTAAAGGCAAGGTAAACGAAAGATTACAGCTTGCGCTAGTAAATGACAAGGAGTTTTGGAAGGACAGAACGTTTTACGTTGTATCACTTTTAAACAGAATGATAAAAAATAATACCAATGACCCAAAAGCGGTAATTGATTATATTTTCAAAAATTTAAACAACGATGAAAGCGCTTCACTTCTTATTAAAAACGGTCTTTCAATAGGATTTTCCCTTGAAAATTTAAAGAAAAAGCTAAAAGAATACGCGATTTTTGACGGTTTTAACGAACAAATAATCTACCCTCTTTTTGATTGCGATAATGAAATTATAAATAAGGGTAAGAAATTTTTTGAGAGCTTTATATATGACTTTCTATATCCTCACTGCAAGGAAATAGTAAAGGAAAGGCTTTCAAAAAAATTAAAGCTTGACGCTATTGACAACCTTTTTGGCGCATTTAACGATGCAACCTTAGCAAACGGTATTACAGGCTTAGAGCGTAAAGCGCTTTTCGTTTTATCAAAGGAGTTTTTCAAAGACGATAAAATCCTTAAAAGAGCCTACATAAAATCGTACTATTTATCAAAATCAGCCACACAGAGTGAGAAAAATTATCAATTATTAGAATGCTTCTATAACGTAATAAAGCTCCTTAACAGTGAGCTTAAAATTGAAACCGCAATTCAGCTTAATACAAAATTAAGGAAAGAAAGCTTTAATTTACTTAAAGATATTTTCTTTAATCTTGGTGTCAATATAGAGTATAATGACGATTACGTAGCGTCAATGGTTGATATAAAATCAGCAAAAAACAGCGAGGCTGACCGATTCCCCATTTTGCAGGATTTAGGCTCTGCTATATACGATTTTTCCCTTGCAGAGCTATTTTTCTATAACCCATACTACCCTATGGCTGAGTATGAGTACGATAAATATTCGGACTACAAAATTAAAATAGAAATAGCTAAAAAATTCAAGTTAAATGAGGCTTATATCTGCCACACGTCAAGACCTTATAAGTTTTATTATGACGTTTTAAACGGCGCAATTGACTTTAATTTGTATAACGATTTATTTAGAAAAGAAAAATATTTAAGCGACTCCTTAGATATGCTCCTTGGCGCATACGTGCTTGATAAAGGACACAATGACGCTATTTTGCTTGCAAAAGCGTTAATTATCCACACATTCCCCGATAAATTTAAAAATAACGATTTATTATTTACATCAGGGGATACAAGAAAAGAGCTTATAAATTCACATCTTGAAATTTTAAACTCCATGAAGAATAAGCATACATATTATAACTTTATGCACGCGTCTTTATATAATCTTCTTGGCAATTTAGTCCTAAATAGCGACGCTACGGATTGTGGCTCATTTAAATTCTACACCCCTGACCGTATTGCTCCACTATTTGGCGATACTAGATTTTTTACTGATATTACCCCGCCATTTAGATGTTACCTTGAAAACGGCATTGACGGAGTAATAAGTGAGTATGGAAAAATCGCATTAAAAAAATACAATAATAAATAAAAAGAAGCGACGATGTGTCGCTTCTTTTGTTTTTCATCTTTTTTTATAAATTAAAAGCTGAGGATTTTCGCCGTTTTCCTCATATGTGCATACTAAAAGAAAATCCATGCTTGCAACTATTCCGTAGCATCTGTCCCCGGATTTACTTTCAAGCTGACTTCCAAGATATGCTTTCTTATCATCAAGAAATTTTATTTTTTCTCCATTTGGAAGTGTATATTCTATATTGACAAATTCGCCTGGAAGCACATTTAAATTTTCTACATTTGGTAGTCCCTCAATATCTAAAATGGTATTAAGCTCCTTTATTAACTGTGCTTTAATTTCCTCTATCTTTTCTTTTCCTCCATTTTTTGCATATTGCTTCCAAATATCAAGGGTGTATTCGCCATCGACATAACACCATTTACAGTATTCCTCGTTGAAATTTCCATCATTTTCACGACTTGTATTACAGTCCTCAAGCACCATACCACAGTAACCGCAAATAAGCTCTCTTGGAGAGCCAAGAATCGTATTTATCGACACATCAAACAATTTTGATAATAATTTAAGAGTGTCTATATTTGGCATTGTTTCCCCATTTTCCCAACGGAAAACTGCCTGTCTTGTTACAAATATTTTTTCTGCAAGCTCCTCTTGTGAAAGCCCTTTTTTCGTTCTCAATTCATAAATTATATCCTTTGCTTCCATAAAACCACCGTCCCCTTTTAATTATAAATGTATTATACCACGGTATTAAGCTCATGACAAGCAACTGTCTGTTGCTATTGAAAAGGGGCTATTGCATTAAGCGATAGCCCCTTTATTTCTATTTGTTATTTTTTGTTTTAATTAGTACAAGCTCGTGCATAATGAAAATGAGTAACAAGAAAATAAATAGGTAAACAGGTAAAAGTGAGATTGAAATTTTTTCTGCTATAACTCCAAAAAGCGGTGGCATTGCTAAAATACCAATATATGCAAATGCTATTTGCACGCCTATCATTGCTTGAGATTTATCTGCACCAAAAACATTAGGTGTCATATGAATAATACATGGATAAATAGGCGAACATCCAAGACCTATAATAATAAATCCAATTAAAGCAAATATAAAATTATATGGTATGAAAAGTAAGACAATACCGATAGCTATACCTAATGAGCCTATACGGATAAGTGTTTTATCCCCAAGCCTCATAGCAAGAAAGCCGTTTACAAATCTTCCAAAGGTTACGCCAATATAAAACATACTTGCATATCCTGCCGCCACCTCAGGCGCAAAGCTCCATTTTTCCACAAGATATGTGCTTGCCCAAAGAGATGCGCTTACCTCTAATGCGCAATAGCAAAAGAACATTAAAAAGCACGGAAGTGCGCCTTTTATTGTAAATATTTTCTTAAAGGATAAGGCTTTTGTTTTTTCTTGCTTATCTATGTCATTTTCCTTGCTTCCCTTTTTCCAAATTGGTACGCTAATAAATATGATAAAGGAAAGCGCAATTTGAATAATTGAAACAATAAGATATCCGCCACTCCAATTTTCAAGATTTACTAATGCGAAGCTCATTATATAAGGACTAATAGATGCACCAACGCCCCACATACAATGAAGCCAGCTCATATGCTGCGCCTTAAAATTTAAAGCCACATAGTTATTTAAAATAGCGTCAACGCCACCTGCACCAAGTCCAAATGGTATTGCCCACAAAATCAGCATCCAAAATTGAGAGCTGATAGAAAAACCGAATAGGCAAATAGCAGTTGTAGTAACGCTTACGGCAGTTACTAAGCCTGCGCCAAATTTTCTTAAAAGCTTGTCGCTAAACAGGCTTGAAAGTATTGTGCCGGCTGTGATAGTCATTGATATAATACCTGCATAGGATACAGGCACGCCAATTTCATTATGCATAACAGGCCAAGCAGAGCCTAAAAGTGAGTCAGGCAGACCAAGACTGATAAAGCACACGTATATAAGCACTAAAAGCAAAATTCCCATTATATTTTTACCTCGTGATTTTCTTTTTCTGTACTATTATATCAAATAAAATGCCGTATTGCAAGACAAAGGGGCTATTGCGTTAAGCAAAAGCCCCTTTTTTTGAATGGGGATAGTGAAATGAGTGTTGACCCAATCCCTTAAATCGCGTTGCAATTTAAAGGAACCCTTGGGCGGACGCGCTTTAACACGGAGCGTAATAGGGGTTCCCCAAAACGAAGTATGAGTTTAGGGGGTTCTCGTAAGCGTACTTGTGTACGGAATAGTCATTCCCCAAAAATCTTGACAGATTTTTACGGGGCCCCTATGACCGCCCGTGTTCGCGTCTAAAAAACAGACATAAAAATGAAGAGAACTTGCTAAAATGCAAGTTCTCAACATTAAAGAATATTTTGAAATACAAAGAGAACTTTTTATGAGATATGTGTCTGTTTTTGGTCTGTGCTTATTACGAGCCTGCGAGTAACAAGGTTCTGCGTAGCAGGTTCTTATTGCAACATCCCCTATATAATTTATTATTTTACAGTAGGCGTAACAATAACATTTCCATCCTTATCAAGAAGCGGAGTCATTCCACCTGCGCTTCCATCACGGCGAAACATATAGTTTACGCCTGTTTCCTTGTCCACCCAAATTTCAATCACATTAATTTTGCCTTGTTCATATATTTTTTCAAATCTTTCATTTTTCGCCATTTTATTTTTCCCGTTTTTCTACGTTTATTATTTTTTTATTCTCATAAAATAATGCGTGTCATTTTCACTTGCAACGTATGCTCCGTTTTTTTGAATTGCTCTAAAGGATGCTATATTGCTTTTCATCACACGCAAATATATCTCATCCTCTAAAACAATATTTTTTGCTATTTCTAAGGTTAAAGCTAAGCCCCTTGTTCCATAGCCCTTACCTCTAAATTCCTTTTTAATACTATATCCAATATGACCGCCCCCTGATTTTAGCACATCCGTCAAATAGTGTCTAATTCTATATTCTCCAATGAGTATATTATCATCCCACAAATAGTAATATGTTTGAGGAACAAACCAGTCCGGCATATTAATCGGGGTTTCGTGCATCATTAGTTCCGGTAATACGGAGTTTTTATATTCTTCAAAGGATACTCCCTCATACTTATTAGTTAACCCGTTTTCATTTTTCGGCAATGCAGTAACATATTTCCATTGCTCCACCACATCTTCATAATTCATTTTTCTCAGCTCTAACATAATTTAAGGCTTCCTTTTTTATACTGCCAGTCAAATTCTTACATATATTTATTATATCAAATAAATTTTCGTATTGCAAGATAAAAAAGAAGCGACACGTGTCGCTTCTTTTAATATTTTAGTCGTTAGTCTTGAGATATGGAAGATATCCCTTTAAGTAGTTTATACCTGAGCCTACTGTCATAAATGACATTAAAATGATAAGCACAAATGATGCTACATAATTAAATGTGCCAAGGTCCATTGTGCCTGATACGATTAAGGCGTTTTCAATTAAAACTACTAAGATACACGCCATTTGAGTTACTGTCTTAGCCTTGCCAAAGAAGTTAGCGGCTAAATTAACATCGCTTTTAGCACAGGCTAAGCGAATTGAGGTTACACCAAGCTCTCTTATAAATACAATAACGCATGCCCAAATCATAATACCATCAAGTGCTTCAACATTAGCTGCAAGCACTAAAAATGCTGAGAAAACAAGCGCCTTATCTGCAAGTGGGTCCATAACCTTACCAAAGTTAGTTACAAGGTTATATTTTCTTGCAATTTTTCCGTCAAGCATATCAGTAAGTGAAGCAACCGCAAAAGCACAAGCCGCTACAATACCGGCAATTAACGGATTTTCAATATACATATAGCAACCAACGAAAACAGGAATTAAAATCATTCTTAAAATCGTTAATTGATTTGGAATATTCATTTTCATATTATATCTCCTTGCCGATTAAATCGTAGCATTCCTCATCATATTCTGTAATCTTAACGCTTACAAAATCGCCAATTTCATGCTTTTTCTTAATATCAAAGAAAATCATACCGTCGATATCGGGAGCGTTTTTATAGTTTCTGCCACGGTGCTTACCTAAAATTGGATCGTAGCCCTCATATATTACAGAATAAACCTTGCCTATTTCATTTTCTGCTTGCTTTTCAGAAATATAATATTGCTCACGCATTAAAATATCGTATCTGTCCTGCTTGACTTGGTCATCAATTTGACCATCAAAATTATATGCAGGAGTGTCCTCTTCTCTTGAATAGGTAAATGCGCCAAAGCGGTCAAATTCTACTTCCTTGATAAATTCACAAAGCTCGTTAAATTCTTCATCTGTTTCAGTTGGGAAGCCAACTATTGCAGTTGAACGAATTGTCATTCCTTCAATTTCACGAAGCTCCTTCATAACCTTGCGAATTAATGCTCCATCTCCACGGCGATTCATTTTCTTTAATATTCTATCGCTTATGTGTTGAATTGGAATATCAATATATTTTATGAGCTTTTCGTTTGTTTTAAACTCATTTATAAGCTCAGGTGTGATTTTATCAGGATAGCAGTATAAAATTCTAAGCCATTTTACTTCTGTTTCATTACTTAATCTGCTAAGAAGTGTCGCAAGCTCGTACTTTCCATACAAATCAATACCATATGCGGTGGTGTCCTGACCGATAACTATAAGCTCGGAAATTCCCATTTCACAAAGCTCCTTAGCCTCTGTAACTATCTCATCCATTGGGCGTGAGCGGAACTTACCTCTAATATTTGGAATTGAACAGTAGGTACAACGGTTATTACAGCCCTCACTGATTTTCAAGTATGCAAATGCATCCCCTGTGGTTATAATTCTATCTCCACCAAGTGCTACCGTGTTTTTATCGCCGTATTCCTGATACTTATTTCCCTTTTCAATTTCCTCAATCGCTTTTACAATACTGTGAACGCTACCTGTACCAAGAACGCAGTCAACCTCAGAAAATTCATTCATTATCTCCTCACGGTATCTTTCCGCAAGACAGCCTGTTACGATAATTCCCTTTAAATTGCCGTTTTCCTTAAGCCAAGCAATATCTAAAATATTGTCGATTGATTCCTTTTTAGCATCCTCAATAAATGCGCAGGTGTTAATAACGATAATATCGGCTTCCTCCTGCTCAGGAGTAATTTCATATCCTGCCTTATTTATATGACCTAACATAACCTCAGTATCAAGAAGGTTTTTAGGACATCCAAGAGACACAAATCCTATTCTACTCATTATTACCTCTTTTTGAAACTAACGCTACAGCTTCCTTAATATCGCCAATAGTATAGCCGTATCTCATAAGCGCGCCCATCATTTTAGCAATTTCCTGTGGGTCCTTTGAAAGCGGCATATACTTATTCTCAATAATATATGCGCAGTTTTCTGCAAAGTTTACGTTATTAAGGTTTTTTGCAACGTATTCGTCAACATCCTCGCGCATATAGCCCTTTGCGATAAGCTCATTTTTAATTTTGAGCTTGCCAAACTTTTTATGCAAGTAATTTTCGCATAAAAGTCCTATCTGCTTCTTTTCATCAATATAGCCTCTATGCTCCATATAAAGCGCGATATTCTCACACACCTCATAGTTAAAGCCCTTTTGGCGAAGCTTTTGAACAAGAGTTTTTTTATTATTTTCACCATATGAAAGAATAGTAAACGCTTGACGGCGCGCGTTATCAAATATCATTTCCTCTCTAATTTTAAGGAAGTGAGAGTCATCAATCTTGTCGCCCTCTTTAATATCAAAGCGCGCGTATTGCTCCTCTGAAACTAACATTTCAAAGGTAGTGTCCATGGATGATCTTATGCAATATGTTCTGCCCGCCGGGGACTTTTTAATTCTCTCTACCGTGTAATAAATTTTTTCTTCCATTTTTTAAGTACCTTAATCTAAGTTTAAATCGTCAATGTTGAAATCGGTGGTATCAATGTCGTCGTCCTCGCCGCCAACTGATGAACCGCTTGCTATTTTGTCCTTAATTTTATTTTCCAATTCCTTCATTAAATCAGGATTTGATTCAAAATACTTTCTTGTATTATCCTTACCCTGAGCAATTCTTGTTCCGTTATATGAGAACCATGAGCCACTCTTTTCAATTATTTCAAGCTCTACTGCAAGCTCCATAATTTCTGAGGATTTAGAAATACCTGTGCCGTATAAAATATCAAATTCTGCTGTTCTAAACGGTGGCGCAACCTTATTTTTAACAACCTTGCATTTTACATGGTTACCATAGGATTCTGTGCCATTTTTTAATACCTCGCTCTTACGAATATCAATTCTTACAGAAGCGTAGTATTTAAGTGCGTTACCGCCTGTTGTTGTTTCTGGATTACCGTACATTACGCCAATCTTTGAACGAAGCTGGTTAATGAAAATTACTATACAGTTTGATGCTGAAATACAGCCTGAGAGCTTTCTTAAAGCCTGTGACATAAGTCTTGCTTGAACACCCATATGGCTATCGCCCATGCTGCCCTCAATTTCCTGCTTAGGTACAAGAGCTGCAACTGAGTCAATTACTACAATATCAACTGCCCCTGAGTTTACTAATTTTTCTGTAATTTCAAGAGCTTGCTCTCCGTTATCAGGCTGAGAAATTACTAAATCATCTGTATTAACGCCGATTGCCTTTGCATATACAGGGTCAAGAGCATGCTCAGCATCAATAAACGCTGCAATGCCGCCTTCCTTTTGTACCTCTGCAATAGCGTGTAATGCTACCGTTGTTTTACCTGATGATTCAGGACCATAAATTTCTATAATTCTGCCCTTTGGAAGACCGCCAACACCAAGAGCCAAGTCAAGTGTTAATGAGCCTGTTGAAACAGCGCTGATTTGTAAATCTGGGCTATCTCCTAAACGGCGAATAGACTCCTGACCGAAATCCTTTCTAATCTGACCTAATGCAGTTTCAAGGGCTTTCTTTTTATCATCAGAGCTGGCTATAACAACCTTTTCCTTTTTTTCTGCTTTTTTTGCCATGTTTTATTTTCTCCCTTCGGTAGAAAAAAGCCGTCAGCTGTTAGCCGTTAGCCGTCAGCAAATTACACTGACACCGAATAATACCGACTTTTTTACCTCATTTGTTAAAATTAAGTTATATGCTTATTTGCTAACCGCTAACTGCTAGCGGCTAACTGCTTAACATATTAAAACACTCTGTGGTTTAATATGTCGCGCTATCAATTCTCCAACCGTTTTCCTCGTTTATAAGTGTTATCTCAACGAAGTCATTTTTTTCAAGGTTGGTTGTTTTAATTCTTGCAATTATAAAGCGCTTTGAATTTTTAATAATTTCTGTCGTGGAAAAATCGTACTTTGATATCTCTATGCCCTCAATATCCTTTCTTACGGATAAATGTCCTTCATACTCAATATATCTTGCATATACGGCAGTTGAGCCAACTGCTCCAGACTCGCCCTCAAATGCAGTTTTGATTATATCAGATGCATAATCAGAGCTGAAAATCTCTCTTGTTCTTTCCACAAGCGGTAGCTTTGCAGTATAGCTTTCACTACCCTTTACAGGCACATAAAGTCCCTCATCATCCACAAGCTGTCTCTCTAAGCCCTCTCCAAAATAAATCACATTTAATTGGTAGGACTCCTTAACAAGAGTATTAAAAATTGCTTTTGCTTCAGTATCGCTTACGCTTTTACATCCCATTATACTAACTGCAAAAATTGCAATTAGTATAAGGGACATGATTTTTACAAATAATTTCATATTATGCGTTTTCACCGTTATTTTCGGTTGCTTCTTCGTTAACATCTTCGCCTACTTTTTCGGCTACCTCGCTAACTACCTCGCTATTTTCATCAGCATTTGCCTCAGCTACCGCTTCGCTTACAGCCTCAGCATTTTCCTCAGCATCCACATCATCCTTTTTAACAAGAGTCATATTTGCAACGCTTTGACCATCATTAAGCTTCATAACGCGAACACCTGTGGTGCTTCTCTTATATGTTGGAATTTCAATAGAATCAGTTCTAATAATTACACCCTCATTAGTAATAATCATTACATCATCATCATCGCTTACGCAAGCAACACCAGCAAGGAGTCCTGTCTTATCGTTGATATTATGAATAATAACACCCATAATACCACGGTTTCTTGGCTCAAATTCATCAAATGATGATTTCTTACCGTAGCCGTTTTCTGTAATTGTAAGTAGCTTTTTATCGTTATCTACAATAACCGCACCGCATACAATATCGCCCTCACGAAGGTCAATACCGCGTACACCTCTTGCAGTTCTGCCAACTACTGTTACCTTATTTTCATGGAAGCGTGCTGCATAACCGTTCTTTGTACCAATAAGGATATGGTCCTCGCCTGTTGTATGTCCAACAAATATAAGCTTATCGCCCTCGTCAAGATTAATAGCAATCTTACCGCCCTTACGCTGATATTCATATTCCTTAATATCAGTACGCTTAATTACACCGTTCTTTGTAACCATTGTAAGGTAAGTGCCTTCCTCAAACTCCTTAATTGAAATCATAGCGGTTACTCTTTCGCTCTTTTCAATTTCAATTAGGTTAATGATATTAGAGCCCTTTGCAGTTCTTGAAGCCTCAGGGATTCTATATGCTTTTCTTACGAAAATCTTACCGCTATCAGTAAACATTAAGAGGTAATCGTGGCTATTTGCAACAAGCACCTTTTCAATAAAGTCCTCATCCTTTGTTGACATACCGATAAGTCCCTTACCGCCTCTATGCTGACTTTCATATGTATCAGCTGGAAGACGCTTAATATAGCCTGAATTTGTAAGTGTAATTACACATTCATGTCTTTCAATAAGGTCCTCAATATCAATTTCCTCTTCGCTATCAATTATATCTGTACGGCGGTTATCCGCATACTTTCTCTTAATTTCAAGCATTTCATTCTTGATAATTTCCTTAACCTTATTTTCATCAGCTAAGATTTCGTTAAGCTCGTTTATAAGCTCGTTTAATTTAACAATTCTGTCCTCAATCTTTTGTCTTTCAAGACCGGAAAGACGACCAAGTGTCATTTCAACGATTGCCTGTGCTTGTGCCTCGGAAAGTAAGAAGCGTGCAATTAAGTTTTCCTTAGCAACCGGTGTGCTTTCAGATGAACGAATTATAGAAATTACTTCGTCAATATTGTCAATTGCAATCTTATAACCCTCGTAAATATGCTTTTCTGCTTCAGCCTTTGCTTTTTCAAACTTAGTTCTTCTTACAATTACATCCTCTTGGAATGTAATGTAGTGATTTAAAAGTGCTTTTAATCCAAGTGTCTTTGGCTCGCCATTTACAAGTGCAAGCATATTTACTGCGCATGTGTCTTGTAATTGTGTATTCTTATATAATTGATTAAGTATAATTTGTCCGTTTGCGTCCTTCTTATACTCAATTACAATTCTCATTCCTGCTCTACCGGACTCATCGCGAATATCGGTAATGCCCTCAATTCTCTTGTCCTTAACTAAGTCTGCCATTGCTTTTACAAGCATTGACTTATTTACCATATAAGGAATTTCAGTTATGATAATTCTGCGCTTGTCCTCTTCAATATTAGCCTTTGCGCGTACATTTACTCTGCCCTTACCTGTTGTATAAGCATCAATAATGCCTCTCTTACCGTAAATTGTACCATAGGTTGGGAAGTCAGGACCTTGAATGAATTGCATTAAGTCCTCAACTGTGCAGTCAGGATTATCAATTAAATGTACTGTACCATCAATTACCTCTCCAAGGTTATGTGGTGGTACATTTGTAGCCATACCAACCGCAATACCTACGCTACCGTTTACTAATAGGTTAGGGAAACGAGATGGAAGTACAGTTGGCTCCTTTCTTGTATTATCAAAGTTAGGAACGAAGTCAACTACATCCTTATCAATATCACTCATAAGCTCGTTTGCAAGCTTTGACATTCTAGCCTCAGTATAACGGTATGCAGCAGCACCATCGCCGTCAACGTTACCGAAGTTACCATGACCGTCAACTAATGGATATCTAAGTGAGAATGGTTGTGCCATTCTAACCATTGTGCCGTAAACAGATTGGTCGCCGTGTGGATGGTATCTACCAAGCACATTACCGACTGTTGTAGCTGATTTTCTAAATGGCTTATCTGAGGTTAAGTGGTCCTCAAACATAGCGTACATTACTCTTCTTTGACCAGGCTTCATACCATCTCTTACATCAGGTAATGCACGGCTTACGATAACGCTCATTGAGTATTCAAGGAATGCTTCCGGCACTCTTGATTCGATAGTTCTGCCAACTATCATTTGCTCAATATTTTCATAGTCAATATGTTGTTCCTTTTCGCTCATTTGTGCCACCTCCTTAAATATCTAAATTCTTAACGAATTTTGCATTCTTTTCAATAAATTCTTTTCTTGGCTCTACCTTATCGCCCATAAGTAATGAGAATATCTCATCACAACGGATAGCATCGCCAATTTCAACCTTGATAAGAGTTCTTGTGGTTGGGTCCATTGTGGTTTCCCATAATTGGTCCTTATCCATTTCTCCAAGACCCTTATATCTTTCTGCTTGTCCGCCACCAAGCTCTAAGAATATCTTATCTCTTTCTTCGTCAGAGTAAGCGTATCTCATTGTCTTACCCTTTGTAATCTTATATAGTGGTGGCTTTGCTAAGTAAACATGTCCATCCTCAATAAGCTGGCGCATATGTCTAAATAGGAATGTTAAAATAAGCACTTGAATATGGCTTCCGTCAACGTCGGCATCCGCCATAATAATAATCTTACCGTAACGGAGCTTTTCCATATTAAATTCCTCGCCAATTCCACATCCTAATGCTTGGATAATTGGAATAAGTGATTCGTTTGCATATACCTTATCAAGGCGGCTCTTTTCTACATTAAGTACCTTACCTCTAAGTGGTAAAATTGCTTGGAAACGGCTATCGCGGCCGTCCTTTGCACTACCTCCCGCAGAGTCTCCCTCTACTAAGAATACTTCAGTATATTCGCTTCTTCTGTCTTGACAGTCCGCAAGCTTACCAGGAAGTGATGAGCCTTCAAAAAGACCCTTTCTTCTTGCAAGCTCTCTTGCTTTTCTTGCAGCCTCTCTTGCTCTTGATGCGGCACAGGATTTATCAATGATAATCTTAGCTATATCAGGATTTTCCTCATAGTATTCGCTTAGCTTTTCGCTTACTATTTGGTCAACTATTGTTCTAATTTCGCTATTGCCTAATTTTGCCTTTGTTTGGCTCTCAAACTGCGCGTCAGGTAATTTTACAGATACAACTGCGGTAATACCCTCTCTTGTATCCTCGCCTGATAATTTATCGCCATCCTTTAAGAATCCAAGCTTCTTACCGTAAGCGTTAGTTACCTTACGAAGTCCCTCTTTAAAGCCTACCTCGTGTGTACCGCCATCAACGGTTGACATATTGTTAGCAAATGTAACGATGCTTTCTGTATATGTATCGTTATATTGGAGCGCTACCTCTGCGGTAATATCGCCCTTTTCCGCCTTCATATAGATAACCTGGTCGTGAATTAAGCCGCAGCCCTTATTCTTGTTAATAAAGGATACAAACTCACGAATACCGCCCTCGAAAATAAGCTCCTCCTCACGATAGTCCTCGTATGTTGTGCCGTCCTCATTTTCAAATTCAATCTTATTTCTTTCATCACGGAACACAATCTTAATTCCCGCATTTAAAAATGCTTGCTCTCTAAGTCTTGTAAGTAATGTTTCATAATCAAACACTACCTCTTCAAAAATTGTAGCATCAGGCTTAAATCTTACGTAAAGACCGTGCTTGCCCTCTGGAGCATCCCCAACACAAGCAAATGGGCGTACAACCTGTCCCTTTTCAAATCTTTCTGTGTACATTTTTCCATCATGGCAGTTTTCAACCTCAAGCCACTCTGAAAGTGCATTAACAACAGATGCACCAACACCGTGTAAACCGCCTGAAATCTTGTATCCGCCACCGCCAAATTTACCGCCTGCGTGAAGAACAAGGAAAACTACCTCAAGTGTAGGAGTACCTGTCTTTGCATTTATTCCGGCAGGCACACCACGGCCGTTATCCTGTATAGATACACTTCCGTCCGGATGTAATACTACCTCAATTTTGTCGCAATGTCCCGCCATTGCCTCGTCAATAGAGTTGTCAACAATCTCATATACAAGATGGTGAAGTCCGCGAATAGATGTTGTACCGATATACATACCGGGACGCTTTCTTACCGCTTCAAGTCCCTCAAGCACCTGAATCTGCTCGTCGCCATATTCTCTTTCAACTACATTTTCCTTTTCTTCCATTTTTTTCTCCTCTCTCCCCGCTTTTCTTTGTTCTTTTTCTTAACGCGAAGAAAAAGAACCAAAAAGAATCGACAACTGATTCAATTTAATTTTTTTCATTTCATCGTTAAAAAAGAAAAGCTTGGCAAAAGAACCGAAACAAAAGTCCCAATTCTGTTTATTTATAATTTTTTATTAATCATTTTTACGCTTTTCTTAACGCGATAGGGGTCCTCAACACGAAGTATAAGTGTTGGGGTTCTCGTGGAGAAAAGCTTAGCAAAAGAACCGAAAATATTATATTCAAATTTTGTTTAATTTTCTAAAAAAAATAGTTTTCCTCAACACGAAGTATAAGTGTTGGTCTTCTTGTAAAGAAAAGCTTATCAAAATAACCTAAAAAAATTCAAATTCTTTTTATCTATAATCTTTTGCTAATAATTTTCTTGATAGCTGACTAATAACTGATAACTACTATGACTGATTTATCAGCCATTAATTTTAAAATATACAACCACGCCAACTATTATGGCGGTAACTATACCAAGAACAAATTTGTATATTTTCTTATTTCTATTGATTTTATTTTCTATTTTTTCTTTGTTTTCTAATATATCCTGCTCATAAAGCTCTTTCTTATCAAGCTTTTTTTGTATTTTATCAATAACACATTGCTCATCATATTTAATTATGTTACCGCAGGAAGGACATTTAAAGTCATATTCGGTTACTTCAATATCGCCAATCATATGTATATCGGCAATACTGTTATGCTCTCTGTAATCATGATCTTTAGGTGTTACAATTCTTTTCTTTGGCTCTTTTACTAATCTTTCGCCACATTTATGACAATAAAATTTTTTAAAAACCATACCCGCAGGAATTGAAATTGATTTATTTTTCATTTTTATAAATATCAAAACCCTTCAACAATTCTTGAATATTTGTACGCACTTAAATAAACTGTCTTATCCTTCATTATGATAAAAGTTCGTGGTAAATCAAAGCCAAGGGTTTTTACTCTATTTTCCTTTTGAGCATTTGACAAATACTTTTTTGTAACTGAGGACACAGTTGAGCTATCCATATCAAAAATAGCTAAAATATCCTTTTTTCTTACTACCTTGTTTTCGCCTATATGTAAATACATATTTTTATTCCTGTATTTTGGTTTCTTTTTAGTTACCTTTTTATTTTTAAAAGTTTATAACTTAACTATATATCTTCTTCAGTTGTATCATTTATGATTTCTTTTTGCGATACTTTTTCTTTTTCTAAAGAAAAAGTATCAATGTCCGTAATTTTTCCGTCCTTGATGTAAATAAAGTTCACATCATCAACCTCATTAAAGGCTGTGCTTTCGCAGGTGGTTATAATAACCTGTCTTTTTTTAATGTTTGACATTATATATTTACGCCTATTTTCATCAAGCTCACTTAATACATCATCAAGTAGGAATACGGGATATTCTCCTGTAAAATCCTTGCTTATTTCGCCCTCACTTAGCTTCATAGCAAGAGCAAGGCTTCTTTGCTGACCCTGTGAGGAATAAAAACGCGCATCCTTGCCATTTAATTCAATTTTAAGGTCATCCTTATGGATACCGTAAAGAGTTGCGCCGTATTTTATTTCTCTTTCAATATTATTTTTAAGTAAATCCGTATATTTTTTCTTTAAGGACTCACGGGAATCAAAGTCCGCTTCATCTGCATTTGTTTCGTAAGTAATGTTTGGCGTTTCCTTACCGTCAGTCATTTCATTAAAATAGCGTTTAACATAGAAATCAAGCTTTTTTACATACTCAATACGCATATTTGCAATATCTGTACTAAGAGTGGCTAACTCCTCAGAATAAACCTCTAAAATGCCATCATACGCTTTTCTTTCCTCATCGCTCATTTTTAAAATTGCATTTCTGTTTTCAAGCACCGCATTATACTTTGCAAGCATTCTTATATAAAGCGGCTTTAGCTGTGAAATTGCAATATCTAAAAACTTACGCCTTACCGACGGGGACTCCTTAATTATCCCAAGATGCGATGGGCAAAACAGCACAGAACGGAATTCACCTATTATTTCAGATGTCTTACCTACCTTGTTTTTGTTGCGGTAAAACTTCTTGTTTGCGTTTTTAGGTATTTCAACACCTAATTCGCATTCTCCCCTTTGGGACTCAAATATCATTCTTGCATATCCCACATTTGAATTAAAATTAGCTAATTCTCTGTCCTTAAAGGCTCTAAAGCTCTTTCCTCTTGCAAAAAGGTAAATCCCCTCTAAAATATTTGTCTTCCCCTGAGCATTTTCGCCGTATATAACGTTTATACCGTCTTTAAACTCTATCTTTTCACTCTCAATATTTCTAAAGAAAGTAAATTCTATCTCTTTACATTTCATACTTTTAATCCATACTTTTTCTTTGCAAAAAGAAAAAGTAAGAACCTCGACCAACATAACGAAGCAAGCTTCGTGTTGGTTCCCGAGAACCTTGTTACTCGCAAGCTCGTAATAGGCAAAAAGTTTATATTATTCTTTTTCTTTTTTTCTTTCACTTAATTTTATTAGTTTTTACATTATTTTGTAATTAAATCGTAAAATCTAACTATCTGACCACTGACCACTGACGGCTGACCACTTCAAAATGAACTAATTGTTCATTTTGATAGGCATTACAAAATACATATACTTTTCGCCATCAATAATTTCAGGCTCAATAAGTACGCCGGTAAGCTGATTTTTAAATGACATTTTAGTTTTAACATCATCGCAAACCTTGAATACGTCAAGCAAGAACTTGCAGTTAAAGCCGATTACTAAATCATCGCCATATTCCTTATTGATTGAAATTTCATCATAAACGTTTCCGTTTGCTGACGTTGTTGAAACTGATAGACATTCATCAATAGTAAATTTAACATATGAACGAATGCTGCCTGCTAAACGGTCCTCAACGATAAGTGAGGATCTTTCAAGAGCTGAGCGAAGCTCCCCTGCATTCAATTCAATGCTCATGCTATGTGATGTTGGTAAAATTCTGTTATAGTCAATATAATCTGAGTCAATAGTCTTTGTAAAGAATACAAACGCGCCAATCTTGAAGATAATATATCTTCTTGAAAGCATTCTAATTTCAATTTCATCCTCTGTATCCTTAACCATCTTTAAAAGCTCTAAAAGTGTTTTACCGGGGATAATGAACTTTAAGTTGACCTCAGAGCCATCTCTGTTCTTATTTACAATATCAGCTTCCTTTTCACAGTATGCAAGTCTGTTACCATCACAGGATACGATTGTAATCTTATTACCCTTAATTTGGAAGTATGCGCCGTTAAATACAGGTCTTGCATCGTTTTGACCGATAGCAAATAAAATTCTGTTTACAAATTTTCTAAATAAATGCTGTGGAATTGAAAATCCTCTTTCGCCTGTAAGTTCAGGTAATGTTGGGAAGTCGTTTCCAGGAAGCGCCTTAATATCAAAATGAGACATTCCGCTTTCAATTATTGTCTTATAAGAGCTGTCAACTGAAATTTTGATTGCTCCCTCAGGCATAGCCTTGATAATTTGAAGTAGCTTTTGAGCGTTGATAATGCATACGCCTTCTTCCTCTACCTCACAGTCAATGTACGTTCTCATTCCCTTTTCAAGGTCGTAGGATTGAATCATGCATCTGTTATCGCTTGTGCATGTTAAATGTACGCCCTCTATTGATGGCATTGTGTTCTTTCCTGATACTGTGTACATAGCAGGAATAAGTGCTGATAATAATACGCTCTTTTCAAAAATAGCAATCATTTTGTTTTCTCCTAATTTTTATGTATGTTAAATTTTAAAAACTAAATTGTTTTTCCACTCTATATTTGATAAACCAAATTAAAAATTCAAAAATATAAATTAAATATCACTCAAAAAGCACCGCTTTTTCTTATTAATTCTTTTTTAATTAAATTTATTTAATTATAGTAGTAGAAGTAGTAGGGAGTGTTGATACCGTTGATAACTTTTTAAAGCCTTATAAATCAAAGCTCCGTGGCGATTTTTTATCAACCTAATAGTGTTGACTTCTGTTGATAAGCTTATTCAGTTATCAAAAAATTTCCACGAAAATCTCCACATCCATTTTTTATCTCTTTTCCACAAACATTCAACTGTTGACTTACTTTTTTCGTAAGAGCAAGAAAAAAGTAAGCAAAAAAGAATCAAAACTGAATAAGAAATCATTGTCCTATCTGTATCCTTTATTTAACTAAAGTGTACTAATTTTTTCCACATCTTCCATGTTGAAATGTGTTGATAACTCCGCTTTTCTTAACGCGAAGAAAAGCTTGGCAAAAGAATCGAAAAGAATTAAAAATATAATAAAACTTTTGTTTTAATCTTTGCTTAATGCAAAAAAAATCGAAAAATAAAAATAAATAATTAAATGCGAACAAATCAGTTATCTAATCTCGCTGACGGCTAACAGCTAACTGCTGACAGCTGAAATAAATGGATAAATCTTTTATCCATTTATTTCTCTAATAATCTCCTTAACCATTAAGTTAAAGTCATTATCCTTGTCCATTTTTTCCTTAATGAACTTTTCGCTGGAAACTAGCGTTGTTCTATCGCGGTTAATTGCATTACCGATTTGAACCTTACTTAGCTTTGTTGTTTTTAATGCTATGTAAACTATTAAATGTCTTGGCTCAACAATTTCCTTAGTTCTCTTTGTTGATAAAATATCCTCTCTTGATACGCCATACTTCTTTGAAATAGTAAGAATGATTTCATCCATCTTTTTTGTATCTGATGGCTCAGCCTGAATATATTCTCCAAGTGATGAAGCAACCTTATCAAGTGTAATATCAACGCCCTCTAAAAGCTGAATTGCGCTAAGCTTTTTAATAGCGCCGTCAAGCTGTCTAATTGAGGACTTAATATTTTCTGCAATAAATCTTAAAATTGATGATGGAATATCAAGATTATACTGCTGTACCTTTTGCTTTAAGATAGCAAAGCGAAGGTCAAATTCAGGTAACTGAATATCAGCAATAAGACCGGACATAAATCGTGTTCTTAATCTATCTTCAAGAGTTTGAATTTCCTGTGGTGGGCGGTCAGATGTTAAAATAATCTGCTTTTTAGCCTCATAAATTGCATTAAATGTATTAAATAGCTCCTCTTGCACAGAAATTCTTCCTGCTGCAAATTGAATATCATCAATAAGAAGCACGTCAACGCTTCTATACTTATCTCTAAACTGCGCTGTTGTTTTCTTTCCAATAGCATCAACTAATTGATTAGTAAATTCCTCACTGCTTATAAGCACGATTTTTTTATCAGGGTATCTATCAAGAATTCTGTTTGTGATAGCGTAAAGCAAGTGAGTTTTACCAATTCCGCTTGGACCATAAATAAACAGCGGATTATACAAATTAGTTGTATCTAGCTTTGAAAAATCCTTTTCAGCAACTGCCTTAGCTGCCGCGCATGCTAAATCGTTTGATTTACCAACAACGAAGTTTTCAAATGTATATTGTCTGTTTTCACTTTTATTTTCATTTCTTTGTGGAGCAACGCTTGAAGTATTGTCGCTAACTTCCTTTTTCTCAGGCTCTCTACGCTTAATTGATAAGTCAATTTCGCCATGCTCCTTTGAGTGAATAATAACCTTTGGAGAATAACCGACAATTTCTGCAAGACATTCGCTTAAATCATCGGAAAATTTATCCTCAATAATATCCTTTTTCATATCGGTTGAAGCAACAAAAATTGCCTCATCCTTAGTAAGCGCAGTTAATTTTAGCTCAACAAACCAAAGCTTAACAACAACGCTTGAATGTCTTTTTGAAAGCGCCTCTATCAAGAAAGAATGTATCTCTTGAAGCTCCTGCTCTTTAAAATTCATGATTTTCTCCTAATTAAAGTATAAATAGTATCTAAGTATAATTATACTATTATATTGTATTTACTATAATTATAATATATATAGCTAGAAAAGTCAAGAAAAATCTACTATTATTAAATATTTTTCAACGAAAAATGTGGAAAAGTATATAATTAGTAACAAAAATAATTCACTTTTTTCCACAAAATAAGTTGAAAAGTAAATAATTTTTTAAAAAAATAATTCCACAAAATTTTAGATAAATAAAAGCCTAAGCTATCATTAACTTAGGCATATTTAATATTAAATAGAGATTTATTTTTCATTATTGCAATATTTAAATAAGCGAGGAAGTAACCAATTTTCAAACCAAATAGTTACATTTTCAAAACCCCCGTCCTTATAAATTGCAGCGGCAATTGCTTCTATATAAGGATCGTGATTTTTTGAAACAACCTTTTCATGCTTAGGAAGATCTGTTTTATAAAAATGCTTTTCATTATAGGCAAATGATATAAGGTTTTCTTCTGTCATAATTTTATGAAAGGTTTCATTTTTTTCTAATTTTGATTTTTCAATTGACATACTACCCTTTCGCTTATTTTTACCATCTCCATATAAGTGATTAGAAATTAGAAATTTTATTATAGTATCTCCTAAAAATGAAAGTGATTCGTTTGAATATTCCGTATGATTTTTTCCATTTTCATTAGTGTTTTCAAGCTTTTGTGAGCACATAGCATCAGATAAAAAATCAATGCTTTTGAAATTATAATTTAGTAATTTTTCAAGCTCATGCATCTTTTCTTTAATAATTTCTTTATCCATAAAATTCACCGTCCTTATTATGAAGCATTATAACACACAATTAAATTGATATGTGATTAAATATGATAATTTAACTGTTTTATGAATATAAAAAAATAAAAATAGTAAAAATAATAAAAAAACAGTTGACAATTTAAAAAAAGTGTGATATTATATCTGTGCTTGAAAATACTAACGCATTTTCAGGGGTATCAAATCTGTGTTTTGTGCTACGGACATTCCCTGGTGAGCAAGCTCCCCGATGACTTAGTCCTTGCATACGCAGCGGATTCGCAAATAAATTTGCGAGCCGTTTCGATACAATCCCTGCAAATATATGCGTAAAGTATTGAAGTATATATTTGCAGGGGTATCGAAGCGGTCATAACGAGGCGGTCTTGAAAACCGTTTGGCCAAAAGCCACGAGGGTTCGAATCCCTCCCCCTGCGCCAATAGGAACGTAAAACGAACACCAACGTTTTACGTTTTTTCTTTTTTAACAACTAAATCAATGATTGAGTTAATAAACAACAAATAGATAATTGAAAATTTACCAAGTGTGGATTATAATGTAATTGTAAGCTTACAAATTTAAATTTTGGAGGTTAAATTATGAATTTAAAAATCGGAACAATTATTAAGACTTTAAGGCAGAGGAACAATGTAACACAGGAACAACTAGCCAACGCATTATATGTAAGTCCACAAGCAATATCTCGTTGGGAAAGCGAGATTTGTTATCCTGATATAGAATTACTACCAACACTTGCAGATTTTTTTAACATAAGTGTTGATGAACTTATTGGTTATAGGCTTTCAGAAAAGGAAGAAAGGCTAAAAGAAATAAAAAAAGAAATTCAAAGGTTAAATGAAGTCGGAAATTTTAATAAAAATCTTGAATATGCACGATATGCAATTTCATTGTATCCATCAGATGCCGAATTAAGATTAAACCTTGCTCAATGTCTAGGAAATACTATTTGGGAAGAAACTCCCGACAAGTCTAAAATGAAGGAAGCAGAAACTATTCACCTTTCTTTAATGGACGAAAACACAACCGAAAATGTAAGATACAGCAACATTTTGGGACTTACAGTTTTATATGCAGAAGGTTTTAAAAATTCCGAAAAAGCATATGAAATTGCAAATAAATCCCCACAATTAAAGTGGTGTCGTGAAAATATTTTGAGTTGTGGTATTGGAGACGGTAAAAGCTATTACTATATACAAGATTTTATTGACAAACTGACGTCCGAACTTTTAACGGGTATTAATTCTCTCGTTCTTTGTGACGATTTGCCTAATGACGAAAGCACTTGGAATGATAAAATTAAAATGTTTCAAGTAGCATATCAAATAATGCATTTAATATACGAAGATGATTTTATGTATCATAATAATATGTTAGCATTTAATCGCTGGCTTCTTTCCACCTATCAAATTGCACAAGGAAAGGTGGAAGAGACGCTCGATTCCCTCGAACAAATGTGTAAACACTCAATCGATGATGTAAATTCAGCGGAGAACGATAGAGGAAGAACATTTAAATCTATATTTGTAAATAAAGTTGAATATCCTTATCCAAATCCTGATTTTCACGAAACCGTTGTTCATAATGTCTGTCATTATATGCTTGACCGTCTAAAAGCAGACAGATACGATGTTATCCGTGATAATGAAAGATTTATAAGAATAGTCGAGGAATTAGAGCAATATTCTAAATAGCAACAAGCGAGTGCTGATTTTTCGGCACTCGCTTGAATGGTTTATATTGAAAATCAACTGTTGCGTTATTGAAATGCTATATGTGGTGTGGTATAATTGAAACGACTTACGAAAGAGGGTGTAAAAATGAATGTATGGAAGAATATACCTGTTGAAGATTATAAAAATTGCAGGTCGGGAATAAGACTTGTATCACAACCGAGCATTGACAGAGATTTAAATAATGCTATCAAAGAAATGCTTAAATGGTTACGAAAAAACTATGTATTTCCCATAAGATGTCCTATTTATTTGTTTGATTACCCACATTTAATTTCTCGCAAAGGTGAGCGGGTTTCTGCCTCATTCATAGCACCTTATGATAGATTTGAAGAACCATATATTAGAATTGCAGTAGGAGATTATAACGAAGAAAAAATAAAACGAGGTAGAGATAATGCAATCGCAGGCATTTTATGCTCAATTTTTCACGAGGTAACGCATTATTATCAATGGATACACAATATATTAGACGACAATCCCCAAGGCAATGAACGGCAGGCTATTTATTATGCAAGTAAAAGATTACAGGAATATGCAGCAACGAGAGAACACCCATAAAAATTATGAATTTTCTATGAAATGGCACTGTGGGGTGTGGTTGGTTTTATACAAGTGGGGCGGGGTCGCCCCGGC
>JBGVPY010000088.1:0-5672 GCA_045127235.1 Eubacteriales bacterium
TAGATGATACAGGCATAGCTATCATAAACATACGTGCTGTTTTTTTCCTATCATCTTCATTATCGTAAAGTTTAAGAAAATCAAGTGCAATAACCATAAATATCGCGCAGGTAGGCACATTTGAGACGACGGAAGAAAACAAAGAGCAGCAGATCATTATAGCCAGAGAAACTCGCTTTATGTCTTTGCCAAATACACGGAGAAGCATACGAAGCAATCTTTTACTAATCGGAATGGTAGTAAGTGCAGTAGCTATGCCAAATGACGCAAGCGTAAAAAACACAATAGGTTCGCTATATCCTTTGAGCGCTTCTCCAAAGCTTGATGTTACTCCAAGGAGCGGCATGATTGCACAAAAAATCAAACTGACAACAACCACAGGAAGCGCCTCGGTTATAAGAAGTAAGAGAAAAGCCACAAGCATGCCAATAGTACGAATTCCCGCCTGCGACAGTTCTCCTATCACAGGCATAAACATGGTCGCTGTGATTACTACCACAGCGAGAATAACACCTATAATCTGTTTTGTTTTCATAATAAAACTTCTTTCTTAAAATGTATAAGCAACATTTCCAATCCTACTGCGAAAACTCAATCCGCTGTTCTTTGCATGATTGACAAAATGCGATACTGCTATGAATATATATGATCGGTGATATTACCTTGAATCATCTTTGCCTTAGAATATAGCGCTGTACGTTTATTACGGATAACTCGTAAGCTACTACCTTAGTGACGCCATGCTTGGCAAGATAAGTTCCTGCTGAACATGTGCTGAAAATAAAGATAGTGCTTTAAATTCATATATTCACCGTCTGTTTTTTATTAAGTTCTTCAACGCTTTTTGATTCCAACAAATCAGCGATATTACACTTAAATAAAGTGCAAAGTTTTTCTATTGTTTCAAAGTCAAGTTGTGTTGCTTTATCATGATAGAATTGGAAAAATTGGGCAACTGCGCTTCAAGTCAGTCTCGTTCTTTTATGAACATCCTGCATGGAGTATCGAGTTTGTTCAATTAATTTTGATAAGCAAAATTCAATTTTTATTGCTCCGTTTTTCCTTATAATATTTTATAGTATATAAACAATCATATCACAATTATATCATAGTGTCAATAGGGGGACATTTATTTTGGAGCACTTTTTATTTTTACAAAAAACATAAACCCGTGCCGTTCTCCCAACCTGTCAATAGAGAATATATTTTAAATTTTTTGTTCCTTTTAGCATTCTCGCAGTTAACATGAAAAACTTTTGAAAATGATGTAAAATCGACTTTCAACTTCTTAACTGGGGAGTGAGAACATTTATAAAACGCAGAGAGCAGTTGATGCTATATGAACACCCAAATCACCGCATAAACCATACCGTTACCAACTAAAAAAAGAAGAAACAGGGCAAAAAGCCCTGCTTGAAGCGTTTATAAATCATAATCAAAACAGCATAAAAACGAAAAAGAACCCAATCTGAACCAAACGGTTCAGATTGGGTTCTATCTGGGTGCGGAGTGGTATCTAATTTGAATCGAATAAAACAAAAAATGAAAAAGTATTAGATATCGTTGCTATTTTTTCTGTTTATCCAATCTTTAACAAATTTTTCTGTACCTTTTCTATCTGCAACGGACCTTCCCCACCAGTCCCAGCCTTCCATTATATCAAGATGATGTATTATTTCCAAAACCTGTGGCTTGTAAATTCTTTGACATCTAACATTTTCAATAATGTCAACATCAACACGATCACAAACAATTCTGCCAAATCGGTTTCTTCCGATTACACTTATGGTGTCCCATTCTTCGCTCCAGTATTTGCCATCTAAATAGACTTTTGTACCGGGGGTGAATGTTTTGGTGCCATAATAAACATTTCCTTCACTGTCTGTGTGCTCGCCAACTATATTTCCTACAACTCCAAATCTCCAATTTATAATATTTTCCATAGAGCCTCCTTAATAGTAAAATCTTTTGTGTTTTTATGATAACATATTTTTCACGTAATGTAAATGCTTTTGTGTCCTAATATTGCGACAAATAAAACAACCTTGAACCTCACGACCTTACACATCAGTCGCATAGTCCATTGACTTCGCCGATAAATCGGCTTGCCACTCTCCTTGCTTTGTGATGAGCCGCGTTGCAAAAACGATACTCAATCGTTTTTGTTTTGCTCTCAAGTTATTCGCCCAACTTTCTAATATGCCGTGCATATTAGAGGTCGCTCTCATAACAGAAGGCGTGAGGTTCAAGCCCCACGCACCCAAAAAGAGAAAAAACCTAAACTGAACCGTGGTTCAATTTAGGTTTCTTTTGTGAAAGGGCTATAAAAAAGATATTTTTGGCTAAGTGCTTACGGGATTTGAACTCTCGTGTTTCATCATGCCAAAGGCGTGTATATAATCAATGCAGAGCATTGCATATCACCAACACGAAGTGTTGTATATCATCAAGTCGCAGGAAGATTGCTAATCAAAAAGATATTTGTGTACAATCGGCCAAGCGTCATCGGCATAAAATCTGTGTCCACCGTTTCCTTTAACAAGCGTGCAACGGTCATCTTTATTAAATGCTTCATAGACTTTCTTTCCCTTTTCAAACACAAGTTCAGCACCAAACAATGGGAAAATTGAATCTTCAATTCCAGATACTTGAATAAAATACTTTGGATATGCCATTGACATAAGATCGTTCATATCAAAATATTCCGATATTTTAGGCACGTAATTGCAGGAACAGTGAGTCATTGCACCAATAGAATCCTTAAATGTACACATTGCACAGGATGGCATTGCCAAGGTAATTCTATCCTCCAAAGCTGCAACATACACCGTGGCAGTGCCACCACCGGAATTTCCCATACAACAAATTTTTGTTGTGTCAATTACATCAGCAAATTTGTCCATAATCACATCAATCAGTCTTGAAACGTCCCATACTCTTTCGCCAATGGTTGTTCTGCCCATAATAAGTGCTGTCATGGTGGACTCATAGCATCTTGGTCCGTTTTCATCTCCGCCACATTCGCCAAAATTTCTTTGTTCCAACGAAATTGCTGCAAACCCCTCTTTAATGGCTCTTACGCAAAAATCACGGTCGCCCTCGCTTATGGATTTTTCATCCCCCTCAAATTTAGGTCTACCCAAGGAAATATGCATTCCCTTAGAATGCCCTTGAAGGCAAATCATCAGCGGCGGCTTTTTAACCCCATCGGGAAGCCATATATGACAGGGCACACGATAACCAAGCTCGCTTTGATAAGTAAAACGAATTTCAGTCGCCCCGTCTATTTTCTTTTTATATTCCACGTTGAATTCAGAAGATACCTTCTGAAATTTATCCAAACCAAGAAGCTTTGAAAGCTTTTCCCTTGCCGCCGCCTTCCATTCTTGGAAATCACCACCATCATAAGACATTGACGGTATAACACCTTGAATTAAATCTTTGTTGTGCTCATAAGCTGATTTCATATCTCACATTCCCTTAATGGGAAATTCACCACCTTTATCTTGATATGTCAATTATACCATAAAGCCAAGCGCTTTTCAATCCGATATATTAAATTTTAAAATGTAATAGAGAATAAATGAAGGACAAATTAAGGACAAAATAAAAAAAGCATTAAACCTCACGACCTTACACATCAGTCGCATAGTCCATTGACCTCACCGATAAATATCCTCGTCACTCTCCTTGCTTTGCAATAAACCGCCCAACACTCTCTTGCTTTGTGATGCCCCACATCGCAAAAAAAATACACTCCCCTGTCTTGCTTTGCAATAAACCACCCAGCACTCTCATTGCTTTGTGATGCCCCGCATCGCAAAAAATGATACACTCCCTTGTCTTGCTTTCAACTTACTCGCCCGACTTTCTAATATGCTGTGCATATTTGAGTTTGCTCTCATAAACAGAGAAGTGAGGCTCAAGCCCCACGCACCAAAAAACAAAAAACCTAAACCGAACCGTCGTTCAATTTAGGTTTCTTATGGGTGCGGAGGTGGGACTTGAACCTCACGACCTCCGGGTTATGAGCCCGACGAGCTACCAACTGCTCTACTCCGCGATATATAGATTCCCTGTGCTATTGCTTGGGGAATCGTGGTGCCGATGACCGGACTTGAACCGGTACGGTATTGCTACCGAGGGATTTTAAGTCCCTTGCGTCTGCCGATTCCGCCACATCGGCATGTGGTTACTTTGCCTAATGATTATAGCACACAATTTATTGTATGTCAAGAGTTTTTTCTTAATTTTGAAAAAAATTTAATAGAGCAGAGAAAAACGCTATTTTTCTTCGCTTTCTAATTCTATTATATGCAAAAATATCTTATTTATTCCAAAATAATTATCAAAAATATTATAAGCCATATGTGCAAAAAATTCCTAAATAAAATGTAAAAACAAAATTACGACAATAATTGACTTTTATATTCTTCGGTGGTATAATAATTAAGATAAAAAGGCTAAGCCTAAAAAAGGAGAAGAAAATGGCAAAAAATCTTGTTTATGACATTCATGACAAACCTAAATTTTCCAAGTTGATTGTATTTGCTATTCAGCAATTACTCGCTATTATGGCGGCAACAATTGCTGTTCCTGCAATTGTAGGAAATGGTATGTCAGCATCAGCAGCACTTTTCGGTGCAGGTGTTGGCACAATCGTATATCAGCTTTTCACAAAATTCCGTAGTCCTGTATTTCTCGGCTCATCATTTGCGTTTATCGGCTCTATGTGTGCCGCATTTGCAGGCGCAGCGTCGGCAGGCCTCGGCTATTTAGGATTAATCCTTGGCGCAATTTTTGCAGGACTTGTGTACGTAGTTATTGCTCTTGTGGTTAAATATGTTGGAGTAGGCTGGATAAATAAGCTTATGCCACCTGCTGTAATCGGTCCAACAGTTGCTCTTATCGGCTTATCACTTGCAGGCGCGGCTATCAAGGACGTATTCTCATACGGTCCACAGGTTGACGGTAACGGTGCATTCATTATGTCAACTAATATTTGGCTCTCATTCATTTGTGCTATCGTAACGTTTATCGTTGTTATTCTTTGCTCAACATACGGCAAGAAAATGACAAAGCTCATTCCATTTATTATCGGTATTCTTGCTGGCTATGCTCTCGCATTAGTATTCACAGTAATCGGCTATATCGCAGGTGCAGATGCATTAAAGGTTATTGACTTTACACCTTTCCAAAGCCTCGTTTCAGATGGTGTTAAATTCACAACGTTTATTTCACTTCCTGACTTTGCATTCGTTAAAGCATTCGGTGGATTTAAGGACTTTGAGTGGAGCTATGTTGCAACAGTTGCAGTAGCATATATTCCTGTTGCATTCGTTGTATTTGCAGAGCATATCGCCGACCACAAGAACATTTCTTCCATAATAGAGAAGGATCTCCTTAAGGATCCCGGTCTTCACAGAACGCTTCTCGGAGACGGCGTTGGCTCTATGGCGGGCGCGTTCTTCGGCGGTTGTCCCAATACCACCTACGGCGAATCCGTCGGTTGCGTGGCTATAACGGGTAACGCATCCGTCGTAACCATACTCGCGGCTGCTGTCGGCGCGATAGCTATCGCGTTCATCTCTCCCTTCGTTGCATTCGTTGACTCTATTCCCGCGTGCGTAATGGGCGGTGTTTGTATCGCGCTTTACGGCTTTATCGCGGTA
>JBGVPY010000089.1:0-12885 GCA_045127235.1 Eubacteriales bacterium
TTTCACTTCGTGAAGCTAAATTAAATTTGCTATTTTTAGCTCACCGAAGGTGAATTTAGCTCGGCTTGCCGAATTTAGCTCGCGAAGCGAATTTAACTTGCGTTTACGCAAATTTAGCTGGCGACAAAGTCGCCTACTGACCGCTGGCGGCTCAAAATCAGCTTTGCTGTTTTTGCGAAACGTAATATTTTTCAAGTGTATCAAGGCAAATACAACCAAGAGTGCCGCAGAAGACTGCGCCGCAGTCAATGGCGATGTGGTTATTGATTTCAAGGATTTTCCCCTTTGAGGTAAAGTCAATAAGGGCGGTAGGGGTATGACCTGTTACGATATATTTGTCATCAAAATATTTTTCATCGTAATCCGTGCGACCTGTAATAAGCTCACGCCAATCTATATTTTCAAAATCCATCATTCTTTCCTTAGGAGGAATGGTGTGGGATAAGAAAAATTTGCCGCTCTGTGTCTCTAATTCCTCAAAAATAAGGAAAGAATTAAGATAGTCTATTATTCTGGTTTTATCGCTTTCGCTTAGCTTTTTAAACTCTTGATAGGTAGTAAGTCCCCCATCATTTAGCCAATCCTTAAATATTTCCTTTAATTCGGGAGTGGCTTTTGATTTTAGTCTTTTTAAAAGATATGCGCAGGTGTAATCATGGTTGCCAAGCAGAGGAATTATATTTTTTCGCTCCATCATATCTAAAAGAATTTTAATTCCTCCATCGCCTCTATCAATTACATCTCCTAATATGTATAGCGTATCCTTTTCGCTGAAATTGATTTTTTCAAGCATTTTAATATATAAATCATAACAGCCGTGTAAATCGCTCATGGCGTAAATCATTTTTCATATCTCCTTAGTCCGTTTTTTAAGCTTTCCTTTATGCGCTCTCTTAGCTCGACAGGCTTTAAAATCTCTATGGCGTCAATATATTGCATTGCGTAATGCTCCATGGACATAACGCTTGATTTTAAGGAAACTGTATATTTTCCGTTACCTGTGTCGTTAATTTGAACGTTTTTGCCGTAGGTGTCAATTATTTCATCAAGAATACTTGGGTCAATAATCATTTCTACTCGTTCATCATTACTACCGTCTAAATAGGGCTGGGTTGCAAGCTGGCTATAATTTATGCCTCTTTCGTACCTTTTAACTGTGTTTAAGCGGAGCAGAGTTTCGTTATCAATCTTGATTTTAGTTATACGGTCAAGCCTGAAATAGCTGACGCTCTCGCATCCGTCATTCTTAGCCAATAAATAATATTTTTGATTGTGCAAAATCAGCTGATATGGGCTAACCTTGTGCTTGGAGCTTTTATGGAGCTTTTTGTCCTTGCCGTATTTATTATAATCGAAAGTGATTTTTTTATCAAGACTGATTGCCTCATTTACCGTGTCAATGTTGTAAAAAACCTCTTGATTGTCGGTTTTATTCCACTCGTTTACGGAGCAAGCGTTTTTAATGTACGGCTTAAAATGAACAGTTGACAAAAGCGACAGCTTATCAATAAGGCGCGTCGATTGCTTCGCCGTAATATATTTGCTTGACAAAACGCTGTCAATAAGCACCTTTAGCTCGGAATTTTCAAAATCTCTCGACTCCAAATAGCTGCCTCTTGGGCTTGAATTAATTTCGTAGCCTGCCTCGCGAAGCAATGAAAAATTTCGGCTAACCGCCTTTCTTTCAAGGGTAATGCCGTAATCCTTCTTTAATCGACAAATGATTTCCTCTTGGGTTAAAGGATGATTTGCGTCGCTGTACCTCTTTAAAATTTCAAGTATTCTAAGTAGCGCAAGCTTTTTTGACTCCAATGAATTCATAAACTCTCTCCTTTATCTTAATGTGATTTACAGGTTTATTTTACCATTAAGAGCATATAAATTCAACTTTCCCATGTTCCATTTTTGGTACAATAAAAGCCAAGCAACGCTTGGCTTTTATAATTAGCGAAATTATTGCTTCGCAATAGCGAAACGTCGTGCATGCACGCGCGATATAACCGAATAGCTTCGGTTGCGATATGCTTTCGCTTAGCGAAAGCGCGATATTCCGCCAAAGGCGGAGCGATATGCACCTTCGGTGCGTGTTGACTGCTGACCAAAGTAAATAGCTACAAGTCGCTATTTACTTTGATTTGTAATATAGTAAACAATGGCAATAGCCCTCAAAATCGGGGTCCGCAATCTGCTCACGAAATTCCTTGCAGATGCATTTTGTGTCCTCGCTTTTTTCAAGTCGGCAAGGGCAGTATCCGCCCTTTCTTTCAAGCCCAGCTTTAATTTTTGCAACTAATTCTTTGTTTTCGTTTAATGTTACTTTTGACATGGTGATTCTCCTTTCGTTCTCCGAAAGGAGAACAGCCGTCAGCCGTTAGCTGTCAGCAGTTAGCGAGAATTGACTACCGGTAGTTAATTTCAAAATAAATAATCTTATCTCGCTAAATATCATTTGTAATTTGCGTTTTTGTTATTTGTTAGGTTAAATCTTAAAGCTAATCTCGCTGACCGCTAGCAGCTAATCGCTCAATTTGTATTCGTAAGAATACAAATTGTTTCCGCTTAAGAATTTTCCAAAAATATATTTTTTGCATGCGCTTTCGTTAAGCACGTAAATTCTGCCGTCCACGTAAGCCATTTCCTCCGCCATTGGTGGCGCTTCAAGGGTTTTCTTTAAGCATTTAGAGTCTAAATGGTAAAGTGAAACGGCGTTTCCGTCAATTAAAACGTTGCCGTTGTCGCTTTCAATGTAAAGCATATCGTAGAAATAGAGCTTTGATTTGGAAAGTCCCCATGATGATGAAAGCACAATTTGCTTTCCGTCAAGGATATACATACCCTGAATAGCGCCCGTTGTGGAAATTGCGGCGCATGGCTTTTTAGCAACGCTAAAATCTCCCTCGCCAAGCTTAAATACTGTAATAAGCGCAGTATTTTTGTCGCCACTTGGTGTTGTTATTCTGTGGGAATCTAATGTTTCGTAATCGTTTTCACGGTAAAATTCTCCAACGAACATATATCCATCGTAAATATGGCAATATGCAGGGTTATTATATGTCTTAACTCTGCCTATTTTTTTAACCTCGCTCTTGCCATCTAGCATTTCATTAAGTGGGAACACATCAAGACCGCCATCGTAGAATTTTTCCTTTGTACCGTCGGTAATATAAACGTAATTTCCGTAAAATTCAATGCCGCCTGTATGACCTAAATAGTCTGTGCCGTCCTGATTTTTAAGTGAAACCTTATTTAAAACCTCGCCGTCCTTGGATACAACATATACTCTTGATGCAGTATTATCGGACATATAGCCTGCAACTAAAAATACTTCCTTCTCGGGCATATAAACGATACCCTGTTGAACTAAACCGTCATTTACGCCCGGCATTTTAAATTCCTTTTCAGCATTTTTGTAAAACTCGCTAAAAATAATTCTTTCGCCAATTTTAACTCCTGCAAGAAGCAAAATTATAACGCCAATAACGATTGCTAATGTAATCACAGTTATTCTAATCGCCTTATTTTTCATAAAAAATTTCCTTTCCTTTTATTATATTTAAGACACTCATATTTTATCATTGTTTTGAGATTTTGTCAACAAATAAAAAATGGCACGCGTTGTGCCATTTTGTTTGAGCGAATGAGCTTCGTTTTTAGCGAAATTACTTCGCTATGCTCCGTAGCGAAATTATGTTGCAAGCAACATAGCGAAATTTCACTTCGTGAAGCTAAATTAAATTTGCTCCTTTTAGCTGCCGTAAGGCAATTTAGCTCCCGCAGGGAATTTAGCTCGCGTAAGCCGAATTTAGCTTGCGCTTGCGCAAATTTAGCTGCATATTCAATTTGTCAAACAAATTGAATATGCAACCACCTGCGGTGGATAGGAAAGCATAGTTTGACCTGAATAGGTAAGCTCGATAGTATCGCCCACCATAATGCTTTCGCGTGTTACCTGTGAGCCGTTTTTGTTATAGTATTTTGCAGATGCAGTTAAAATATGATAAATGCCGAATGCATAATCGCTTTCAATTACCTCAACCTCAAGTCGGTCATTTTCTATCTTTTTCACGATTGCCTTTAAAACAAACTCAGCTTTTGGCTCGCGTGAAGCGTCATCGCTTAAAATTTCATCATCATTGGCTATCATATCAATATCCTTTTCCTTTGACGCCTCAGCGTTTTGGTTGATTTCCTTATCATTTTCCACACCGGTGTTGATAATCGCTTGCGCTTCGGGAGCGTTGTTTTGTTGAATATTATCAAGGTCAATGGCGTTATTTTCCAAGCTGGTGTCAGGTGTATTTTCCGCTCCGCATGAAATTATCATGCACACGCCTAAAATTAAAATAATACCTAATAAAATCTTTTTCATATATTCACCTATATTATTTGTAGATTTTCTGTTATTATGATACCATAAATTTACAAATATGTCAACATGCCTAATTGTGTTATTGCTTTTTGTTATATCATTGATCTAAATCCCTTGCCGACAATATCGCTGGAGTTAGTGATAATCGTAAAGTCGCTGCCGTCGCCTGTTTCCTTTATGTAGGTTTTAAGCTGCATAGCTTGTGTACGGCTAAGAACGGTAATAATAATTTTTTTATCCTCGTGGGTAAATGAGCCTGTACATAAGGAAACCGTTGCTCCACGGTGGAGCTTATTGTTTATAAACTCTACAATCTCAGTATCTCTTGACGTGATTATGTAGAAGCATTTGGTTCTGTAAATACCGTCAATTACAATATCAACGATAAATGATTTTAAAATTAAGCCGAGAAGTGAGTAAAGACCTATTCTTATATTGATAATAAAGAAGCTTGCTAAAACTAATATTGCATCGGACACGAAAAGCGCACGGCTGATATCAAGATTTGTGTACTTCTTTAAAATCATTGCCACAATATCGGTGCCACCCGAGGATGCGCCAACGCTAAATGTTATAGCGCTACCAACTGCGATACAGCCAATGGCAAACACAAGGTCTAAAAATGGGTCGTTTGTAAGTGTGTTTCCTTCTCCTGCCACCTTGCTTACAGGTAAAACCTTTTCTAAAACGAATGATAAAACGGAAATAAGCAAGCTACAATAAATTGTCTTTGCCGCAAAGTCCTTGCCGAAAATTATAAGCGCGATTGTAAGCAAAATCACATTTACAACCATCATTGTAAGACCTGGCGTGATAACCGCTTCAAGCCCCGGCTTTACTGTTTTTGCTATGTTGGAAACTAAAACGGCAAGAGAGCTAACGCCACCCGTGGAAAAGTTGTTCGGGAAGCTGAAAAAGTGAACCCCGCACGTAACAATAAGACCGCCAAGGGTAACAATTAAATACGTTTTAATTGTATCTAAAATTTTTGATTTCATTGATTTATTTAGTCCTTTAAATAAAAAATTCTCCACCTTTCATTCTATCACACATTTTCTAACATTTCAACATACTTTTTTTCTTTGGAAAAAGAAAAAAGTAGGCAAAAAGAAATCAAAAGGGAATAGAATAGCAAAGCTCAAAGCTTGGAAAAAGAAAAAAGCATGCAAAAAAGAAACCGAAAGGAACACGCTAGGCAAAATTTAAAGCTTGGAAAAAGAAAAAAGAAATTAGGAAAAATAAGCAATGAAATAGATGTTTGTTCTTTAAAAATGTACGCGGAAGAAAATCGGCACGGTACACTCTTATTTGCAAGTGTGGGTTTTTAATCTGGTTTTTATAAGTAAATAATGATTTTTATTATATAGCATTGACAAATTATATTGAGACTGTTATACTGTATATTGATGAACACTTGAAATATAATTCATTCGTTAAATGGGAGGAATATGATGGTTAAGAAAATTATATGTTTCATATTACTTTTTTGCACCCTGTTGCCAATTATGCCATTGAAAGCCTTTTCTTTGGATATGGAAGAGCCAGATGATTCAACTTATACCATAGGAGAAATGGGTGGTTATCTTGCTGGCAACATGAAAGCAACACAACAGTTCTATACAGATAGAAAATTTCTATGTAGTCAAGGTCATGGCTTTGCTGCTGAAAAAGTAAATAATATAGTAGATTCTTTTAAAGGGAATACTTCTACTATTGTTGGCGATAACAATTGGAAAAATGGTGCAGACCGTAAAATAATAAATCGCGATGGTAGCATTACTTGGATTCAAGATAAATATTATAACACCGCAAGTAAGAGTGTAAATTCCGCTTTTGATTCTACAACTGGATTGTATCGTTATATTGATGCCGATGGAAATCCTATGGTGCTTGAGGTTCCATCAGATCAATATGATGATGCCGTGAATTTGATGAAAAATAAAATTAAAAACGGACAAGTTCCGAATGTAACAGATCCAGACGAAGCAGTAAATCTTGTGAAAAAAGGTGGACTTACATATAAACAAGCGTATAACTTAACAAAAGCTGGCACAATTGAATCGTTAACATATGATGCCGTGAACGGAGCTATTACTGCTACTTGTGCTGCTGGAATTAGTTTTGCGATTGATTTTGCATGCTGTATGTTCAACGGGATAGAATATGATGCAGCGCTCAAAAATGCTTCAATGAATGGCTTGAAAACTGGTGGAACGGTTTTTGCAACTTATGTAATATCAAGCCAATTGATTAAAACAGGGCTTCCCAATGCTTTAGCTCCAACTGCAGAGGCTATTGCAAGATCACTTGGAGAGAATGTTTGTGAGGCTATAGTTTTGAAAAATGGTGGTACTGCGGTGGGCAAAAAGGCTATCAGTGCTGCTGCAAAAATTATAGCGAAAGAGCTTATTGTTGATGGCGTTTTGATTATTGTTTTGACCGGAATAGACTTTATTGAACTAATTAGAGGAAGAATTTCAAAAGAAGAGCTTCTTAAAAACTTAGTTGTGACTGTTGTTGGAGTTGCGGGTGGCGCGGCCGGCGGTTATGCTGGTGCAGCCTTGGGATCTTTGATTGCGCCCGGAGTTGGAACTGTTATTGGCGGAATTGTTGGCGGACTTGCTGGCGGAATAGGTGGATCTGTTTTAACGGAAGAAATTATTTCAAACTTTTATAAAAGTGACGCTGAAAGAATGTATGAAATAATTTGTAAAGAATACGAGGTCCTTTGTGGAGATTTTCTAATCAACGAAGAAGAGGGTGCGGCGATTGCCAATAGTCTAAAATCTTTATTGGTTGGAGATACTTTGAAAGACATGCATGCTTCGGATAATAGAGAAGAGTTTGCGCACAATCTCTTGGAACCATTGTTTTTAGAACAAGCATCTAAACGAGACAAAATTACAATCCCAACAGAAGAGGAAATTCGTGAGGAAATGAAAACTGCATTAGCAGGTGTTGTTTTTGTTCACTAAATAGGAGGCTGACGATGAACACTTTGAAAAAAATATTGATAGATTATGGATGCCCAAGCAATGTATCTTTTGTCGAAATGTCCTTTGATGCGAATGGATGTTCATTTAAAAAACTTGGAGAAATTCTTGTAGATATAGGAACTATTCTTGAGGAATATACAGAAGATAATATCTATATTGTATGCATTAGAGCTAACTATAATCCTGCAACTATTGCTATCCAAACAAAAAACGATAAAATAAATTTAGTTTCTTATGCAAAAGAGGGATGGATTAAACAAAAAACAGCACAAAAGGCGGCTGATAAAATAAAGGCGTGTTTCAAATAATGTCTAAAGTAGTATTAATAATAATTATTATTGTCGTGTGTATGGCGGCGTTGTCAGTACTCGCTATAAACGCTTGCAAAGCAATAGAAAATTATAACATTGCTGCTGCAGAATATAATGAAATAGTTGATGGGTATAATGAATCTGCAAATAATGCAGGTGTTGAAAATATTGCAGGAGTCCCTGCCGAAATTGGCTCTATAAAAATTGAGGACGATTCTTTTTGGGAAGGACTACGCGTTGTACTAGGAAAAAACACTACCAAAAAAATCAAAAAAGACACTGACACAATATATCAATTGATCGAACAGACAAAAATAAGTTTGATTATAATCGACCAAATAAACAATCCTTCGGGAGAATGGGTTGAATCTTGCTTGCGCACTGTAACAGGAATTACAGGAACACAGGCTGTAACGAAAGAAAACGACCCAGAGGGGCTTCTTAGTAAGGATGGTGGATACAACGCTTGTGTTTACTTTTCTTATTATACAATACCTTATAATTCGGTTCCTGGTTATGATATTGTTTCCAAAGGAACAGATGGTGGCGGTGCGGTAGAAGTTTATAGTACTGTTGAAGAGGCTGAAAAGAGGTGTGAATATTTAGCGGGATTTGATGGAACGGCTTTATATTCAGGCTCATATGCAATAGTAGGTACTATGGTAATAAGAACTTCATATAAACTTTCTAACAGCGAACAATTTGATCTTACCGATAAAATCACGCAAGCACTTACTGCTATTTTGTTTGATTACTAATATCATTCCTAAAGATAGAAGCAACAAAGGCTTTTTGATACTTAACACAAATATTTTAAATAAGCAAAAACGCACTTATGTGCGTTTTTTTATTTGAAAATTTGTGGGAAGGTCGTATGTTTTTTGTTTTGTATCAATTCAGCTTGCTAGCATTGTTATTTCATTTAAAGCTTGGAAAAAGAAAAAGTAAGCTAAAAAGAAACCAAGAGTAAAAGCCAAGCGATAATTATAGTTTGGAAAAGAAAAAATCAATCAAAAAGAAATCGATTTTAAAAAAGGTATGTAAGTATGCATACTAACATACTAAAATATAGAGAAAAAATAAAGGTGGTGCGATGTTTTTTCTTTGGCGGTATAAAAACTAAGTTGACAACCTACTATAATTATTATATAATAAAGTTGTATTAACCGATTTTAAGGAGAGAAATATGAAAAGAAAAATTTTATTTTTAATTGCTTTGGCTATGCTTTTTGTATGTGCTTTCGCTATTACAGTGGGTGCAAAGGATGTATATCTTGAGCCTATACCCGAAGAACTAAAAGCGAAGGATGATGTTTTTACTCACTTCGTTGTATTTGAAGAGCCAAAATATTTTGTAAGCTCTGGTAGCACTATTAGTAATCTTAATACTGATACAATGAATGCAGATATGGCTGCTGCAAACATTGACAAATCAAAAATAGGTACAGAGTACCTTACAAGATTTAATTTCCCTGCATACATAGGCGAAAATTTAATTACATATGTAAATCTTAACTCGATGAAAACTCACGCGTATTTCAAGCATGTATGCGGATACATTCAGCTTGAGGGAACTGTAAACAAGGTTCACGACATGAACGAGTGTGTAAGAGAATTAAGATGTATTGACTTTGGCGAAAACAGCCAAGTTACCGCTATTCCGCTTTGTTTTGCAAACCAAGCTTACAAAATGGCAAGCGTTAAAAACTTTCCAAGAAATTTAACAAGCGTTGGTAATAGTGCGTTTGATAATTGCTATCGTGCATTTAAGGGCGAGTTTTACTTAAATGCTACCACTATTGGCTCATCATCCTTTAATAACGCTATTTCCCATGTAACTCACTTGATTTTAGGTCCTAATGTGCAATCTATCGGCACACAGGCGTTAACTGTTCTTTTTGAAACTCAGCACCACAACGAAATTCCTGTGCATTATGCACCTGCTGACATTAAGCCTGCCCTTGTATCTATTGAATTTCAATGCGATGTATCACAAATAAAGTTCGCAACTCAAGGCAACAACACCGGTGCATTCTATTTCCCAATATCCACAGGACGCGCGCCTTACGAAAAGCTTGAAACTATCATTTTGTCCCATCCAAACAATGCAAAAAATGTAACTGAAAATTCAATTTTCAACGATTTTACCGCAAGCGGTATTACAATTTTGTTTAACGATTCCGACGGACTTGATGACTATGTAACAGCAAATCACGATTTTAGCATTGTAAATAGCATTTCATATAAGAGCTTTGATGAAATCGGCGTAAAAACAATGGTTTGTTCCAAGTGTGGCGCTACTGCTAACAAGGAAATAGCAGAGCCTCTCTTTAAATTCCATGGCTACTCTGCGCCTGAAAATGGCAGATGCGAAATCACAATAGGCTATACGATAAATAAAGAAGCAATCAAGGAATACGAATCAAAATCAGGCAAAATAGTTAAGTACGGCGTATTTGCTGTATTAAAGGATAAGCTTGGCGCAAATGACATTTTTGATGAAAACGGAAATGCAACAACAAACAGTATAGTAGCTGAGGTGGCAAAAAACGAATTTATTTCATTTGAGCTAAAAATTTCAGGCTTTACCGATGCAAACAAGAATGTAAAGCTTGCAATGGGCGCATACGTGTCCGTAACTGATAAAGAAGTAACCACTTACTCATATATGCAAGGTGGCACACCTAACGAAAATGAAAGCTATTTCTTCGTTTCATATAATGATATTGTAAATCCACCTGTAAATGAAAATGAGGCTGCATAACTAAAAAACGCTTCGGCTAAATGCCGAAGCGTTATTTTTTATACTTGTGGAATTTTAACTAGCGCAACCTCTTGCCAAATTTCTGTGCCGTCGCCGCCGTTTGGCATTTTAAGTAGGATTTCCGTAATTGGTAGTCCGTCAAGTAAAACTAACGTAGGATTTTCTCCAAATGACGTTACCCTGATTATGGAATATTGGCTTTCGCCTTGGTATTTAACGTACACCTCTATGGATGATGAGCCGTTGCCCTTAATATAAATTCCGTGGGGGGATGTGTTTGGTTTTAGTGAAATTTTTACGGAAATTTCGTTATTTTCCTTGCCGCAAAATGCGTTTTTGCCCTCGTCATTCCAATTCTTATTAAAAAGGCAGTCAACATTATCCTTGCCGTAGCATTCGCCTATGATTTCCGCAAACATTACCGTGTCGGTAATATCGGTAAAGGACACCTCTTGAATATGCTCGCACACGTAGCACGCGCGGGACATTTTCATAAGCGAGAATGTCCAATTATCGTTATATTTGTGGCCGTATGCATCCTCAATTATTTTAAGCTCCGCTTCCTTACAGTCAAGACAGTATCGGGTAGCGGTGGCATCGTCTGTGCAGGTTGGCACATTGCTATATTCCCAAAGTGAAAAATTATGGCTTCCGTTTTCATTTACTTTACATGATGTGTGGAATTGATACCTTGCACTTAGCGTGATTTCCTCAAAAACCACTGAGTTTTTTGAGTATCTTACGCCGTTTTCGTCATACCAGCCTAGGAAGTAGCTACTGCCAAAGGACGTTGGCTCAGGTAAGTCCGTTAATTTTGCGCATTTTTCCGTAACCAAAACGCTTTTATTTTCTGAAAGCTTGCCTTCCTTAGGGTCAAGAGTAATTAAAATAACATTTTCGTTTTCATCCCATTTAGGAATAATGTAGGTGCTTTCATGAAAGACGGTTGTTTCATCTACACGCTCAAGCTCCATTTTGTCATTTCTTCTGAACCAGCCAAGGAAATGCGCTCCTGTTTTTTTAAGCACAGGCAAATCGCCGATTTCCGTTCCGGGTTTAAGATAAATAACGTCGTTTTCCGCCTTGATTTCAATCATTTTTTCCCATTTGGCGTATAGCGTTAGGTCATAAAGCACAGGGGTTTCAAAGTCCCAAATGTTATCGTAATCATCGTGCCAATAATCAATATAGTAATGCTCATACTCAATTTTTGGCTCGGTGGCATATCTGCCTGAGCCGATACATTGCACATTTGGAGTATCTCCATACTCGGTTACAAAGGTAACCGTGCGATGTGGCGCCCACTTAGCATGGAGTGTAAAATCACACTCCACAAGGGAGCTGAAAAATTGATATTTTTCATCGTTTTCCGTGTACCAACCGTCAAACTCAAAGCCGTCCTTGGTAGGATTTTTAGGACGCTTTACCGTGGATTTTTCCTCCACCTGCATATCTGTAATTGCGCTTCCGCCTTGTGTGTCAAAGGACACTGTGTAAACCTCAGGCTCTTTTTCAAACATGGACGTGTCAATCAAGCTCCAGTCCACCTGACAGGACACTAAGAAAATTGAAATAGCTATAATAAAAAGTAATAAAAATCGTTTCATATCTTGCCTCAATGATAAATACATCATGTTAATACATTCTATCATATAACTAGAAATATTTCAAGCGATATTTATCGGTAAAGTGTACCGGTTGGGCGACCTTTTGTCGCCAACTATGATTGCCTACGGCAAGTTATGATGTGCCTACGGCACAGTTATGATTGCTTCGCAAGTTATGATGTGCCTGCGGCACAGTTATGATTGCTTTGCAAGTTATGATGTGCCTACGGCACAGTTGAAGGTTGCTTTATGGCAATCATATCATAACGTTTACGAAGTAAACTCATAACGTTTAGCAACGCTAAATTCATAACGCTTGCATATCAAGCTCATAACTAAAAAATAAATAATAAATAATAAAAAATCGAGATTAATCGGTAAAACTATACCGGTCAGTCCCGGTTTTTTTATTTTATAATATTTTTAAGGCTCGCTGCGCGAACAGCCATCAGAAAAGCCTTCCTCCGGGAGGAAGGGGGAGATTCCCCTTTTAGGGGAAATGTCGCAAAGCGACAAAAGGGAACCGCCTCGGCAAGAGGACAGAATGTGGTGAAAGGAGCAAGCGTTTTAATGCATTCTCCCTCAGTCAGCGTTGTTGATAGCTCAGCTAACGCAAGCTCTAAAGAGTGCCTCCCGGAAGGAGCTTAAGGGTCAGCGGTCGGCGAGATTACTTTGGCGCCGTTTTTTAAAACTCTAACATCTCGCAATATGCATTAAAATTAGGTATGTAAGTATGCATACCTACATACTAAAATTGAAGCATTAACTCCGTTAATACGAAGAATTTGCTTTCAAGCCCGAAGCGCTTGCGTTAGTCATACAAAGAAAAAAACGATAT
>JBGVPY010000090.1:0-5000 GCA_045127235.1 Eubacteriales bacterium
GATGTTGTTCCTAGTGAAGAGGCAACACCAGAAAGCAATTTAAATGCAAGTGTTGAAGTTAAATTGTTGTGGCAAATACTTAATGGATTAAATAATAGGGAACGAGAAATAATGGTTTTAAGGTTTGGCCTAGATGGACAAGATGAACAAACGCAAAAAGAGGTTGCTACTTCATTAAATATTAGCCAAAGTTACATAAGTAGGTTGGAAAAGAAAATTGTTAAGCAAATAAAAAAGGAGATGTTAAAAATTTCATAAATTTTTTAAAGTTTCTATAATTACGGATGGCGGATAATTAGTTGATTTTTTTAAATTAATTGTAAAACATAACACCTGAATATTTTGGAAAATATTGGAAACCCTAATTTAAAACATTAGTGTTTTAGGGGTGTATATGGGTAATAAAGTTGAAATAACAGGCGTAAATACAGCAACTCTACCAAAATTAAATGGTAAACAATTAGCGGAATTAATGGTAAAGGTTAAAGATGGTGATAAAGTTGCTCGCGAAGAATTTGCCTATGCCAATATGCGATTGGTTTTAAGTGTTGTTCAAAGGTTTAATGTTTCAAAGGAAGTTTCCGATGATATTTTTCAGGTTGGATGTGTTGGGCTTATGAAGGCCATTGATAATTTTGATGTTAATTTAAATGTAAAATTTTCAACCTATGCTGTTCCAATGATTATTGGAGAAATAAAACGCTTTTTACGTGATAATAGTTCAATTAGGGTTTCACGTAGTTTGCGTGATATTGCCTATAGGGCACTTAAAGCAAGGGAAGAACTTTCAAAGGATAGGGTAGATGAGCCAAGGCTTGAAGAAATTGCTGAAAAAATTGAAGTTGATTTAAAAGATGTTGCTATTGCGCTAGATGCAATTTCGGCGCCGGTTAGTTTGGGTGATCCGGTTTATAATGATGGCGATGACACAATTTATTTAATGGATCAGGTTTCCGATAGTAAAAACAGCGAAGAAATTTGGCTTGAAAACATTAATTTAAAGGATGCTTTACGTAAATTAAATCCACGTGAAAAAGAAATTGTTTTGTTAAGGTATTACATCGGAAAAACTCAAATGGAAGTTAGTGAGGAAGTGGGTATTAGTCAGGCGCAGGTTAGTAGGCTTGAAAAAACTGCAATCGAGCAAATTAGAAAAAGTTTTTAAAGTGGTTTAAAAACCACTTTATTTTTTTATTTATTATATTAATGGGTGTAAATATGTGTGGTTTAAGGTGGAGATATATTTTTAAATAGGGTATTGTAATTAAGTGTAATTTATAGTATAATATACTCGTAGTTTAAATTTCATTGCGATAAAAAGGGGGAATTGTAATGGGAGATAATAAACTTTTAATGGAAATGGAAATTGCAAAAAAAGGTGGTTCAGTTGCAGCAATTGTTGCAATTGTTAAAAAATATTGCCCACAATTGCAAATTGATCCTGCATTTTTAACAGAATATGCAACAAAACTTTCAACAGCCAATAGTGAAATGTGTTCTGCAGAAGCTGAATACGATGCTGAAGAAAGTAGAACATATTATAGAGATCGTAGAACAATTGATGCTTACGATAGATATGTTGAATCAGCTGAAACTGCAAGTAAAATTGCATCTGATCCTAGAATTGCTGAAGCAATGGCTAAAGCAAAATATGTTTTATCAGTTATTGTTTATAAAGAAAGCCAATGTTCAGATAAAGGTGCGCTTCTAGAACAACAATTATTAGATATTCGTGAATCATATCGTTTAGATGAGTTTGATCCAACAGATGATACTCGTTTAGACCAAGAAGCTATGGAAAGTCATCCTACATATAGAAATATTAAAGGCGAACTTTATAAAATTGAAGAGTTAGAGCAAATGTTTGGGCACGACAGAACAATGCTTGATACAGCCATTAAAATGTATGAAAAAGAATCTGCACTATATCATGCTAGTTATGATGCTCCTAACAACTTTTATTATTGGTTAGAATATGAAAAAGGTGTTGCAGCAAACTTAACTAAAATAGAAGAAATGCAAAAGGGTGGCAAAAAATAATGAGCAAATTAATAACCGAAACTTTAAAACCATATTTTGAAACTTATTCCGATTTAATTGCAAAATATGATGAGTATTATGAAGTTGGTCAAAATAACGAAAATTTAACACAAGAATATATTGATACTTTAGATGAGGGTGTTGATTTAACACAAGATGAAACAGCACAATTCTTTGTTGGCATGACACAAGATGTTTATGATGAAACAGGCAGAATTTCTGAAAGTATTGATTTGTTGGTTGCAGAACTTAAAAATCCTGAAATGGTTCGTGAAATTCGTGCAAGTCGTTTAGCAGTAATTAAAAAAATTGCTGAAATTGAAATGAAAAAACCAGAAATGAAAAATTTATCTGATGAAATTAGCAGTAAAGTTTTAGTATATGCTAAACAGGAAGATGTTTCTGAAGATATTGCAAGCATAATGCTTAAAACAGGTGATAAGTCATTTAGATCAAAATGCTTAAAGCTTTCCGAATGGGAAAAAGAACTTAATGCATATCGCCACGAACTTGCAGTGCTTGAACGTTTAGAACGTGAAGTTACTGGAATTATTCTTCCAAGCGATAAGCTAGATGGATTTGTTAATGGCAACACACCTAAATAAAAAATAGAAGCAGGTTAAACTTAACCTGCTTTTTTGTTGTAAAATTTTAAAATGTTATATTTTTAATGTTATTATTTATATATATAATAGTATATTTATATAATATTTAATCAAAAAATAAGAATAAAAGGTATAAAACACCCCAAAACCATTTGGTTAAAATGCACAAAGAAAATGAAAAAGGTTGAAAAAACGAGAAACACACGGAGTGGCGGTGGGGAGATTTTTGTGGTAGCAAAAAAATATTAAAAATTTTTTAAAAAAAGTGTTGACTTGGCTTCGTGTATATAGTAAACTAGCAATGCGTTCAACCGAAGAGGAGAAAACGCGAGCACATTGACAACTACATAATATAAATATCTAAAAGTAGGATATATAAGTAGAGCAAGTTTAAAGTTAAGAAAACTAAAAAACGAGTAATACGAAATATTTCAATTTTAAGGAAGAACAAAAGTTCAAACGTTTAAAACAAAACCAAGAAGTCGACGAAATACGATCAAGCGAAAAAGAGCGTATGGTGGATGCCTTGGCACTAGACGCCGATGAAGGACGCGATAAGCTGCGAAAAGCTACGGTTAGCCGCAAGTAGGCAATGACCCGTAGATATCCGAATGTGGGAACACACTAAGAATAATGTCTTAGTATTAATACATGAATACATAGTGTATTAAAGGGAACCCTGGGAACTGAAACATCTAAGTACCAGGAGGAAAAGAAAGTAAACAAACGATTACCTAAGTAGTGGTGAGCGAACGGGTAAGAGCCCAAACCTAGGATAGCAATATGCTAGGGGTTAGGACCTACAATAAAGTGAATGAAAGCATTGTAAGTGAAGATGGTTGGAAAGCCGCACGAAACAAAGTAAAAGTCTTGTAACTGAAATAATGTTTAATCACGAGTAGGAATCCAGAGTAATACCGAGCACGAGGAATTCGGTATGAATGAGCGAGGACCATCTCGTAAGGCTAAATACGATCTAGTGACCGATAGCGAACAAGTACCGTGAGGGAAAGGTGAAAAGAACCCCGGGAGGGGAGTGAAAGAGAACCTGAAACCATATGTTTACAAACGGAGGAAGTGAATAACGACCTCGTACTTTTTGTAGAACGGGCCGGCGAGTTACGATATGTAGCAAGGTTAAGTAATTAAGTTACGGAGCCGAAGCGAAAGCGAGTCTGAATAGGGCGCTTAAGTTGCATATTGTAGACCCGAAACCCAGTGACCTATCCATGAGCAGGTTGAAACAAGGGTAAAACCTTGCGGAGGACCGAACCCACGTCTGTTGAAACATCCGGGGATGACTTGTGGATAGCGGAGAAATTCTAATCGAACTGGGATATAGCTGGTTCTCCTCGAAATAGCTTTAGGGCTAGCCTCTAGCGAAGATATATGAAGGTAGAGCACTGAATGGATGCGGGGGTTTCGCAACCTACCAAATCTTATCAAACTCCGAATGTCATATATTACTACTAGGGAGTCAGGCAGTGTGAGATAAGTTTCATTGCCAAAAGGGAAACAGCCCAGATCTACAACTAAGGTCCCCAAGTTTATGTTAAGTGGAAAAGGATGTTTAATTGCTAAAACAACCAGGATGTTGGCTTAGAAGCAGCCATACATTAAAAGAGTGCGTAATAGCTCACTGGTCGAGTGATTGAGCGCCGAAGATGTAACGGGGCTAAAACATAACACCGAAGTTTAGGGATAGAAGAGATTCTATCGGTAGAGGAGCAATGTGTACTGGGCAGAAGCCAAACCGGAAGGGTTGGTGGACTGTACACAAGAGAGAATGCCGGCATGAGTAGCGAGAGCAAGGCGAGAACCCTTGCCGTCGAAAGTCTAAGGTTTCCTGGGGAAGGGCAGTCCTCCCAGGGTAAGTCAGGACCTAAGCTGAGGGCGAAAGCCGTAGGTGATGGACAACAGGTAGATATTCCTGTACCACCGTGTATCGACAAAGAGTTGAAGCAGGGACGCAGAAGGATAGTAGAACCATGGGGATGGAAAACCATGGCCAAATCATGAGACAAACAAGTAGTGAAGTACGCTTGTTATCAAAATGTTAGGTGATGATGGGGAGTGAAAATTAGTAACGAAGTCTATGAATTCACGCTGACGAGAAAAGCTGCTAAACAGATACAAGGTGCCTGTACCGCAAACCGACACAGGTGGACGACATGAGAAATGTAAGACGAACGGGAGAACCATTGTTAAGGAACTCGGCAAAATTACCTCGTAACTTCGGGAGAAGAGGTGCCTATGGAAACATAGGCCGCAGTGAAGAGGCCCAAGCGACTGTTTACCAAAAACACAGGTTTCTGCAAAATCGCAAGATGAAGTATAGGAGCTGACGCCTGCCCG
>JBGVPY010000091.1:0-15839 GCA_045127235.1 Eubacteriales bacterium
TAACTGATGATGTTGCACTGTTTTTATCTATTTTTTGGGTTGTTATGCCTTCTATATAGCCGCCTTCAGTTGCACTATATTTTACTTCTATTGCATTATTTGTTTGGCAAGAACAAATAAGAATGGAAATAACCAAAATTAAAAATGTTATAAATTTTCTCATTATTTTATATGTTATGTAATTAAATTTATGGATGAATGTGTGAGTAATAAGCCCTTGAGAAAAAACTCAAGGGCAATATTTTAAAGTAATTCTTTCTTAATTTGTTCAGCTAAATCTGTTTTTTCCCATGGAATGTCGAGGTCTTCTCTACCGATATGACCATAAGCTGCAAGCTGACGGTAAATTGGGCGGCGAAGCTGGAATTTTTCAATAATAGCAGTTGGTCGAAGGTCAATATTGTTATAAACAAACTCTGAAATTTTATCTTCATCAACCTTAGCAGTACCAAATGTATCAACTAATACAGAAACCGGCTTTGCAACGCCGATAGCGTATGCGATTTGCACCTCACATTTATCTGCCACACCTGATGCTACGATGTTTTTAGCAACATACCTTGCCGCATAGCATGCGCTTCTGTCAACCTTTGTTGGGTCTTTACCAGAGAAAGCACCACCACCGTGGCGAGAGTATCCACCGTATGTATCAACGATAATTTTTCTACCTGTTAAGCCAGTATCACCGTGAGGACCACCGATAACAAATCGTCCTGTTGGATTTACAAAAATCTTAGTATTATCATCAATCATATCACTTGGAATAATTGGCGTAATTACATGCTTAATTACATCTTCTCTAATAGTTTCAAGCTCAACATATTCACTATGCTGTGATGAAACAACGATTGCATCTATTCTTGATGGCTTACCGTCATTATACTCAACTGTAACCTGTGTTTTGCCGTCCGGACGAAGATAATCAAGTGTGCCGTCCTTTCTTACATCTGTAAGTCTCTTTGCAAGCTTGTGAGCAAGTGAAATTGGAAGTGGCATAAGCTCCTTCGTTTCGTTACAAGCGTAACCAAACATTAAACCTTGGTCGCCTGCGCCGTTATCATTTTCGTCGCCGTTTGATTTTGCTTCTTGTGATTTATCAACACCGAGGGCAATATCTGCTGATTGCGCATGAACATTGATAATAACGCCACACGAGTTACAATCAAAGCCGTATTCTGCCTTATTGTAGCCGATTTCATCAATTGTTTTTCTAACGATTTCTGAATAATCGATCTTTGCATTTGTTGTAATTTCGCCCATTACGTTAACAAGTCCTGTTGTACAGAAGCTTTCGCAAGCAACTCTTGAATATGGGTCTTGCGCGATTAAGGCATCAAGCACTGCGTCTGAGATTTGGTCGCAGATTTTATCTGGATGTCCTTCAGTTACTGATTCTGATGTGAAAAATTTTCTCATATTTACTCCTTTTCTACGGATGACAGAATTTTAAAATTCGATAAAAAAGCCCACGGTAATTCCGTGGGCTGATACTCTTAATTAAAGTCTCATCTCTCGGAATTGGCACCTTGTCATATGATAGGTTGCCGTAACTTCTCAGGGCCTGTCCCTCCGTTACTCTTGATAAGAATCATTTGCGTTGCAATTATAACATATCATTTATTAAATTGCAATAGAATTTTTAAAGTTTTTTAATTTTTTAAACAATTGCAGAAATTCCATAGGAAATTATTGTCATTATCGTTCCCGATATCATTACACCGATTAAGCAAGATAAAAACGCTTTCCACGGCTTCATATCTATCATTGCAGCAACTAAAGAGCCTGTCCAAGCACCTGTTATAGGCAAGGGAACAGCTACAAACAGACATACTCCCCAAAAGGAGTATTTTTCAATGCCTTCTCTTCTTTTTTCCACCTTATGGAGTAAGAAGTTGGCAATTTTATTGAAAAATTTAAATTTTGATTTTGACATCCATTCTATTACCTTTTTTATGAGCAATAAAATGAACGGTACTGGTACCATATTGCCAATAACACTTAAAACATATGTTAAATACCATGGCATTCCACCTATTGTCGCATTAAATGCAGCTCCCATAGGTACTGCTCCTCTTAACTCAATAATTGGAATCATTGAACAAAAGAAAACACATAGCTCCTTGCCTACTGTTTCAAGAAAAAACGATTTTATCGCTTCAATAATTGCCGACATTTAATTATGCAAGATATTTAAGCGCAAGCTCGTACATAACCTTAACGAAATCACGAAGCTCACCTTCCTTGCTCTCCTTCAAATATAATTTTGAGTAATCCTTTAACCAAACCTCAACGTCATTAAGAATTACACCGCATTTTTCGCCGCTTTGCATTGAAATAAGCATTGAAATCATATATTCGATTCCCTGGGAAATAACTAAAAACGTTTCTCTTGATTCTTCATTTCCCCATTTTGTGCCCATAAAGTAAGGAATAAGCTCCTCGCACTTATTGAATGCCTCATTTAAAGCGTCAGGACCTGGAGTATTGCAGCGCATTGCGTTATTATTAAACTTTGCATTTGAATAATGCACACATAGATTGTACCAGAAGTTAGCAACGTGAAGTTCTGCAAGCTTATTGACAAGCTCAGCAGCTCCATCGTATCCGTAGTGTAAAAAGTCAATTAAATCATTGAAATTATCATACTTGCAGTTTACATTCCATGCTTTAGCACAAGCGTAAATTATACCGTACATACAGCTTTCAAGTGGAGACGTATGACCGTAGTCTCCCCAGCACGTTGTAAGCATACCCTTTGCTCCTGCATCGTAGCCGTACTCAGCCATCTTTGTGATATTAGGAATTGAGCGTTGAGTTAACTCCATAAGGCTTGCCCAGTTGTTAAGACCCGGACAAACATACTGAGGTTTGTTTGCCTCTTTTACTTTGTTAATGCTATCAGGCGACTCGTTGGGACTGTATCCCCAGCTTAAGAATGTTAAATCCTTATCAAGCTCATCAATAAACTCAACATGATGAGATATAATATCCCCCCACATCATTGGCTTTTTGCCTTTTGATTTAACATGAGCAACGATTTTGTTTACAAAGTCAATGTATTCTCTTGCTTTGTCTTTACCTTGGTTTCTGCCGTTGCAGAGGTCAAATGTTTCATCACAGCAAATATTAAACTTATCACTTGTGAAAAGTGGTGAATATTGGTCAATTAAACTCTTAATAAGCTCAATGCTTTCCGGATTTGACACGTCAATAGTATGGTGTCCCATTCTTTCAGCCCAATAAATAGCCTTTGGCTCATAGTTTTCATATTCACATAAATCCTTGCGGTTATACTGTAAAAGCTCATATAAGTGTCCAAAGCATGATAATGATGGTACTAACTCAATGAAGTTTTCCTTACAGTACTTATCAAGCTCAACTGTTTCCTCAGGTGTCATATAGCCTGTTCTTTGATAAATTCCATCATACTCCTTGAATGGGAATACGTGCTCAACATAAAGCTGAAGCATATTATGCTTATAGTATGCAAGAGTATCAACAAGCTTTTTAAGTGTTTCAAGAGTTGGAATTCTTCCTCTTGTGATATCAAAATAGAAGCCTCTTACATCATAGTCAGGGCTATCAACGATTTCCTCTACGTCATAGTATCCGTTTTTGATAATTTGGCGTAACGTTTGAATAGCATAGAAAGCACCTTGATAGCTTGGTGCCCAAATTGAAATTTCATCCTTAAACGTAATTCTGTAATTTTCGCCCTTACAGCCATTTACAGTAATTCTTACTACTTTATCGCCTTGTGGAACCTTTTTTGCTAAATTGATAACTCTTTTATCACAATTTTCCGGGAATATAAAGGTGCAACCTGTAAGCTCAACCCTTGCTCCTTGCTTTTTTTCTTTAACTGATGGAATTAACTTCATTTTTGTTTCCTCACTTAATTATTATTTCTCTGCATGCACCGATTAATCCACTTGAAGTAGAAATCTGCATTAAATTTTCAGTTATTTTATATTCTCTTGCAGAATGTATATGACCACATAATACTGCAATAAAATGGCTATCATTCTCTTTTATAATGTTAACATATTCCTTTGTTATATCATCATCCTTATCTAATCCAATAAAGAAATATTCACCAATCTTATCAAGCATTTTTTCGCCGAATTCACCAAGTAAAAGTGGTTTATGTTCAACTAAAATTAATTTTTTGCCAGACGCAATTTTATCCTTTAAAAAGTTTAGTTGCTCTATACTTATAGGCTTATTATTATCAACTATTAAAAGTTCAAAGTCCTCATAATCAACTGAACAATATTCAGGAGTACTAGTTAAATCCTTTAACCTATCATATTGATTAACCTTATCGTGATTTTCGTTTAAATGCTCATGATTTCCCAGACAATAAAATACTGGAACGCCAGCATTAGAAAAAAGATTTTTTAAATATCTAACACTACTATCAGTTACTCTATCCATTATATCGCCACTTAAAATAATAGCATCTGCTTTTATTTCCTTTGCGTGTGAAAACAAAGTTTCAAGTAAAACGATTGAGTCAATATTATATCTTTCATCGTAAAACTCATCGTTGTCCTTGGCAAATTGAATTTTCCCTTTATTCCATTGAATATCACAACGCTCTTTATCACTTATATCTAAAGGTGAGCTTAATTCATCACAATAAGATATATGCATATCGCTTATTTGAAAAAATTTATACTCTTTTTTCAAGCCTAAATTAAATTCAGTTCTTTTAATTTGTAAAAGCTCCATAAACACCTCTAAAAAAGCAAGCAATACTTAAATATATTATACTATAAGCGGAGCAAGGTGTCAATATTTATCGTTATTTGTCAATGACTTTTTTTTAATATATTATCTTTTACGACAAAATTTTTACGTTTTTAATATTAAAATTTATGAAAAGGAAGGTGAAATTATGACTGAATGTGAAAACATTGAGATTGTTTATGAAAAGCACGTGCTGAAAATCAAAATCAGAGGAGATATTGACCATCATAGCGCTAAGGGGATAAGAGACAGAATTGATAATGAAATTTTCTCAAAAAGGCCCAGCACAGTTGTGCTTGATTTAAGTGTGGTTGAATTTATGGATTCGTCGGGGCTTGGCTTGATTATGGGAAGATATGCAAATTCAAAGGAAATTGGCGCAAGTTTTTTAATTTATAAGCCCTGTAAAAGAGTTAAAAAAATACTTGAGCTTGCAGGAGTTGAAAGAATAATGAAAATCAAAGGAGATGACAACAATGAAGAAAAGTGATAATCACATGAAGCTATATATACCTTCTCTTTCTGTAAACGAGGGACTTGCAAGACAGGCAGTTGCTTCATTTGTGGCGCAGTTAAATCCAACAATTGAGGAAATTTCCGATATAAAATGTGCTGTATCAGAGGCAGTAACAAACTCAATCGTACATGGATATAAGTTTAAGGAAGGAATTATTTACATAGGCGTAAAATATTACTGTGATAGAACCGTTGTTATAGAAATTAGGGATAACGGATGCGGAATAGAGGATGTGCAAAAGGCTATGACACCACTATATACCACCGATACAACAGGCGAGCGAAGTGGAATGGGATTTGCAGTTATGCAAACCTTTATGGACAAGCTTGATGTACGCTCCATAAGAGATCAAGGCGTAAGAATAATAATGACAAAAAAGTTAAGTTAAAATGGATTATAACGTAAATAAGGACTTATTAACCTTAGCTGTAAATGGCAATGAGGAAGCCACCTCAAGGCTCATGGAAATTAATGCAGGGCTTGTCAGGTCGATTGCTCTAAGGTTTAAGGATAGGGGCGTTGAATACGAGGATTTAATTCAAATTGGATCTATCGGTATGCTAAAAGCGATAAGAAGCTTTGATGCTAGTAAGGGCACTGTATTTTCAACTTATGCTGTTCCACTTATAATTGGTGAAATCAAGCGTTTTATTAGAGATGATGGTCTTATAAAGGTAAGCAGAGTATATAAGCAGCAAGGGGCTATGCTGATGCGAGAACGTGAAAAATTCACAAATGAAATGGGCAGAGAGCCTAAAATTGAAGAGCTTGCGCTGAGATGTGGTTTAAGTATAGAGGAAGCGTCGGTAGCAATTGATGCTACCTCAACAGTCAGCTCTCTATCTGCATCAATTAACGGTGAAGATGAAAATTATACTCTTGAAAACACTATAAGCCAAGAAAAAAATGAAATTGATGCTAAAATTGAGCATATTGCATTATCGCAAGCTATATCTTCTCTGCCACCTCTATGGCGGCAAATTATTACTTTAAGGTATTTAAAGGAATATTCTCAACAAGCAACTGCTCAAATGCTTGGACTTACACAAGTTAAGGTTTCTAGAGAGGAAAAGAAAATTTTTGAGGCATTAAGAAAAAAGTTAACATAAAAAGAGCCGACATCGGCTCTTTTTGTCATTTTTTACTTTTCTTTACTTCACAATATCCTTTTCTTTTACAGTTAGGACATTTAGCAATTCTCTTTCCGTCAAAGTGAATTGTGGTGTATAATTGATACCATTTTGGTTTAAATTCAGTTTTACAATTTGGGCATATATATGTCTTTGACATAATTATAACATAAGCTAAAACGAAAATAACAATGCACGGAATTACAACAAAATACCATGGCACATCATAGGTTTCGTTAAACCAATTAACCTTGCAAGAGCAAAGAAAAAGGAGTAAAAATAAAGTAGATATAAGACATATTTTTTTCATAAAAACACCACCTTTAAAATAAATTATAGCAGAAATCAATGATAAAAGCAAGATTTAGATTTAAATATCATTATACAAATCTAAAACAAAAACACACTTGATAACTTAACAAAATTTAAATATACTATAAATGACCGGAATATCATGCATGAAAGTTACTACACAGCCAGATCCGACTTGGTATTTCCGTTCATTTCTTTTTTTAGAAAACTTTAAAGAATATTTTTGATTATTTTAATTGTAGAGATTCGAACTCTCTGACTTTTTAACCGAATTATTTTATGTATTTTAACTCACTTTTTCATTTAAAGGCAACATTTCGAAATTTACCAATATTGATGCAATTTTACATAAAACCTTGTAAACAAGATAACACCGCATAAAGCTTCGTCCTTTATGCGGTGTTAGTCATGCAGACGATGAGACTCGAACTCACAAGGCAAAGCCATTGGCTTCTGAGACCAACGCGTATACCAATTCCGCCACATCTGCTTATGTATAGCCTAACATAAGTTAGGCTAATTTTATCTTGCAAATACCTTTTTATAGGCGTTTTTACACTTTACAAGTGTTGCGATTGCTTCTTCTCTGCCACAAATTTTATCTACTCTTGTTTCCTTATTTTCAAGATATTTATAAATTTCAAAAAAATGCTTAATTTCTTGGAATTGATGTTGTGGTAGCTCTGTTATATCGGTATAATTGTTTAAAAATGGATCATTGATTGGAATTGCGATAATTTTTTCATCCTCTTCATTTTCATCTATCATTGTTATCATACCGATTGGATAACATTCAAGAATAGAAAGAGGCTCAAGGCTTTCCTGACAAAGCACTAAAACATCAAGTGGGTCGCCATCCTCGGATAATGTTCTTGGAATAAAGCCGTAATTTGCAGGATAGTGTGTTGATGTGTATAAAATTCTATCAAGGCGAAGCATACCGCTTTCCTTGTCAAGCTCGTATTTATTTTTGCTTCCTCTCGGAATTTCTATTACTGAAATAAAATTATCAATTTTTATTCTGTCTTCACTAAAATCATGCCACGGATTCATTAAAATCACCCCTTAATTTACTGTATAGTATTATATAACATTATTATTAACTTGTCAATGTAAAATTTATCATTTTTTATTTACTTTATTTGAGTAAAATGATATAATATCTTGTAGAAATTCTATGAATTATTAATGAGGAATATAATGGCTAAGTTAATGAAAATAATAACTATAGCGCTTGCTATTTTATTTATTTCTATTGTTACTCTATATTTATTTTTTGAAAACAAAACACTTTTAGCAACCGCCATATCCCTTGGTACATGCTTTTATCATTTTATTATGAGATTAATTGTAGGCACCTCTATTAATGCAATTTATCATAATAAAATGAATTACCGTAGAAGGTGGTTCCATGTTAGTAAGCTTGAAAATGGAATTTATAAAATTTTAAATTTTAAAAAATGTAAAAGAATTCCTACATATTCTCCCGATTCCTTTTCAAGCAAGCTACATTCTTTCGAGGAAATATTAGAAGCCTCTTGTCAGGCGGAAGTTGTTCATGAAATTATTTTTGTTTTAAGCTTCTTGCCTATTGTTTTTGCACTGTTATTTGGAGAATTTTATGTATTTTTGTCTACTTCAATTGTTGCGTCACTTATAGATTTGTTTTTTATAATGGTACAAAGAAGCAAACGAAGTACACTTATAAAATTTGTAATAAAGCATCAAAAATATATTTAGTATGTGTAAATACAAAAAGCCTTCGCGATTGCGAAGGTTTTTTGTTATTAATAAAGTGATTTTGGATATGTGCCGTTTGCTTGGAGCTTTAAGAATTCTTCCTTAACCGCATACTTATCCTCACCGTATGTAACGCCGAACCATTTGTCATTAGTTTCAAGAATCTTTACAGATGCTTTACCGCTTGTAACAAGCTCGCCAATTACGCCTGGAAGTAGGTATTCGCCTTTTAATTGATTTAAGTTAGGATCAGATAAGAATTTTACAAAGCCATCCTCAAGTAAGTCAATAAAGTCAGGTGTTAAGCCCCACATATTCATTGAAACATATACATTTTCATCAATTGGAGTAACTGTTCCATCATCGTTTGCAATGCCTGCGCCTGCATCTGTTTTAACAAGATTGCTTGTTTCAACAACATTTGTAAGATAGCCGTCCTTGTCGGAGCATACACCTCTTGTAACGCCACCGTTGTCACTTAAAGTGTTCTTAAGAATAAATCCTGCCATTGCGAAATTATATTCCTTAATTGGCTCATTTTCGCTTACAAGGAAATCATGAATTGTCTTGAATGCTTCCTTGCCGTAGTAGTCATCGGCATTGATAACCATAAATGGCTCATTTACAATGCCTTTGCATGAAAGAACAGCTTGACCTGTGCCCCATGGCTTCTTTCTTTCAGGTGGATTTGTAAAGCCTGATGGTAGATCTTCAATGTTCTGGTATGCATATGCAACCTCACAAATTCCTGAGATTTTATCTCCTACAACCTCTTTGAAATAGTCTTCCATTTCTTTTCTGATAATGAATACAACCTTATTAAAGCCTGCTTCTAAAGCATCGTGAATGGAATATTCCATAATTACTTCGCCATTTGGTCCAAGTGGCTCAAGCTGCTTAATACCGCCGCCAAATCGTGAGCCGATACCTGCAGCCATAATTACTAATGATGTTTTTTTCATTTTTATAACCTCAAACTATATTACTGATAAATTACTTATACATTGGACCGTATGTAGCACAAGCGCGATAGTCTTGACCTTCCTTATCCATACCAAATGCATTCCATGCAGCAGGACGGAAAATCTTATCCTCAGGAACATTGTGCATACATACTGGAATTCTTAAAATTGAGCAAAGTGTAATAAGGTCTGCACCGATATGACCATAACTAATCGCACCGTGGTTAGCACCCCAGTTGTTCATTACATCGTAAGCAGTCTTAAATGCACCCTCGCCTGTTACTCTTGGGGCAAACCAAGTGCATGGCCACGTATAGTCTGTTCTCTTCCAAAGTGCGTCTGAAACATTTTCAGGAAGTCCTACTGTCCATCCTTCTGCAATTTGAAGAACAGGTCCTAATCCCTTAACTAAATTAAGTCTGATCATTGTTGCAGGCATTTGTGATTTTGTTTCAAATCTTGATGAGTATCCACCGCCACGGAAGTAGCCAAGGTCAGCATAGTTCCATGTTGTGTTCTTCATAATATTGTCTTGGTCTTCCTTTGTTACCTCATACCAAGGCTTCATAACTGCATTGCCGTTTTCATCCTTAGCCTCGCCGTTAGCGTCAAGACAGCAAGCACCTGAGTTGATTAAGTGGATAAATCCACCTGCATCCTTAGCAACACCTTCGATATCATATCCCGTTGCTCTCTTAACCGCTTCAGGGCTCCAATATGTTCTTACGTCTGCGAACATTTGAGGTCTGTTTGTAAGCAACTTCATAAATAACATACCAAGACCGTTCAAAACATCGTTTTCAGTAGCTAAAACATATGGTTCTCTTGCTCCGTTCCAGTCAAATGATGTATTAAGCATTGATTCTGGGAAGTCACCGTTTGGATAGAAGTCAGTCCATTGTCTTTGACCTTGGAAGCCTGCACAAATAGCATTATGTCCAACTCTTTCTTCTTCGCATCCTTCAGGTAAATTCTTGTTACCGTTCATTAAATCCTTAATGATACACATCATCTTAACAACGAATTCCCAGTCTGCATCTTTTTCTTCTCTTGTTCTTTGCATATCTTCAGGATTCTTGTCAAAGCCTTCAATACAGTGTGCTTTTGTCCAAGCAAGAGCCTTTTCGTACTCTTCCTTGTCATAGATACCTTCAGTCATTCTTCTGATGATTTCCACCTCGTCAACTGACTCAACTCTCATACCAAGATATTCTTCAATGAAATTACAATCAATAATTGAGCCTGCAATACCCATACAGATAGAGCCGATTTGGAGATATGATTTACCTCTCATTGTAGCGGCTGCAACAGCTGCACGACCGAAACGAAGAAGCTTTTCAGCTACATCCTCAGGAATCTTGTCGGATTCGTCCATGTTTTGAACGTCATGACCGTAGATGCCGAATGCAGGAAGTCCCTTTTGAGCGTGGGAAGCAAGAACTGCTGCAAGATATACAGCACCAGGTCTTTCTGTGCCGTTAAAGCCCCATACACCCTTGATTGTCATAGGGTCCATATCCATTGTCTCTGAGCCGTAGCACCAGCAAGGTGTTACTGTAAGAGTAATGTCAACGCCCTCTTTCTTAAATTTTGATGCACAAGCTGCTGCCTCTGCAACTCTACCGATTGTAGTATCTGCAATAACAACCTTTACAGGCTCGCCGTTTGAGTATTTTAAGTTTTCCTCAAAAAGCTTTGCAGCCGCCTTTGCCATATTCATTGTTTGAGCCTCAAGTGATTCTCTAACCTTTAACGGTCCGCGTCTGCCATCAATTGTAGGACGGATACCAATTACTGGATAATCACCGATAAGTCTGTTTTCTGCCATTTTAGTTTCCTCTTTTCTTAAAATATATTCATACACTATAATTATAATATTTAACGACAACAAAATCAAGTACAATTTAACAAATATGCGCTCTTTTTTGTAATTTTATGGTTATTCAAAATATTTTATTGCAAAATCAATGTCAGTTGGTCCGTGTGGATGGTGGTCAACACCTATTTTTTTATCAAGGTATAGTAGGTTATCAAGTCCGTTTCCCTTGTAAATTCTTTCAAGCGCTATGCCGTTTTCCTCATACGGTACGGTTTTATCGCTATCTCCGTATGCCATATAGATTTTGATTTTATTTTTAACTAAGTCGCTAAGTCTGTCAAGTGGATGACCTCTAAAAATCAAAAGTTCACTTTTTGTCATTCCCCATGCGTTTTCAAATTCCTGCCACATACCTTCATGCGCATCAGGAGCATTGCCAAATCTTGCTGGGCAAGATAAAAAGTTCACAACAGGTGCGTCTATATAAAGTCCTTTAACGCACTCAGGGTGATTAGCTGCAAGAAAGATTGACATCATTCCGCCACAGCTCATTCCAATAGTAATTACCTTATTTGAAATACCAAATTCTTTGGACGCATAGTTAATAAACTCATATTGATCGTTCAACTGATCAGGCGTTCCCCAACGGTTTCTGTTTTCAATAAAAATAAGTGTGTAGCCTCTTCTTACAAATTCGTTTTGTAAGTCAGGAAATGCGCCAAAATATTCGGTTTTAAAAACAGTTTTACCGTTTCTTTTGCTTTCATCTTCATTCATAAGCGCTATACAGGTTTTATTTTTAAACTTAAATTCAATGTGTTTCATTCCGTCGTAGCGATATTCTGCAATTATTTCCATAATTCACCTCTAATTTTTTGCTAATTCTATTTTACTATCAAATGACAATAAAGTCAATAAAAAATACCGTACTTCTTTTAAAGCACGGTATGTTTTTTAGTCGGCAAGTAAAAATTCTCTTGATTTTTTAGTTGAAAGCAACAATGCCGCTACCGCTAAACAAATTAGCATTTCAGGCAACATATAAATTAAGTTGTAAACTAATGAATAAACATATGGATTGTTATAAATATCGTATTCTCTCCAAATAGTTATACCAGAAATAAAGTGGCATACAAATCGTGAAACCATAGCAAGTGCGATAAAACCAAAAACTTTAATTAGATTGTATTTTGGGGCTTCACTTTCAAGATACATTGATTCCTCTTTAGTATTATTTTTTGGCTTAGCAAAAGAGGTAATACCTAACATTGTAAATGCAAGAATAAAATCAAACAGAAAACAAATTAAGTACGGTACAAAGCCTTTTATGTAAGAAAAGTAACTAATACCGGTAAAAAGTTGAAAAACTGAATACACAAACGCAGTTCCAAATCCCCATTTTTGTCCGTGTCTGATTCCTACAAATAGAACGGGTAACATGCTTGCAGGTGTGATTGAACCTCCAAAGGTTCCTGGTGAAATTGCAAAAAAGCTTAATGCTATGGACATAGCAAGCATTATTGCACATTCACAAAGTGTTTTTGTGTTTTTTGAAATTTTGTTCATTTTGAACTCCTTATAAAATAAAATTTACCACACAGAAAATATCCGTGTGGTAAAAAGTATTTAAATATGATTAGCTCAAATTTAACATAAAATATTAACTTCCTACGCCGGCATTATCCGTATCAGGTTATAGGGTTTGGAAATTTCCATCTCAGCCTTTCAGCACCCCTGAATATTTAGTTGTGTGGTATGGACATATATTAGCACCAAATTACTGCTTTGTCAAGTACTTTTCGTAATTTTCTTTTGCGGTGTAAATAATAAGCACTCCATTTTCAACACTAATTTCTGCTTTTTTATCAATAAACTCATTACTTACGCCTAAAGGAACAATGTTTTTTAGCATTACATTACTTATCTCATATAAAAGTCCTTTTTCGGTAACGCCTAATGAAATATCAGAATAAGAAAAGACAGAAATTCTTCCCTTTGCTTCCTCGGTAAAGGCGGCCTTTCCGTTATACACCGCAAAAACAATATTACTATTATCTACAAACGCAATATCTAATCCCTTTTTTGTATAATCAGCAAGTAAAGCAATATTGGCTAAGGTATGATCAAAAGAGCCACCGATAGCACCATAAATGACAATCTTTTTATATCCTTTCGAAATTGCATGCTCAATAGCTAAAGCGCTATCAGTAAAATCTTTTTTGACAGGATATTTTATAATATTTTCACATTTTATTTCGCCCGTATAAGAATCAAAATCGCCAATAACCACATCGGGGTTGATTTGATTTTCTGCAAGTGTCAAATATCCTCTATCTGCACCAATTACAAGGTCTGTTTCATCCGAAACAAAATCAAGTTTACAATCTAGCGCACACACAATATAACATGTATTCATATTAAATTTCCTTTAAAATTAATGCTTCGTAAGGCTTAATATCAATTCTGCCAGATACGGTCTTTTCGTTAAGAATATCGTAATATTCCTTTTCAAGAACAATATAACCTTCCTTGCCCTCAATGTCAGTTGCGATAATACCCTTTTGCTCGCCTACTCTTTCAACTAAATCAATATTACTTGATGCTTCACAAATAGGCTTTTTATTTACAAGTTTAAGCATAGATTTTTTATCAATTGATGTGCCAAGAATAATAATTTGCCCCTTACCCACCTTGCGTTTTGCAATTGCTGTGAGATTTTCAAGTTCATCACTTTCATAAGTTGCAAGGCTTTCTGCATCAACTATCTCATAAGCATCTGTTCCAAGCGAAATTTGAATTTCCTCGCCATCGTTCCATTTTGCCTTGATATTTTTATCAGTAACAGGTAATTGATATTTTGTATATACTCCTGCAAGGTCCTCTATAAATGAATATGGCTTATCGGTATATTTTGACGCGCATTCAGTCATTATATCGGTATATGGTCCTACAATCCAAGTACCGCCATTCTCTATCCAGTCAACTATTCTCTTTTCAAATCCATCTCTTGCTGCATTAGGCAGGAATGGAGATACAATAACCTCATATTCACTTAAATCCTTATCAGTCTCAATAACATCAATGTTGTAGTGTCTAAAATAATTATGGCAAAGGTCAATGTATTTCGCTCTAACATCCTTTTCCATTTCTTCAACAAGCTGCGCCCAAAAGAATATCTTAACAGAGTTTGAGGAATATGTCATTGCGATTTTTGATTTAGGCTTTGAGTTTACTAAAAAGTCTTCTGCTTTGGTTAAGGTATCTGCCAACATTTTAACGCCACGAGAAGCAGGATTTGGTCTTCCACTTGAATTTAAAAATGCTCCATGTCCTAATTCATGACCGTTCGGATGAGCACGGAATAACCAATATAAATTCATTTCAGAGCCGTGTGCAACTGATAAAAGTGAATTTACGTAACTATACTCTTTTGGTCTGTATCCGTTTGCCGCGTATGTTGAGCCATTCCAGCCAAGCAAAGTTTCAGTTACCCAGAATGGTCTGTCCTTTAAAGGACGGTAAAAGTCATAATTAAATAATGAACGGTAAAGATTGTCTGTTGTATGATAGTGATTGTGTTGAACAACATCGAGCTTTTTGTTCATTTTATTATAGCTTAAATAGTTATCAATCATAAGGTCAGTGCCTATTGGCGCTTTTGTGTATTTTCTTAATGCATCAGCTTGCTCATGAACATACGAGCAAATAAGCTCCTCATTAAATTCAACCCATTCAACCACTAAGCTTGGGTTTTCCCATGCCCAAAGCACAGGTGGCTCAATTTGATCAAAGCTTGTATAGTCAAGCGACCAACGATATGTACCCCATGCTTTATTTAAAGCAATAATATCCCCATTATATTTTTTATTCAAATGCTTTCTAAAATTTGCTTTACATTTTTCACAATAACAACCATGATCGTATGGGTGTACCTCGTTATCAATCTGCCATCCAATAACTCCCGGATGATTTCCAAATACTTTTCCCATTTCAGTTGCTATTTTTACATTTAGTCCCCTCATTCCCTCATGGGATTTACAAGGGTGTACCCTTGCATGCACCTTTTCTTGATATTCAATATAATCCTTTGATTTTACTCGCATAGCATCGGGATATTTTTCAAATACCCATCTTGGTGGTGTACATGATGGTGTACACATAATGGTGTATATACCGTTTTCATATAGCTTATCAACTACATATTTCAAAAAATCAAATGTGTAGTTGCCTTCGCTTGGCTCCATATTACTCCAAGCAAATTCGCCAATACGCATACAATTCATTCCGTATTCCTTCATTAAAGCGATATCCTTGTCAATTTCGCCTTTATCCCAAAGCTCAGGATAATATGCTGCACCAATATAAAAATTTTTCATAATTTAATCTCCTTTGGAATATAAATTTATACTGTGATTATATGATATCACATAACAAAATTTTTGTCAATTTTTATACCATTTTTTAAATAAAAAAATTTTTATAAAAAAATCAAAAAAAGCACTTGACAAAACCCATTTGAATGTGTATAATACAACAGTACGCCAAATATGGACAGATGGACCAATAGCTCAGTTGGTTAGAGCAACCGGCTCATAACCGGTCGGTCC
>JBGVPY010000092.1:0-5916 GCA_045127235.1 Eubacteriales bacterium
AAAAAGTGCTTACAGATGGCCAGATGTTTGACGGCTCATCTATTGAAGGCTTTGTTCGTATTGACGAGTCTGATATGTACTTAAAGCCTGACCTTGATACATTTACAATTCTTCCATGGAAAGAGGGTACAGCACGAGTAATCTGTGATGTTTACGGTGCTGACAAAGTTACACCATTCACAGGTGACCCTCGTCACGTGCTTCGTTCAGTAATTCAGGAAGCGGCTGATATGGGATATACAGTAAACGTTGGTCCTGAATGTGAATTCTTCCTTTTCAAGCTTGATGAATACGGAAGAGCAACAACAAAGACAAATGATGCTGTCGGATACTTTGATATCGGTCCTGCTGACGATGGTGAACAGTGCCGAAATGATATCTGTATCGCACTTCAGCAGATGGATTATGAAATTGAGGCTTCTCACCACGAATGTGCGGAAGGTCAGCACGAAATCGACTTTAAGTTTGCTGAAGCACTTGAGGCAGCCGATAAGGTTGTTACATTCAAGCACGTTGTTAAAACATATGCAAGAAGAAATGGTCTTCACGCAACATTTATGCCAAAGCCGATTTACGGTGCAGCAGGTAACGGTATGCATACCAACCTTTCACTTGTTAAGGACGGTAAGAATGCATTTTATGACCCTGATGATCAGTACGGCTTAAGTGAAACTGCATATCAGTTTATTGCAGGTGTGCTTCACCATGTAAGAGCAATTACTGCGGTTGCAAATCCACTTGTTAATTCATATAAGAGACTTGTTCCCGGATTTGAAGCACCTGTTTACATATCCTGGTCAGCATCAAACCGTTCAGCGCTTATCCGTGTGCCCGCAGCTCGCGGAATGGCAACTCGTGTTGAGCTTCGTTCAGCAGACCCATCATGTAACCCGTACCTTGAAATGGCACTTTGTATCGCTGCAGGTCTTGACGGTATCAAGAAGGGTATGAAAGCACCTGAGGGTATCACAACAAATATTTATGATATGACAAGAGCCGAACGTAAAGCACAGGGAATTAAAAATCTTCCGGGCACATTACAGGAAGCTGTCCGTGAACTTGAAGCAAGCGAATGGGCAAAGGATGTTCTTGGTGACCATATTTTCAATAAATACCTTGAAGGTAAAAAGAAAGAGGGGGTTGATTACACCACTAAGGTTACACAGTGGGAAATCGACGAATACCTTACAAAATATTAAAAATTAAAACAGCAGGGGAAACCCCGCTGTTTTTTTATATCATTTTATAAAATAAAAGTGCTGACAGATCAAAAACCCTGCCAGCACATTTTTTATAATTATTTTATTATTCCCATTCGCTCCCGAAAACTGTAACTTAAACAATTTTGTATGGGTATTTTTGCACACATTATCGGGAGTGTTCAGATTATCCGCAAAATACGGACTATCAAGATTTTTGTTGTCATCGTGTTGTCACGCCAACAATGATATTATACACGCTAATTGTCGTTTTTTCAATAGATTTTGTAAAAGAAATAACCTCCACATTATAAAATAATGTCTTTAAACTCCGATTTTAAAATATCCTTAATGACATCTCTATCTATAACAAATTCGGGAGTTCCCATTGAGCCGGGACCAACCTCGTATTTATCAAAGATAATTACTAAATCGCCGTTTTCATTCCAATAGAAATTATGGTCTGCACTGACAGTTGCAAATTCTTCGCCTATCCCACTATTATTTATCCAATATGAGATATTTTCATCGTTTGCCATTTGCTCTTGCATTTGCATTTTGATTTCTGCCACAAGAATATCGGAAAATTTATCGGTATTGAACAGGTCGCCAAGCTCGACTATCTTTCCTTGCTTTTTATCAATGTGATAAAATTCAAAATAAGTATTACTGCTTGCCGCCGTTTCACTTACAGATAATTTGAGCGTAAACCAACGATCTGTATTCGTTGTCGCTTCATAATCAACGTGGATAGAGCCATAGCCATTATTCCCAGTAATTTCAAGGTCTTTATAAAACTGATTTACAAGAGCAGTTGTAAGCTCGCTGACATCTTTGTTTATATAATCAACAGCTTCGCTATCCTCACCCTCTATTTGCGGTACAGCAATACCCATTTCGTGTTTATCGTCAGCATAGAAATAATTACGGATAGTTACTACCTGAACAATATCACCGATTACGGGAATTTGCTCCAGAGCCTGTGCGTATGCTACGCTCACATTAGGCAATAAGAAAAGTGTTATAAAAATAAAGCATGCTGCTGCCGCCGCAATACGGGGTAATATGCGAATTTGTTTTATAACGGGTTTCTTTTCGGGCAAGTCGGCAAGCGTTTGTTCTATACGGTTTTTCACAGAATCAGGAATTTCTGTCTGTTCTTGTGCCGCTTTGCTTTTTATATACTTATCAAAATCATTCATCCGTTAAAATCCTCCTTCAAAATTTCTCGCAGCATCTTTCGGGCACGAGAAAGCTGCTTTTTTACAGCAACCACATTCGTGTTTGTAATTTGTGCGATTTTTGATACCGAAAGATTTTCATAGTAAAACAGCACAACAACTGTACGGTAGGGTTGTTTAAGGCTATTCACAGCCTCACGAACTGTAAGACTTGTAGTTATGTCGTTTTCGGGACTGTCATCGGGAATGTCCGGTGTTTCTTCCATAGGTATAATTTTTGAATTTTTGCGGATCATTTCAACTGCTGTATTATGAACAATACGCAATATCCACGGCTTAAAAGAATTTTCGTTTTTTAGTGTGTCTAAATTTTTATAGGCTCGGTATATGGATTCGCTGATGATTTCGCCCGCATCTGAACCGTTCCTGACAATAGAAAAAGCCAAAGAATACATTGCGTTTTCACAAAGCCGTATATGTTCGCAAAATGCGTCTTTGTCGGTCAAAATCATCCCTCCCCGATTAGTGAAGCCGTTTGTCTTATGATCCATTTGCCCCACTCACTGTAATATTTAGCATAAAGATGTGTGCTGTCCTCCGATTTGTCGGAAGATAGTCCGCCTGTTTTATCATCGAACAGAATATTGGCATCAAGATAAAATTTGCTTTTTCCGTCAGCGAGTTTTGCCAATTCTGCATTTAACCCGTTAATAGCAGTATTGTTTACCACCTTATCGCTATCCGAACGACTTTTCGTAACGTGCAGATTTGCTTGTATGAAAATAACAGCATCGGATTGTTTGCTTTTAACAAATTCAATCAACTCACTGTATTTTTCGATGGTGTTGCTAAATTTGTATCCCACTTCATTGATGCCGAGCATTATATATATTTTACCATACTTTTTGCTATTCAGCAACTCCGTCAAAGTCACCTTGCCGACATTGGGAACAGAAACAGGCTTTTTATGAATGTTGTAAACACTCATTCCCACCGTGCAAAAATAGTCTGCTCCGTCGATACCTGCATACTCCATAAGTCCCACTGTCCTTGAATCACCGATGAACAGAGCATCATCCATAGAAATATCGCTGTTTGGTTGCATTGTTATATTTTCCGTCGTTGATGTTTCTGTTATAGATGTACTCGCTTCGTAACCACCCTCTGCTTGCGTAGAGTTTGTATCTTCTAAGGTGTCTTTGGGAGTCAATATAATATCGTTTTGCGTCACCGAATTGTTGTCGGTTTCTGTGCCGGAGCTTGAAGATGGGGTTTTCCAAAAAAACATAAACAGTATAACAGCAACAACTAAAAAACATAAGGACAAAAGAGTAACTAAATTTGACTTTTTCATTTTCTTTACCTCTCAAAATCTAAAATATAAAAACGGATCATCAAAGCCACGGTACATACAATATACACTTGCACAGAAAATCACCGATAACAGCAGGCATATAACAACACGGCTTTTAATTCGTTTCAAAATACGAAACGGCAATCTTGTCGAGAACAATATACCTGCGATAAAAAACGGATAAAATAAGTTTAAGTATTTTAGGTAGTCATACCTAAATATCGACCATACGCCTTGACCGAAAAACGGGAACAACCGAGTAAAAAACACCCAAAGCTGCCCTATATCATCAATAGCGAATATTGCCCAAGTAATCGGGATCAATATGAACATATAAAGGTGGGCAATGACAGGCATTTTATTAAGATATTTTCCTATAAAGAATTTTTCAAGCATTATGATAATGAACAGAACTGTTCCCCATAAAACGAAATTATATCCTGCACCGTGCCACAACCCCGTAAGCAACCATACGATAAGCAGATTTCTGACAGTAGCAATTTTACCGTTGCGATTTCCGCCAAGAGGGATATATACATACTCTCTAAACCAAGCCCCAAGTGTTATATGCCACCGCCGCCAAAATTCTGTCATTGTAAGGCTTGTATATGGGTGGTCAAAGTTTTTCGGTAGCTTGAATCCGAGCATTTTTCCAAGACCTATAGCCATCAGGGAGTAACCGAAAAAATCAAAATATATTTGAAAAGAAAATGCTATTATCGCCATCCACGCAAGCGGTGTAGATATGCTTTCAAACCCAATCGCACAAGTCTGCGACCACAGTTTTCCGATAGGATTAGCAAGTAGCACTTTTAATCCTAATCCGAAAATAAATATGCCGATACCTCTCAGCACAGATGATGTTTTGATTTGCCGCTTATACAGTTCTTTTTCCACTTGACCGTAAGTAACAATCGGACCGGCAATGAGCTGTTCGAACATTGAAATATATATCGTATATTTAAGCAAACTTTGTTGTGCCTTTGTAGTTCCTCGGTAAACATCAACAATATATGAAATTCCTTGAAAGGTGTAAAAAGAAATGCCAATAGGCAATACAATATCTGACGTAAAGTTAAAACTCGGATTGAGCCGACCAATTTCGTTTATTACAAAACCAGAATACTTAAATGCGGTCAGACTGATTAAGTGTAAACTTATGCCTATGGTCAATAATACCTTCTTGTGTGCCGAAAATTTTTCAATCCATACACCAACCACAAAATCCGCAATAATACTTAGTATAAACACTATAAAATGTTCGGGGTTATGGATCGTGCCTACAAAGTAAAAACACAAACTTCCAATAAATAATATAGAATTCTTTAATTTATCAGGTACAATATAGTAGCACCCGAAGAATATCGGCATAAATATAAAGATAAATTGTAAACTACTGAATACCATAGCCATACCACCATTTCGCTATTCTGATATATAGATGCATGGGCAATATAAAAGGTGACACACAAATTTATTTTTTCAAAAAATTAGCGGCAAGGATTTCTCCCTGCCGACGTGCTTCTGTTAGTTGTAAATTATATCGTGATTTACGATTTCGGTAGCTCTGCTACGGATAATAATTGCGTTCAAAATAATGTGAATAAAGAAAACAATAGCAGACAATGAAAACCACTGTCTGCTATATAGATAAACTGTGTTATTTTGGTATTATTCCCACTCACTTAGTTTTGATATTTAACTTGTGAAAAGGCACGTAAAATAAGGGTTTCTGAGGGGGCAAAACTGAAGTTTTTAAGTTTTTTGCCGAGAAACCGTATCAATCACAGTATCACAGAACAAAAACACTAACCCTGGCGGATTCACACCCACCTGAAACACTCTTCATTTACAATTGCAAATGAATTGTAGCACATAAAAAAGTATATGTCAATACTTTAAAGCGGTGAAGTTGATTATTATCCCTATAACACGTATTGACATATCGATTATAAACCCTTAAATCAATCATGATTAATCAACAACAAGTTTTGATCTCGCAATATATCTATTAAGGTTATCGATACTACTATTCACCAAGCAACCAAACTGATAATCCGTTCGAGAAATATGCTTTGTTATGTAATTGGGCATAGGCAACAACGCTCTATATCCATCAACATAAACCATTTCAAAGGTTTTAATTAAAGACTCACCGTAATATAAATAATAATTTATACTT
>JBGVPY010000093.1:0-2183 GCA_045127235.1 Eubacteriales bacterium
CGGATCCGGACGCTTCCATTTTCCAGTATGCTGATTATGGCATTCTGGCAGAATTTTCTGAAATCGAATGCTAAGTGTAAAAGGCCGGCGAAGGCATCTGCAATTCCCTGCTTTGTTAAGGCGAGGTTCGGCAGAACGGAATTAATGAGAAGCCTTCAAGTCCCGCCTCGCGCACCAGAAAAGAAAAAGCCATCCCAATCGGGATGGCTTTTTTCTTTTCTCTTTCGATAAATTGGAATTTGTTGTTCTCTATATAACAATTTTATTTTCTTTCTAATGTATGCCAAACATCTATTTCATCTTTAGAAGGTGCTTCCCACATGGACAATAATTTTCCCATAAGACCTTCATCCAGATAATAATCTGAACCACCTTTGTCATTTAATACCCTACAGTTTCGTTCTTCAATATTTTTATTCCATGTTTGGTCATTAACATCAATGTAATGCCATTCACACTGAACGTTCTGAGAGCGACAAAACTCGGTTAAGCTTCTTCTGTTTTCTAAGCTCCAAAACCCCCAATCTAAAATCACAGTACAACCTATATTTACCAATTCCACCGATTTTTTCTTAAAATAGTTCCAAATTCTTAACGCCATTTCGTCGTGTTTCTCACCCAAATCATTATCAAACAAATCCTTTGTTAATTCATCGCATGATAAAATAACTGCTTTCTCTTTTTCTTTTATTTGATTTGCGTAATAGGTTTTTCCGCAACATATTTTCCCACAGATTGCTATTATCTTTGCCATAAGCATTTCTCCTTGTCTTATATAAATTCAAGTTTATGCAACTAACGGAAGAGCAGGACGATCCGATAAACTGCTGTTCCGATCAGTTTTCAATGTAGTTAACACATAGCTTAATAAGATAGCACGCTTCTCAACGTCACTTTCCTTGGCGTAGTTAACAAAGTTGTGCCAAATAAGGTAGTTGTTCAGATACTTTGTAGATACGCCGTTAAAACTCTTCATAAAGCGTTTGAGTTGGCTATGATAGCTATTTATGTGTTGAATATTATAAATGCCTTTCTTGGCTTTGCCCGTCTTTAACTGCACTAACTCAATACCGTTTGCATTAGAAAAACGTACGTAAGAGTTCATTTTATCGGTTACAAGCGTCGCGGACGGATCTATGCGACCATCATAAATCTCGTGGAGATCCTTGGTCGATACTCTTCCCGTATTAGAAACTTTGGCAATTGACATACCGCTTCTATTTACCGCACAAGGTACGCAAACCTTCTCGCTCGACAAACCACGTACATGCGTTGAATTGCCTCTTTTGTGCGGCTCGCGAGGCATTGTAAACTTCTTGCTCTTTTTATGGTTGCCTTTATAAGATATGGTGAAAAAGGTTTCATCAGCCTCGACAATGCCATCAAGGATTACATCGTTAGCCATGTTTTGAAGGGCATCCAAAATCTTGTGTCGCCAAGCAAATGCTGTATTTCTATGAATACCACATTCTTCTGCAGCTTTGCGAACGGAAAAGCCGTTCAGCATGCAATCAACGTACTTAATCCATACGTTAAGGTCTTTACGTGTTCCAGACACGATGGAATTGGTTGTAATAACAAACGATTTGCCACAATCTTTACAGATATACTTTTGAGTACCGTCTTTTCTTTTGCCGTTGCGAACAACGTGAGTAGCACCACAAACAGGGCAAACGCGACCATTAGCAAACCTTTCTTTTGTAACAAACTCTTCGATACTTATGGATTTTGTAAAAGTTTTGCTAAAAAGGATTGTTTTAAGACGCTCTTGATCGGCGGGGCTTAACTTATCGATTTTATCTAAAATATCTTTAATAGCAGACATTGAAATCAACTCCTATGTTTTTATCTACTATTATTATAGCATATTTTTATAAAAAAATCAACCATTTAGTGTGACATAGCCTAAATTATATAGGAGTGATTATATGGCAAATCCATTCTTACCTTTGTGGGAATACATTCCCGACGGCGAACCGAGAGTATTCGGTGACCGAGTATATGTTTACGGCTCACATGACCGAGTTGGCTGTGATATGTTCTGCGACTACAAGCTTAAGGTTTGGAGTGCATCTGTAAACGACCTTAATAATTGGAAGTGTCATGGCGAAAGCTTTCATACCAGAGCAAATGAGGACCACCCCTCCGACGCCGATTGGACTACTAACGAGCTTTATGCCCCC
>JBGVPY010000094.1:0-26285 GCA_045127235.1 Eubacteriales bacterium
GGTTAGCGCATACAATATAGGGCTTATCGGTAATCTCGTTTTCTCTGCCTACGATTTTAACACGGTAAACAAGCTTGAAAAAGCCTCCGAAAAAGCCTCTTATAAATCTGTAAAATCTGTTCATCTAAGCTCTCCCAAATCCACCTTGGAGGAAATTATCTCAATTACCTTAGCCACATTCTCCTCTATAGTAAGATCGGAGTTGTCAAGGAAGATTGCATCGGGCGCAGGGATAGCGGGGGCAACGGCTCTTGTAGAATCGTTTTTATCACGCTCGTTAATGTCGGCAAGCACGCTTTCATAGGTGCAGCTTTCGCCCTTTGCTTGAAGCTCTAAAAATCTTCTTCTTGCTCTTGCTTCATTGGAAGCTACCATAAAGATTTTTACCTCAGCGTCAGGAATAATAACTGTGCCGATATCGCGTCCATCCATAACAACGCTATTTTCTCTTGCTATTTTCCTTTGGGTTTCAAGTAGGAATGCTCTTACCTCGGGAACTGCAGATACGGCAGAGGCGTACATGGCAATCTCGCCTGTTCTGATTTCGTCGCCGATTTCCTTGCCGTTTAATGTGATAATTTGCTTTCCGTCAACAAAATCCATTCCGAGCTTGATTTTTTCAAGGCACGCGATTATGTTTGGTATATCAGTTCTTGCAAAGCCGTTATCTCTTACGTAAAGACCGATTGTACGGTATAACGCTCCTGTGTCAACATAGATTATGCCGAGTCTTTTAGCAAGTGCTTTTGCAACTGTGCTTTTTCCTGAGCCGCTTGGGCCGTCTAATGCTATTCTCATTTTAACTCCTTTTAGTCGTTAAGCTGTCAGCGGTCAGCTGTCAGCGGTTAGCAAGATTAGATTAAGAATTTATCTCGCATTAACGACCTGCTTGTATTTTATTTTCAACGCTCCGCGCTACTAGTCGTTCCATGCGGCGTGAGTGCCTGCAAGAGCGCCGGTGGAAAATGCGATTTGAAGATTATATCCGCCCGTGTAGGCATCAACATCAATTACCTCGCCCGCAAAATAAAGTCCGCTGATTTTTTTAGATTCCATTGTTGATGGATTGATTTCGCTTGTTTTTATTCCGCCTGAGGTTACTATTGCTTCCTTAATTGGACGGAAGGCTTTTATATCAAGGGAAAGTCCCTTTAATATTTCAACTAATTTTGCCCTTTGCTCCTTGGTAATGTTATTTACCTTTTCGTATGGACTTATTCCGCTTTTTCGCACCATAAAATGTATGATTTTTGAAGGTAAAAGTCCGCCTAATGCGTTTGCAAAATCTCTGTTTTGTTGCTTTGAAAAGTCGCTTAGAATACGCTTATCAAGTGTTTTAATATCAAGGGCAGGCTTGAAGTCAATAAGCGCGGTATATTTGCCTGGGCGCATATTGTTCATATGGCATGAGGCGGATAATACAAGAGGTCCGCTTATGCCGAAGTGAGTAAAGAGCATTTCGCCCATTTCCTCAAAAACCATCTTACCTGTGTCGTTATTTTTGATTTTGAGCGTTACATTTTTAAGAGAAACGCCCATAATTTCAGATAAATTTTCCGTGGTTTCAAGAGGGACTAATGATGGTATTAAGGGGGTTACCTCAATGCCGTGCTTTTTGACAAATTTGTAGCCATCGCCATCTGAGCCTGTTTGAGGATATGATGCACCGCCTGTTGCCAAGATAACCGCATCAAATGCATATGCTCTCTTATCGGTTTTTAAGCCTGTAATTTTACTATCTTCTATGGTTATTCCTATTACGCGCTCATTTATTAATTTTGCGCCATAATCAAGCATTGCTTGCTTTAATGCATGAACTATGTCCTGTGCTTTATCGGACACAGGAAATACTCTTCTGCCTCTTTCAGTTTTTAGAGGCACGCCTGCATTTTCGAAAAATGCTTTTGTGTCCTCTGTGGAAAAATAGTTAATTGAAGCGTATAGAAATTTAGGATTTGAGATTACATTTTTTAAAAACTCGCCCTTGTCGCAATCGTTAGTTACATTACATCTTCCTTTGCCTGTAATGGCAAGCTTTCTGCCTACTCTGTCATTTTTTTCAAAGATTGTTACATCAGCACCGTTTTGGCATGCATAGACAGCTGCCATCATGCCTGCTGCTCCTGCACCTATTATTCCTATTTTTCTTTGCTCATAATCCATTATAATAAGCCTTTTTCCTTTTTATAGGTTATAAATTCCTCGTATGTGCCGCTAAAATCGTAAATGCCATCTTCCTTGATTTCAATAATTCTGTTGGCAACTGTGTTTATTGTTTCATAGTCGTGGGAGTAGAAAAGGATATTACCCTTAAACTCGCGAAGTCCGTTATTTACAGCGGTGATTGATTCAAGGTCTAGGTGGTTTGTAGGCTGGTCAAGAAGTAGGAAGTTTGAGCCGAAAAGCATCATTCTTGAGAACATGCATCTTGCTTTTTCGCCACCAGAAAGAACATTTACCTCCTTGAAAATGGAATCGCCTGAGAATAACATTCTGCCAAGGAATCCGCGAAGGTATGTTTCTGTTTGGTCCTTGGAGTATCTTCTCATCCAGTTAAGGATTGAATCGTGACAGCCCTCAAAGTATTCAATATTATCCTTAGGGAAATATGATTTTGTAATGCTTATTCCCCACTTAAATGAGCCACTATCGGCCTCTATTTCTTCCATAAGAACCTTTAAGAGATTTGTAATTGCAAGCTCATCGCCAAGGAGCGCGATTTTGTCGCCCTTCATAGCTGTAAATGATATATTTTTAAAGAATCCATTTTTTGTAAGGTCGGTAACTGTTAAGATGTCCTTGCCTGCTTCTCTGTCCATATCAAAGCCGATAAACGGATATCTACGGCTTGATGCGGGAAGCTCCTCAACTGTTAATTTATCAATAAGCTTTCTTCTTGATGTTGCTTGTCTTGATTTTGATTTATTTGCGCTGAAACGGGAAATGAATGATTGAAGCTCCTTGATTTTTTCCTCGTTCTTTCTATTTTGCTGCTTAATCATTCTTTGGATAAGCTGGCTTGATTCGTACCAGAATTCATAGTTACCAACATACATTTTAATGCCTGTATAGTCAATATCAACGATATTTGTGCATACATCGTTTAAGAAGTGTCTATCGTGGGATACTACTAAAACTGTGCCGAAGTAATCGCTTAAGAAGTCCTCAAGCCAAGTTATTGCGTCAATATCAAGACCGTTTGTAGGCTCGTCAAGTAATATGATATCAGGGTTTCCAAAAAGTGCTTGCGCTAAAAGAATTTTAACCTTATCTCTTTCAGCAATATCTGCCATTTGCATATAGAGTAAATCCTCGCTAAGACCAAGTCCTTGGATAAGCTTTGAAGCATCGCTTTCCGCCTCCCAGCCGTTAAGCTCAGCAAATTCGCCCTCAAGCTCGGACGCTTTAATGCCGTCTTCTTCTGTGAAGTCCTCTTTAAGATAGAGCGCGTCCTTTTCCTTCATAACGGTGTAAAGTCTTTCGTTACCCATTATAATTGTGTCAAGAACAGAATATTCATCATAAGCAAAATGGTTTTGCTTTAAAACTGACATTCTTACTGTGTCCGGAATTGATACGTCGCCCTTTGTAGGCTCTAATTCCTTACATAGAATACGCAAAAACGTACTTTTGCCTGCTCCGTTTGCTCCAATTACGCCATAGCAGTTGCCCGGTGTAAACTTTAAATTTACATCCTTAAAAAGAGTTTGACCGCCAAAGTTGAAGCTTAAATTGTTTACTGTTATCATTTCATATTTCCTTTTCTTTTGATACTCTTTATATAATAACATATAATTTAAAATAAATCAATAAAAAAAGCCAAGATACCTTGGCTTTTATATGAATTTAACGAATTTTGCTTAACATCAGCTTTTCAAGCTTATTTATGCGTGTCAGCTTTTTAATAAGCTCTAAAATAATTGAAAACACTAACGACATTGCAGCAAGGCTCAGCACCGTAAGAGCAAAATATGGCATTTTGTAAATATAGCTATTGGTGTATTTGAGAATAAACATATGCGCAATATACATATTTGCGCTATGTGAGCCGATAAAGGCAAATGATTTTTCAATCCACCTCCAGCATGCTACATATCTGTTAAAGAATATTATAAATATAGTCGGTACAATGGCGTAATGAATTTCCCACACGTGCTTCGCGTTCACTTTGTAATAGAATATAAAGCTTAGCACTAAAATCGATAGCATTAAAGCAAATGTTACTGTCTTTCTGACATATTTGTTTTTTGTAACGGGAGCTGTGAACGTATTAATTTTAGCAAACAGATCGTAATGTTCAAATATAACGCCTAAAAGCGGAGCCATTACAAATGTTAAAGGACTTGTTCCTCCAAGATACCCGATTCCCAAGGCACGTGGGATAATTGCTACCAAGACAACGGGAATTAATGCACCGAATTTTTGAACAAACTTTACAAAAGCCGGTATTATCAGCATAAAGAGTATGCAAGCGCCCATATACCACCATTCCGATATAAACTTTGGCGTTTGAGTATAAACCGATAAGCCAAAAAAATCCAACAGTACATATATGATGCCTTGAAACAAATTCGTATTATTGCCAAAATAAACGCTTACGAAGGAGTTATCGATAATTTGAGAAGCGGTTACTATGACTATGTATGCTATCCAAAAGGGGAAAAATGTTTTTAAGTATCTTGCAAAAAAAATTTTTGAATATGATTCCTTACTGTTTTTAAAGGATTTTGCAAGACCATATCCTGAAACAAATGCAAATGCTCCCACGCATAGCTTAAAGTACGTGCATAGTCTGTTTATAAAGGTTTCGCTAAACGGTTGAAAGCAAATTTCAAAATCCTTATACATGCTAGGAGTTCTAAATAAATGATGTGCAATCATAAAAATGATAACTATTCCTTTTAGTGCATTAGAAGCACCTTTGCTAAAATGTTCCCTCTCCATTTTCCTCACTCCACAATTTTTTTATATTCTATCATAGTTTAATTTTCTTGTCAATCGTCAAAATTATAATATTATTTCCTGAATTTTGTTGAAATAGGTATTTAAATATGATATAATATTGTAACTAAAAAAATAGGATGGTATGCTATGAACAACAATGTTATTACAAACACAAATGAAGCGTTGATAGATGAAAACGCGGGCTTCAAGTATAAGTTTTCTATTGTTATGCCTGTATATAATGTATCGGAATACATCGATGAGGCTGTAAACTGCGTTTTTAATCAGGATATTGGCTTCACGGAAAATATACAGCTTATTTTAGTAGATGATGGTTCTCCTGATGATTCAGGAGAGAAATGCGACCGTTATAAATCTCTGTATCCTGATAATATCATCGTTATTCACAAGGAAAACGGTGGTCTTAGCTCCGCAAGAATGGCAGGTGCTAAGTGTGCAGAGGGCAGATATGTCAATTATATGGACCCTGATGATGCTTTGACTCGCAATACTCTTTCAAAGGTTTATAATTTTTTTAATGAAAACGACCACATTGTAGATATGGTTTCTGTGCCCGTTGTTTTCTTTGGAGACCAAAAAGGGCAGCACCACTTAAACAACAAGTTCAAAAAGGGCACTAGAATAATCAATTTACAAAAGGAGCATCAATATATCCAAATGTTCTCTAACAGCTCCTTTATTAAAAATCATCTTGCCAAAAAGCAGGTGTTTAATTCTAAGCTGGTTGTAGGAGAGGATTTAGAGCAAAACATAAGAATTTTAATGGACAACCCCTATCTTGGCGTTGTTACAGGTTGTAACTATCTTTACAGGAAAAGATCTGATTCCTTAGTAGGAGTAGGTACACAAAAAAGAGGCTGGTACACGGATTATGTAAGATATTTATCTAAAAACACTCTTGATTATGCTTTTAATAAATTCGGTTATATCCCTAAATTCGTGCAAAACGCTGTGCTTTGTGATTTGCAATGGAGACTTATACAAAAGGAAAATCCTGAGGTCCTTTCAGATGATGAAACTAAAGAATATAAATCCTTGCTTGCAGAATGTCTTAGCAAGATAGATGATGATGTAATTCGCCTTCAAAGATTTATTCCGTTTGATACAAAGCTCTTCCTAATTTCAAAGAAATATAAAGATGCAGATTTTATATCACAGTCATGCGACCAAATTATTTATGGCTTTGATTCTGAAACAATCCATAAATTTTCAAACAACCAAATAGAGTTGAATTTTTTAAAAATCACAGCGGATAAGGTTTTCATATCCTTACGCCAAGCTTTTGTTAATATCGGTGATAATCAAATTTCAGACATGATGATTAAAATAGGCAACAGCGAGCCTATTTCTGCAACAAGAGTTGAATTTATGGATAACGTTACATCTATTGGCGAGGTTATTTCAAAATATTGCATCTGTGATTTTGAAATTGACAGAAAAGATCTGTTACCGCTAAGCACAATTACCTTCTATACCAAGATTGGAGCATCTATAATCAAAAACAGAAACCTTAAATCCGGCACTTTCTTCCCTATTGAGCAAAAATATAAAAACGCTTATTATTACGAAGACAAGCTTATGTTTAAGCTGTTCAAGGACTTTTTAAGAATTTATTCTGCTAAAAATAGAGATAGAAAAAAGGCTGAAAGAAAGTTCAGAAAGGAGCTTTGGAAATCAAATAAGCTCGGCGAAAGAAAGGCAGTTATTGCAAGAATTTTATCAAGATTATATAAGTTTTTCCACAGAAAGCCCATTTGGATTATTTCCGACAGACTAAACAAGGCGGGAGATAATGGCGAGGCTCTGTTTAGACATCTAAAAAATATTAATTTCAAGGGCGCAAATTACTTCTATACCATCAACAAATGCCCTAACTATTATGATATTAAACCACTTGGAAGCGTTTTAGATCACCGTTCACTTAAATATAAAATTATACACCTTGCTGCCGATTGCATTATTTCAGCGCAGGCAGATCACTTTGTAAATAATCCATTTGATTATTACTCTCAGCCCTACAAGGACATTTTGACACGAAAGAAATTTGTTTTCTTACAGCACGGAGTTATAAGAAATGATTTATCAAATTGGTTAAATAGATACAATAAGGACATTGCAGGCTTTATTTGTTCAGCTAGCCGTGAGGTTGACTCCATTGTAAATGGCAGCTATCATTACACAAGTGATAAGGTTTGGTTAACGGGCCTAGCGCGCTTTGACCGTTTATATCACGATGAAAAAAAATATATTACAATTATGCCTACATGGCGTAAGTATCTTATGACACACATAAATACCGATACAGGTGTATGGGAAGAGAGCGCTGGCTTTAAGTCTAGTGAATATTTTAAGTTTTACAATTCACTTATTAATGATGAGCGTCTTATTAGTGCAGCTGAAAAACATGGATATACCATCTGCTATATGCCTCATCCAAACATCATAACAAAGGCTCATATGTTTGATCATAATGAAAAGGTTAAATTCTTCACTATTAACGATGAGTATAGAGATATTTATGCCCAAAGCGATCTCGTTTTAACAGACTACTCCTCTGCCATCTTTGACTTTGCTTATTTAAGAAAGCCCGTTGTATATGCAGAGTTTGATAAAGAGGTCTTCTTTGGCGGTAAGCACGTTTGCACCACCGGCTATTTTGATACAGAAACAGACGGCTTTGGAGAGGTTGCATATGATTACGAAACAACTGTTAATCTTCTCATTGATTATATAGAAAATGGCTGTGAATTAAAGGATAAATACAGAGAAAGAATAGATAATTTCTTTGCATTTAACGATAAAAACAACTGTCAAAGAATTCTTGATAAGATTTTAGAGCTTAAATAATTAAAAATTCCACTTCTTTACACTCCTTCTCATAAGGATGTTTACTCGTAGGGGCGACCATTGGTCGCCCGCGGGCGTCGCTGAACGCCCCTACAAAACAATTTCGGCAGAGATATTGTTTTCTCTGCCGATTTGTGTTATAATGGGACTACATCGTAGGGCGGGGGCTTGCTCCCGCCGCAATGAAAGATTTTGCTTTAGGCAACGGCGGCACAAAGGCACCGCCCTACAAGGGATATGGGCTTTGCCCGATGTGCCCTTGTAACACAAAGGCGAAACTGGCGATAAAACGCGAACTTTGAAAAGAGGAGAAAATATGGAAGCCATTTTAGAGCTTATACTTACAATTCTGTTCAAGCCCTTTGAATCAAAATATGACGATACTTTCGGTAGAATTAAAAACATTCATAACAAAGGGATAAGAATACTTCTTAGAATATTGCTTATAGCAATTCCTCTTGCTGTTATCTTTGGCGTGTGTTGTTTATGTAGTTATATATTCAGAGGATATTGGATATAAACCGAAACCCCGACAGATTATGTCAATAATCTGTCGGGGTTATCTCTTGCTTTCTGCGTATAAAATTTTTGTCTTTTCGGACAGTCGAGGACGCCTGTCCCTACAAAATAGGCGTAAACTCCCTTATGAGAAGCAGCCTTTTGAAGTGGTATTTTATTTTAAAGTGCTGCTATAATTGCGTTGTAAAGGTCGTTATATTCCTCGTATGCGGGAAGATTTGGATAGTCGGCTTTGATTTTGTCGGTGCTCTTAAAGAGGAAGCCTGCCTTGGAATTTAAAATCATGCCAAGGTCGTTGTAGCTATCGCCTGCGCAGATTGTATCGTAGCCGATTGATTGGAGAGCCTTTACAGTTGTGAATTTTGACTTTTCAACTCTCATTTTGTAGCCCGTGATTTCGCCGTTTTCGCTAACCTCTAAGGTATTACAGAAAATTGTGGGCATACCTAATTTTTTCATAAGAGGGGCTGCAAACTGTGTAAATGTATCACTTAAAATGATAACTTGTGTCTTTGCACGAAGGTTGTCTAAAAATTCCTTTGCTCCCTCGATTGGCTCAATCTTTGCGATTGTATCTTGAATTTCCTTTAAGCCAAGACCGTGCTCCTTTAAGATTGCGATACGGTACTTCATAAGTTTATCGTAATCGGGCTCATCTCTTGTTGTTCTTTTAAGCTCGGGAATGCCACTTGCCTCTGCAAATGCAATCCAAATTTCAGGCACTAATACGCCCTCTAAATCTAAGCAAACTATATTCATTTCGCTCATTGTTTTTTCTCCTTAAAGTATATATTCTATATGCATTACATTTTATCACAAACAGTATTTTATGTCAATATTTCTTAACAAAAAAGAGGGGAGAAAAGCATTCTCCCTCACTTCTTTTTGTTATTTCGCTGACTGCTAACTGCTGGCGGCCGTCCGCTATTCAATTTAACCCGTTAAATTGAATCAACATAATCGCAAGCGGCAAGGGCAGCAATTGCGCCATCGGCACATGCGGTTGCTACTTGTCTTATGCGTTTTTTACGGCAGTCTCCTGCAACGAAAACGCCTTCTGTTTTTGTAAGGCAATTTTCTTCGCTATCTGCGTAACCGTAGTTATCAAGGGCTAAAACGTTAGAAAATGCTTCATTTTGTGGAATTAAGCCGATTGCAACGAAAAGTCCGTCGATATCAAGTGATATTTTTTCATCTGTTGCTACCTTGTTTATTGTGATTTTATTAAGCTCGCCTTCTCCGTGCAATGCATGGAGTGTTGCGCCTGTTATAATTTCAACATTTGTTTTTTCACTAAGTCTTTCTTGAAGCTTATTTTCGCCTGTTAAAAAGTCAAGGTTTTGGATAACGTAAACCTTTTTAGCAAGGTCGGAAAGCAAGATTGCTTCCTGTAATGCAGAGTTGCCGCCACCTAAAACTGCAACTGTTTTACCTTCGTAAAATGCTCCGTCGCATACGGCACAGAAGGAAATTCCGTTGCCGATATAGTCGGTATCGCCCTTGACACCTGGCAAGCGATGCTTAGCACCTGTGGCAATAATTACAGATTTACATTCATATTCGCCGCTATCGGTTACAACTGTTTTGATTTTGCCATCCTTAATTTCAAGTGCTTCTGCCGGCTCAATATCTGCGCCCTGCTCAAGCACCTGCTCAACTAATTTATCGGCAAATTCATTGCCTGTAAGGCTTATAAAGCCCGGAATATTTTCTACCTTTGGGGAATATGTGATTTGACCGCCAAATGCGCCCTTTTCAAGGACTAATACAGTTTTGTTGGCTCTTCTTGCATAAAGTGCAGCAGTAAGTCCCGCAGGACCTGCACCAACTATAATTATATCGTATATCATTTTTATACCTCTTTTACCATTGCATATCCGTCTAATCTCGCTGACAGCTGACCGCTAACGGCTGACGGCTATATTAAAACTTGCGTAGAGCATTCTACGCAAGTTTTATTATTATGCTAAATATTTCTTAATATCAGATACGCCTGTATATTTTTCAATATTGCCGTCCTTTACAACTACAAGTGTTGGAGCTTGCTTAATGCCCACTGCTTCAACAAATTCCTTGTTGTCGTTTGCAATAAGTGCTTCATATTTAACGCCTGCCTTATCAAGTAAAGCGATTGCTATTTTGCAGTTTGGACATGTTTCTGTTTTTACTAAGTATGTGCCATCTGCGATTTTACCACATGATGCACAGTCATCAGCCTTTTCACTTGGCTTGCCGTTACGCTTGCAAACAGATGTTTCGATATTATATACTGCTCTATCCTTGTATTCCTGTGATTTACCATCGTTCCAGTTTTGAACAGGGCGGTAGTAGCCTGTGATACGGCTATAAACCTCTGTCTTTTCGCCACACTCAGGACATGTATATTCCTCGCCTGCAATATAGCCGTGGTTCTTACATACGGAGTATGTTGGGGACATTGTGTAGTATGGAAGCTTATAGTTTTCTGCAATCTTTCTTACTAAGTTTGCAGCTGCCTTCCAGTCAGGAAGCTTCTCGCCTAAGAATGCGTGGAATACTGTACCTGATGTGTAGAGTGTTTGAAGCTCGTCTTGAATATCAAGAGCTGTAAAGATATCCTCTGTGTAGCCTACCGGTAAGTGTGATGAGTTTGTATAGTATGGAGAGCCACCCTTGCCTGTTGAAGCGTTAATGATATTAGGATACTTCTTTAAGTCGTGCTTAGCAAGACGGAAGGATGTTGATTCTGCTGGAGTTGCCTCAAGGTTATAAAGGTCGCCGTACTTTTCTTGGTAGTCAGAAAGGCGCTCTCTCATATGATTAAGAACATCCTTTGTGAACTGTTGAGCCTTTTCGTTTGTTAAGTCAACGCCTATCCAGTTAGCATTTAAGCAAGCCTCATTCATACCAACTAAGCCGATTGTGCTAAAGTGGTTGGCAAAAGTTCCGAGGTATCTCTTTGTATATGGATATAAGCCGTTATCAAGAAGCTGTGTAATAACAGTTCTCTTGATTTTAAGTGAACGAGCTGAAATATCCATAAGCTTATCAAGTCTGTTATAGAAGTCCTTTTCGTCCTTTGCAAGATAAGCAATTCTTGGGATGTTGATTGTTACAACACCAACTGAGCCTGTTGATTCGCCACTACCGAAGAAGCCACCTGACTTCTTACGAAGCTCACGAAGGTCAAGACGAAGACGGCAGCACATTGAACGAACATCGCTTGGCTCCATATCGCTATTGATGTAGTTTGAGAAGTATGGAGTACCATACTTAGCTGTCATTTCAAATAAGAGCTTGTTGTTTTCTGTTTCGCTCCAGTCAAAGTTTGATGTGATTGAGTATGTTGGAATTGGGTATTGGAAGCCTCTGCCGTTAGCGTCGCCTTCAATCATAATTTCGATAAACGCCTTGTTTACCATTGCCATTTCCTTTTCGCAATCCTTGTACTTAAAGTCAACCTCTTTACCGCCAACGATACAGTTAAGCTCAGCAAGGTCTGCCGGAACTACCCAGTCAAGAGTAATGTTGCTAAATGGTGCTTGAGTACCCCATCTTGAAGGTGTATTTACGCCATATACGAAGGATTGAATGCATTGCTTAACCTCTTTATATGAAAGGTTATCAATCTTTACAAATGGAGCTAAATATGTGTCAAATGATGAAAATGCTTGCGCGCCTGCCCATTCATTTTGCATAATGCCAAGGAAGTTAACCATTTGGTTGCAAAGTGTGGATAAGTGGCTTGCAGGGCTTGATGTAATCTTACCAACTACGCCTCCAAGTCCCTCCTTAATAAGCTGCTTTAAGGACCAGCCTGCGCAGTAGCCTGTAAGCATTGAAAGGTCATGAATGTGGATATCTGCGCTTCTGTGAGCGTTTGCGATTTCCTCATCGTAAACCTCTGAAAGCCAATAGTTAGCTGTAATAGCACCTGAGTTGGAAAGGATAAGACCGCCAACTGAGTATGTTACAGTTGAGTTTTCCTTAACTCTCCAGTCATTGATTTTAAGATAGTCATCAACGATAGACTTATAGTCAACCATTGTTGCGCTAATGTTTCTTACCTTTTCTCTTTGCTTACGGTAAAGAATATATGCCTTAGCAACATCCTCATATCCTGCTCTGGAAAGAACTGCTTCAACGCTGTCCTGAATGTTTTCTACTGTGATTGTATGGTCAACCACCTTTGGCTCAAAATCAGCTGTAACCTTTAATACTAAAAAGTCAATTACATCCTGATGATAGCTTTTTTCACATGCTTCAAATGCTTTTATAATAGCCTTTGAAATCTTTGTAAGGTCTAATGTAACCTTTTTCCCGTCACGTTTAATTACGTCGTACATTTTTTCTTCTCTCTTTCTTTATATTTTAATTTTTAGTGCTTTTCAATTTTATCACAATATATAGATTTTGTCAATAGAAAAACACAATATTTTGTGTTTTTCTTTTTAAGAAATCACAAGATATTGTGTTAAACTCCTCTAAGGCTAACCTTATCAATATTGTTTTTTAAGACCTCTAAAAAGCCTTCAAGTTCATGTGGCGTATAGGCTGAAAGGTTATTTCCAATGAGGTTTTCATTGTCCTTAAAGCATTGTAAAAAATACCTTTTTGCACCCTTAATCCACTCTGAAATTTTTTCAAAATCCTCTTTTGTGTGCAGCTCCCTTACAACGGTTGTTCTAAACTCATAATCGACCTTGTTTTCAAGCAAAATTTGGATGCTTTTTTCTATATCTTGAATTTTTACATTTACATCTGCTACCTTGGAATAATTCTCCCAAGAGGTCTTAATATCCATAGCTACATAGTCAACAAGTCCTCGGTCAATTGCTTCCTTTAATTTTTCGGGATATGAGCCGTTTGTGTCAAGCTTTACTAAAAGTCCTGTTTTTCTAACCTTTTCCAAAAACTCAAAAATATCCTTTTGTAAAAGCGGCTCTCCGCCTGTTATACATACGCCATCTAAAATGCCCTTTCTTTTATTTAGGTAAGAAAGAATTTCATCCTCAGACAGCAAGCTTGCCTCATCAATAACAAGAGTGGCATTATGGCAGAATGGACATCTAAAATTACAGCCGTATGTAAATATGGTGCATGCTACCTTGCCCGGATAGTCAAGCATTGTCATTTTTTGAAATCCGCCTATTAACATATTATCTCCTAAAGCATTAGTTTTATATATTGTATCATATAAGTAATATTATTACAATTAAAAAAACAGAATTTCCATTGAAATTCTGTTTTTTGTATTTAATTCATTGGAACAAAGGGCGTTCCATTTTCTCCAACATCAGGAAATTGGCTCTCCTGTTTTTCTTTGCTTTGATTGAATAGCCATTCAAGCATTTGCAAATTGCCGCCTATTTCATCCCAGATAAGATGTCCACCACCAGTTAGTGTGCCATCCTTGTGACATTTGAAAATTACAGATGTACTTCCTACATTTCTTAACGCTTCAACCATAGCCTCTGTGCCTGCATATGGCACAGACCAGTCATTTGATGCATGGGCTGTAAATATTGGCATATATTTAAGATTTTCTGCTTGGGAAACGTCAGCACCGCCGCAAACAGGCACTGCTGCTGCAAACGTTTCTGTATGGCGCATAATTAAGTCCCAAGTGCCAAATCCGCCCATTGAAATGCCCATTGCATAGTATTTATTTTCATCGGTGGAATATTTGCTCTTTATTGTGCTTAAAAGCTCAACAACTGCCTTTAATTCGTTTGATTCAGGAACATTATCAATGCTGTAATTTCCATTTGCCCATGGTGTGTCCACCCATTGATTATTCCATGGACATTGAGGTGCTACTACTATTGCATTTTCCATCCTTGTATTTTGTTGGTTGAACATAACGGGAAGCATATTTCCCATTTGTGCTTTATTATCGTTTCCGCGCTCTCCTGCTCCATGAAGGAATACGATAACAGGATAGTCCTTGCTTGCATCATAATTTGATGGTACATATAATCTATAAGCTAGCGTTGTGCCATCCTCTGCGGTATATGATAAGCCGTTAAATAGCTCACAAAGCAAGTCCTTGTTATAGCTACCCGCCTTGGTTTTAAGATAGCTTAAATATGTAATATCCTTATATGCGCTATTCTTATAGATAAAGGTATAATCCTTTGAAACTGTTAATTTGTTATTTGCTGTTTTAGATAGCACATCATCCTTAAAAATGCGAATTGCATAGGAATAAAGAGTATCGTTTGCTGCATAGATAATGTAATCATCTCCGCTAACATCTAATACAAAGTCATTTACATCAGCCATCTGTGATGTGGAAAAGCTTACCTTACCTCTTACATCGCCGATAATAATTTCCTTTTGACCTACATCCATATTCTTTTCAACTGCCTTATATTGCATTTGAACATTGTAGGTGGACTTAATATAAGACACTAAGTCCTTAACTTGGCTTTCGATAATTTCATTATCCTTAGGATAAACTATTGTATAATCGGAAACGCTGCCGTTGAAAATATTGATATCTGTATCAACAGGCTCGTTATCCTCCCACACAGCGTATAATGTAATATCGCTTGGTCCCATTTTGAAGCTTGACCCGTTTAAATACTCAACCTCGCCATTTGGTGTGGTTGACCATCCCGCAAAGGTGCACTCAGTCTTTTTAAACAAGTTAATATCTAATCTGAATTCCTCATCGGTGTATAGCGTAACACTTGTCATTATTCCGCTTCCGCCATTACCATCATAAGAAAGAATATTTTCGCAAGGTGTCCATTTTGCATAAATTTTTTTAGCTCCCGTTGCATCAGCGCTGATTTTTTCAATTTTGTTTTCAAATGCGCTGTCGCTATACCAGCCTAAAAACTCATAGCCATCTCTTGTTGGGGCTAGCAACGAAAGCTCTTGTCCCGGCTCATACGTGGACGCGTTTTCTTCGTTGTTTGTTCCACCGTTTAATTCATAATCTATTTTATATGCTGTTTTCCAGCTTGCATAAAATGTTATTTTTCCCATAGAGCCTTGGGATATTCCTCGTGTGCTTTCGCCTGAAAGATCAGCGCTTGTGTACCAGCCGACAAAGCTGCAATCCTCTTTTGTTGGGTCCTTTAAATAAATTATGTCCTCAATAGTGTATTCGCTTGGGTTTTTACTGTTGTTTACTCCGCCGTTTAATACATATTCAATTTCGTATTTGATTGGTGTAAATATAGCATCAAATGTAACATCGCTATATACCTTGTATGGAAAGCTAACAGCTTCTCCGTTTACGCTCCAGCCATCAAATGTATAGCCAAGCTTAGATGTTTGTTCAGCCTTTATGGGTGTGCCTTCCTCAACTCGCATAGAGCCTATACCCTCTCCTCCGTTTGTGTTGAAGGTTACTGTGCAGGTGGCTTTTCTATGTATTATAAAGGTATAAACCTTTTTAGCTGAGCCGTTTGTTACACACACATAATATGTGTTGTCTCCGATTGATAAATTTACCTCTTTGCTCGCTATTTCATTCTTACATTCTATATCGCTTGCGACAATATATGTTGCATTTTCAGCTACGGTTATTTTCTCGTTAAATGAAAATACTTCAGTAGATTTTGAAACAGATATGCTTGCAGTGTCGCCATTCCATTGGAATGAGGTTGCACTTATGCATGTTCCCTTTAAACCGTTTTCTAATTCATCTCCACAGGATGCAAAGCATATCAATGATAGTAATATGCAAATTATAATGGGGATTATAATTTTTTTCATAATTTACTCCTTATTTTTTTATATCATCAAGGTCCCATTTGCTAAGGGATCTACCGGGGAAGCTCTCAACATCCTTGGGTCTGCCCTTTTGATATTCTCTATAACATGTTGGGAATGCGGTGTCGCTATATTTACTTCCAAAGTAGTAGGTGTTCCATCTTTTGTTTTTCTTATAATCGTAAAGTGTTCTTGCTTCCTCTGTTTCAAAAGAATAGAGTTTTTCAAAATTCTCCTCGATATTTATGCCTTCATCAATTTCATCAAGGATTTTTTCGTATATAGAGTTTTGATGTCCCTTTTCGCAAAGGTAGTTAAGCACCTTTTTGTATGCTTCGTTATACTTGTCTCTGCGCCAATAAAGTCCTTTTTTAATATCAACTAAATCAGTATTCCAAAGTAGTGATAAATCGTTTGAAAGAATGAACGCGGAAATTTTTTCTGCGTAAGCATCGGTAAATGATACCTTAGCGCATTTAGAGAGAAGATAGAAATCCTCTGTTTTTTCTACATATGCATCGTAAAACTCACGACGGATTTCCATAAGTCCCTTATACGCCCAAAAATCGTAAACGTCATGCTTGTTGCTATCTAAATATCTAATGCCATCTACTGTACCTAAAGCAGCTTTTATATAATCTTGGCATTTTTTATTATCGGTTGGGCTTTTGTTCGCCTTTGACAAATGCAGTGCAGCGAGAGGATGACCTAAATCGTATGCTAAATGGATATGCTTTTTCTTTTCCTCGTAAATTCGTTTCATTTCATTATTTTGGTTCTTTTCTAATGCTTTCGACCATAATTTTTCAAGCGACCACACAAGGCATACTAATGCATCAGAATATGCGGCTTCTTCTCTGTTTGCGAATGCTTTTTCATCATCGCTTATGTATGAGGCAAGCTCAAAAAGTGTATGCTTTGTTGGTAAATCTAAAACAACATTTTTATTGTGGAAATCTAATGCACCAAGAAGTAATGCTCTTTGCTTTAAATATGTTATATCGTTTAAGTCGATATTGCTTAAAAGCTCAATACCAAAATCACGATTTATGAAAAATTCGTATCTTAAATAGTTAAGCTCGTTTATTAAAGCATTAAGCTTTTCTCTTGCATAGATTCCGTATTTTTCGTTATCCGTTTTGATATATAGGTAATATACACAAAGAATGTCATAAAGTGGTGCTAATATCTCGGTATGTGCATACTTGCCTTTTTCTGCTCTTTGTTTGATTATACCATCAATTGTTAAAAGCTCGTTGTTATTTAATTTTATTTCTTCAAGAAGCGATATATCAACGGTTTCGATTAAATTTTCAATCATTTTTACACTCCCTTTTTTAGAAGCTCTTTATTATATTGTAATGTGTAAAGGTTATAGTATTTGCCCTTTTTATTAAGCAATTCGTTATGGCTTCCTTCCTCAATAATTTCGCCATGGGATAAAACTATAATTTTATCTGCATGTTGAATTGTGGAAAGTCGGTGAGCAACCATAAGCATTGTGCCTACATTCATGATTTTTTCAAGGGAATTTTGAATTAACGCTTCGGTTTCTGTATCAATATTTGCAGTTGCTTCATCTAAAATCATAACAGATGGCTTATGCAAGATTGTTCTTGCAAAGGATAAAAGCTGTCTTTGTCCTTGTGAGAAGTTGTTGCCTCTTTCTCTTACCTCGCTGTAAATTCCGTTATGAAGCTTATTTATAAAGCTATCGGCGTTTACATATTCGCAAGCCTCAATTATTTCCTTATCGGTAAATGTATCATCTCTTAATGTAATATTTGATTTAATCGTGCCTGAAAACAGGAATACATCCTGAAGCATTTGACCGAAGTGGCGGCGAAGTGATGATATTTTGATTTTCTTAATATCAATGCCATCAATTAAGATTTGTCCCTTTTGAATATCGTAATTACGGCAAATTAACGATAAAATCGTTGTTTTGCCTGAGCCTGTTGAGCCTACAAATGCTACTGTTTCGTTTGCTTTTACCTTAAAGGAAACATCCTTTAGCACCCATTCGTTTTCAATGTAGCTAAACCATACATTTTTAAATTCAATTTCGCCCTTGATTTCAGTTAGCTCTATCGCGTCCTCGCTATCCTTTACCGTTGGCTCAATATCTAGAATAGTAAAGATTTTTTCAGATGAGGCAAGCGCGTGTTGAAGGTGATTAAACTGCTCCGCTAAGCTTTGGATAGGCGTAAAGAACTTGTTTGTGTACATATAAAATGTAACTACCGTTGCGCTTGATATGGTCTGCCCTAAAAATTCGGTGTTATTTATGTAGCCCTTTCCGCTTAAGTAGAAAAGCGCTAAAATTGATGAGATATAAAGCATATAAACAATTGGTCTAAAAATACCAAATGTAAACATTTGAGTTCTTTTTGCTTTTCTAAGGTCATCGTTTTTTGCATCAAATTCTGCTTTTTTATACTGCTCGCGATTGAAAATTTGAATTATTTTCATTCCAGAAAGATTTTCGGACAGGTAAATATTTAAATTTGTAATTTTTTCTCTTACGCTTCTAAATGCTTTTCTTGAAAACTTTCTAAATATAACAGTAAAAAGTATTACAAAGGGAATGAAGCAAAGCACCATAAGCGTTAGCATATAGTTAAGGCAAAGCATTGCGGTTAAAACGCCTAATACCACAAACACATTCTTAATAAGATTTACAATAAGATGTGTAAACATGTGGGAAAGTGCATTTGTATCGTTGGCTGTTCTTGTTACAAGAGTACCAACCGGGATATGATTTAATTGCTGGTGGGATAAGCTTTCAATATGATTAAATACATCCTCACGAAGCTTGGACACGATTTTTTGTCCTGTTTTTTGTAAAATTACCGCTTGGAAATATGTGCTTATAAGTGATACTATAAGTATGCTTGCATATGCTCCAACTAAAATGTAAAGCTTGTTTAACTCAAAATCCTCCTTTATCATTCCCTCAATATAGCCAACCATAAGAGGCGCTATAATATCATAGGAAATTGAAAATATCATTAAGAAAAGCACGAAAAGGAAGCTAAGCGCGTGGGGTCTTGCATATTTAAGAAGCCTTCTTACAAGCTCGCTATCCTTCATATTTCTATCAAAGCCGATGGCGGTTTTTTTGTCCTTCATAAGAGCAAAGGCGATTACAAAAATTATAGATAAAGCGCCTATTATTGCTCCTATTACTATAAGAGGGTAAAATTCTTTCATTATTCGCCCTCTCTTTCTTCTTCAAGTTTTTGAAGCTCTACCATGTTGTGATATGCTTCGTTTGTGTTATAAAGGTCAATGTGCTTGCCTACTGCGGAAATTTCGCCATCCTCAATAAAGATAATTTTATCCATATTTTCAACGGTGGAAATACGGTGGGCAATTAAAATTGTTGTTTTATTTTCTCTAACTCTTTTAAGTTCGCTTAAAATACTTTTTTCTGTTTTAGTGTCAACGGCGGACACGGAGTCATCTAAAATTAAGATTGGGGCGTTTTTCATAATTGCTCTTGCAATTGAAATTCTTTGCTTTTGTCCCCCTGAGACAGTAACACCGCGCTCACCTAAAATAGTGCCATAGCCGTGTGTAAATTCAATTATATTTGAGTGAATATCGGCAATTTTTGCAGCCTCCTCAACGGTAAACACATCATCGGAGTCTGATGCAAATGCAATATTATTTGCAATAGTGTCGCAAAATAGGAAGTTATCCTGTGGCACATAAGCGCAGTTTTTACGCACTGATTTAATTGGAATTTCGTTTATGTCTATGTTATCTAAGAAAATTGTACCGTTTGCCACATTATAGGTACGCAAAATAAGGTCAACTATTGTTGTTTTGCCTGCACCTGTTTTGCCGATAATGCCTATATTTTCTCCTTGGTTAATTTTGAAGGATACATTTTTTAATGCATCGTATTCGGAGTCGGGATATCTAAATGTTAGATTTTTAAATTCAATTTCGCCCTTTAATTCGGTTATATCTCTTACGCTTTCGCTATCCTTAATTTCTGTTTCTCCATCAAGTAGCTTGGATATTCTTTCAAGTGAGGCTTTACCGCGAGATTGCATTTCAATAAGCTGAGAAATTGCGGTAATTGGCCATATGATTAAGTTAAAGTAGCCGATAAATTCTATAAATTGTCCTGCGTTGAATACATCCTCGTGCACTAAGTATCCGCCGTAGCCTAAGATAACACAAATTACGCTTTCCACAAAGAGAGTTACAAAAACATTAAGAAGCGTTGATGCTTTTGTGTGGCTTACATTAGCCTCCTCGTTTTTACGGTTAAGCCATCTAAACATAAGTAGCTCTTTTGTTTCCTTAACGAAAGATTTTATTACTGCAAGTCCTGAATAATTTTCCTGAGCAAAGTCGGAAATGTTTGAAAATGCTTCCTGTCGCTTTCTCCACTTTTCCATCATATACTTACGGACAATAGTGCCGATTATTAGCATTAGTGTCATTGGAATTAGTGATAGGAGTGTGAGCATTTTGTTCATTTGGAACATTCTTATAAGTGACCAAACGCCAAGGACTGATGCATCAAGGAAGCTTAAAACTCCCATACTAAGACATTCGTGAATTGTTTCTAGGTCGTTTGTAAAGAGGGACATTAAATTGCCCACCTTGTTTTTATGGTAGAAGGATTGTGGTAAGTCCTTACATTTATCAAACATTCTGCCACGAAGGTCTGCTTCAGCCTTGATTGCACTACCAAAAAAGCATATACGCCATACAAATCTACCGATTACTAAGAATATAATAACGAAAATAAGTGGCAAGCAAATACGGTCAAGTAAAAACTCCATATTAAACTGATGTGGCACATTGTCTATTACAACATAGCCATCGTTTATTCCGTTTATTACCATACTGTAAAGCTCTGGGATTAAAAGCTGAAAATAGTCAACAACTATAAGAGCAATAAGTCCTAAAAGAAGCATAGGCAAATGCTTCAGGTAATATTTATTTATATGCTTTCCAAAAAGCATTTTCCATACCTCTTTTCATTTAGATTATTTTAAATTATCAAATATTAGGTTGTTTAGCTTATCGAAAAATTCTTCGTTTCTTGGAAATATCTTAAAGGTAATATCTGTTTCTGCTGCCTTGTCAAGAAGCTCTATTGTCTTTTCTCTGCCGATTTTCTTTTCAAGCATATAAAGAAGTGATACATCATCAAGCGCCTCCTTAAATATCTTTAAGCGAAGTGATGGGATAACTCCGTTACGGTATGGATATACGGAAAATGCATCGCCTGATGGGAATGCTCCTCCTGCATCGGTTACCTTATATGGATTTATCTTCTTTTTTGAGTATTGGGTATAATAGAAGTTATAGCCCCATTGTAAAAAGCCCTTTAATGCGAATTTATAGATTTGTGTGCCGATAATTCTCGTTCTTTCGGAGGACATGGCGAAAAATCTGTTTGATACCTCCCATGTTTGGGCACAACAGTAATATCCCCACATATCAGGCACGCCTGCTTCTAAGAATTTATGAATATGGTCAATACCACAAACGGGACGTTTTATAAGTCCATTTTTGTAAAATTCAAGGTCGGAAAGTGCATCCATTTGCACACAACCATCAAGAAGTGGTCTTAAAATTTCCGTTGCTATGCGGTAATTTTCGATATTAGACATATTCGGCTCATCGGATGCATGGAATACGATATGCTCCTTGTCAATGCCCATAGAGGTTAATTCCTTGATAACAGCTGGAATAAGGCATCCTAAAAATTTCTTGTATTCCTCGCTTGAAGCATCTGTTTCCCAACCGAAAATACGCTTTTTCTCGCCGTTTACTGTGGCAATTACCTTTGGGGCGTGCTTTGCGCCCCATTGAGTAAACATATGGTTAATTTCAAAGTATCTTGTGCCGTTATTTCTTGCAATTTCAATGAATTTGCGGAAATTTGCAAAGTCAAAAATGTATTTACCATTTTCGTATGTAATGTCAACTAGCTGGACTGTTGTTCTTTCTCCGCCCTCGGCAGTATCAAGTGGTGGGGTTAAAACGGGAATTAAAATCATATTTATTCCGTGGTCAGTTGCCATTTTTATGTACTTTGCAATTAAATCCCAGTGCTTGCTTGAGAAAACCTCAGTTTTATGCACATTGGCAATACAGTCGGTATGAAACCATTGTGTAAAAACGATTTCCTTTTCCTCAAAGGTAACATTTTCAACGCATACTGTAAATGTCTTTTCCTGTCCGTCGCTAAAAATAACGGTAATAGGGTATTTGCCTGCTTCAATATCCTTTGGCACGGCTATTTCAAGCCAAATTGCGTTATAGGATTTTTCTGCCTTGATTTTATTTTTAGATTTTGGAGTTAATGTATCGGGGTACATTACATCCTTGTCTAAGCGTTGATACATACCGTCGTTGCATTTTTCGTATGTTGGTAATTGACAAGGCACAAAGCCTAGCTGATATACTTTTATATATTTTTTAAGAGATGATTTGATTTTATAGGAGTATTCTCCCTCGCCTTTATATGCTATTTGATAGGAAACTGTTTGTCCCTTTGCTGCTCTTATTTGCTTTTTTGATTTGCCGAAAATTTTATCGCTGAACACCTTTGCAAGTGATGATAGCTGCTTTAATTGAATGCTCATTTTGTACCTCACAAATGAAAATTTTTATCCATTTTTTATTTTATCACAATATCCTTGCGCGTGCAATATATATTATAAAAAAATTCACATCCGAGGATGTGAATTTTTTATTATTAATATTCGCTTTGTTCAAGAGCGTAACAGGAGATTACAATGTCCTCTCTTGCGTTTTCATTGGTGCTTGTTACGGTGAATACGAATGTCTGACCTGCATCAAGGAATACATCATATCCATCGTTGCTTGGCTCAAGCTCAGAGCCGTTTGAGGTTGCGATGATGTTTAAGCCCTCAATGATAAGTGTGCTTTGAGCATCAACGGTTATTGTAAATGTGAGGGATTGAGATTTTTCAAGCATAAATGAATTTGTTTTATTGGTAAGAGGAAGTGGAGTATCCTCTGTGCTTGCGTATGCATTAACGATAAATTCTACCTTATTATAGTTATTTTGTGCTGTTGAGGACACATAAACCATAATTTCATCGCCTGCGTTTGCATAGATGTAGGTGGAATTTGAGCCTGCGGTGCTATTTGATACAACTGACTTTGTGGTATTATAGAAATAGATGCTATTATTTGGTGTTTCGGAATTAACAACAACCATACAGTCCTTATCGGCAATCCACTTATAGTAAACGATATCATCCTTTTCAACGGTAGCCTTAGTATTTTCGCCAAGGACTAAATCGTAAGGATTATCAAGCGCGCCCTTGTCAGAGAAAAGCTTTAAGGTGTATGTTTTTTTCTCGGCTGACTTATTTTCGAATTTTACGATAACCGCTCTGCTTGAAGCCTCAGTTAAAGGCATTTTGAAGGAAATTTTGTTTTCCTCATCTGCTTCTCTTGGGTCATCCTGACCATATGTAACTACTAAGCCTTGTGCATTTTCAACGAGGAAGTTTCTGCCGCCACCATAGATAATATAGTAAACAATGCCGTTTGCTTCTAATGTAATTTGGTTTTCATCCTCAACAGGGAATGGTCTTGATGGTGTGCCGTTTGGAATGTTGTTTTGAACTTCAATTTCAACATTTTCGTTTTCAAGCTTTGTTAAGCCTGCAACATCAAGGAAGCCCTCAGGAAGCTCAATGACATCTGCATAGCATTCGCCACTAACGGTTACTGTTGCCTTGCCGTTTGCATCTGTTGTTACTGTTGTAATTTCCTTATCGTCCTTGTCAACGATAGAGATTTTTGCATCCTTAATAATATCTCCCTCTTGGTCCTTTAAGGTGATTGTGTAGGTTTTTTCAACTACCGTACTACCGGTATCCGTTGATGTATCTACGCTTGTGTCTGTATCGCTATTTGTGTCGGTGTTTGTGTCGGTGTTACCGCCACAGGATACTACTGACATTGCAACAAAAATCAAGCATAGCACCATAAAAAGAGTTAAAAATCTTTTCATAAGTATCTCCCATTCTGTTTTTTAAAATTTATAGATATATTGTAGCATTTTTTTATGCTTTTTGCAAGAGGAAAATAAAAGGAATGAGTTAGTGCAAGCACCAAGCTCATTCACAATCAATTTAATATTTATTCTTTATCTAACCCTTTGGGTTCACTTGATTTTTGAAGTGCTGAGTAAAATTACGGAACAAACACAATCACTAATGTAAACATAAGTCCTATTACGAACAGACCAATGCCCCACGCCCATTGAAGCTCTGCTGTGAACCGCCACGGATAGGCGTGGCGTGGAAACCACTTTACATATACCATAGGCGCATTTTTAGTTACTCGCTTTCCCGCCGCGTGTACCGAACCGTGATAATTATATTTTCGCCCGTTGACGGTGTATTGATAGGTATAATCGGTCATAACCGGTATTTTACCCCATCTTGCTTGAACATTTCTTTGGGTGTTTTTGTTTTTAAGTGTGCCCTTCGCTATGGCGCAGTTCTTCGGGAATAAGCCTAAAATGGCAATTAAAAGATTATATATAGAGATTATAAAAGTAAACGCTGTTAAAACAATGCAAAAAATCTTTTCAGATATGTAAATCACCATCCTTTTAGTTTATTGTAGCATAGATTTTAGTGGTTTTCAATACATGATAACGGAATTTGATAAAGTACAATACTAATAATAACAAAGAAAATCATTATAGAATTTTATTTAAATTCAAGGCAATAATACGATTGCATCGTATTTTAGCGTTTGGAGAAATTTTTATGACTTACATAAAATGCAACATAAAAGATTTCCGCCCAGAAAAAGCCATTGTGAAAGGGTACTTGTTGCTTTTACTGAACTATTGAAGTTTACTGATTTATTAAATGGTAAAGTTGCGTATGAGAAAACAATAGAAAAAGTTTTGCAAAATTGCATCAGAATATCTCAATACTTCAGCATACAAAATAGCACCGCAATCATTGTGTCGCGATGCTATTTAGGTGCTTATATATTTTATTATCGTGTCATTTGAATGACTTAAGTATATCCGCTAACCTATTTTCAAGCAGAAAATCGGTTACATCTTGGTTAACTGCACAACCACGAACTTGATAAACTCGACCGTTATCATCATAATGAAATCCAAACATTTTATCATCTTTCATTGGATCTTTACGCTGTTTAACATTCGCCATAAAAGTTTTCATCTCAGCATTGTTAAATGCTAAAATCATCGGGTCCCAAGCAATATCCGTAATAGATGCTTTATCCCAAGTTTTAGGATGAACTACGCGGGTGCCAACCAACAAAAACCAATCAGCATTATCCGGAACATCAAACCTGTTAAACCAAAGATAGCCTGTAACCGGAACTTTTTTACCGCCTACAATGATAGTTTTATTCTCATAATATGTTCTCGACTGTTTTACCTGAACGGTTAAATATTCGTTTTTTGTACCAGCATCTGAATAAAGAATAAGGTCAATTCCTTTTTCTTGTCTGGAAGCCGGAACAAAAGCCGATACCTTTTTGTAATTTGATACTGATTTAATCAATTTATCAGCAGCTGCAAATTCGCCATACGGAATAGTAAAAATCGCATCCATGTAATTCCTCCAAAATAAATCAAAATGGGTAAAAATGTACATCTACATTTTATCATAAATACGTGCGTTTGTAAATAGGAAGTGTTGGTTCAAAACACCATAAAAAGCACAAAAAAGGAACTTTTGTCTTACAAAAATTCCTTTTTTGCTATCTAAGAGCGACCAACATTATGCTACTTTTATTTACACAGTCTTCCACATTTTCTCTATAACAGTAGGCTTTGTATGATTGTATTTAGTTTGCTCTCAATATTTCATTAAAATTCTATAATAACTATCGCTATCGGTATAATACCTTTGAACATTGGGAATCAATTTCCTTGCTTCCTCGTTTAAAAACACTTCATAATACACTTTAACAATGTTTGAATTTGATATTTCTTGAGCATTTTTTGTTTCCAACAATTTGCTTTTGTTCGCAACATCAACATATCCAAAACTATAACATGTCTTATCTTTTGGCTTCAACTCACTCTCATAAACACCAATTACGTTCTCTTGTCTAACACTAAAAAGATATTTAGCATCTACAATTTCGCACTCATGTCCAAAGCGAGCGATTGTTTCGCCAACTTCTGTAATTAAAAAAAGTTTTACAAACATTTTATACTTTCACTCCTTTTGCGG
>JBGVPY010000095.1:0-29174 GCA_045127235.1 Eubacteriales bacterium
GTTTTTAACAAGAGCATCTGCTGCTGCGCTTTCGCCCTTAGAGTTATCAACTGCTGCAAGCTCAAGGTTAACCTTAAGGCCTGGATTTGCTTCAAGGATCTCTTCTGTGATGTATAATGCACACTTAAAGTCCTTAACGCCTGAGCAAATGTAATCATACTTTTGACCTAAGCCAACGCCGAGCATTACTGGGTAACGAGCGCCCTCTTCGATCTTCATTCCGTCAACAGGAACCTTAACCCAACCGAAGTCGCCATAGAAGCCTGCTAAGTAACAGCCGTCAGCTACAAATGAGCCATTTTCAATGCCTGTAAATGTGATTACGAAATCTGCATACCAATCTGCATATGGGCTATTTGCCACATCTGATGCTGTTTGGTTTGCGATAAATTGCATTACGAATGAGAGTGGAAGCTCTACTGTTCCCTTGCTTGTGTAGTTCTTACCGTCCCAAATGCCGTATTCGCCAGCCGGAATGATTGTTGGGCCGTAGTCCTTAACTGTTGCAGTTGGAGCTACGCCTACAACGTACATACCGTCAAGGTTCTTAATTGCTGAGTAGCCGTCTGGAATAACCTCTGGCTCTTTTGCAAATACACCGCCTGTGATTGTAGTAGAACCGTTGCCTGTTGCTTCAAGGTTCTTAAGCTCGCCTACGAACGTACCGCCTTCAACGTTGAAGTAAACGTCGCTTACAACGTCGCCGTAGATACGGAGAGCTGAGTTAGAGCCTGTTACGTAACCATTCTTAACGTTTACGTAAAGCTTATTTGCATAACGATGTTGAACGAAGATAGCATCCCATCCACTTTCAATAACACCGTCGTTCATTGTAAAGTATACACCGAGTGGCTCGTATGCATTGCTGCTGTTAGAGTCAACACGAACTGCTGTGTCGCTTGATACGATCTTACCGCCGTTCATTGTGAATGACGTTGGAGCTGTATATGCTGTTCCCCATGCATTAGGTCTTACGTCAACCGCAAAGCCTAAAGACCATGAGCCTGTCATTTCGATTGTACCGGATTCAAGGATAAGGTTACCCTTTACATCCATTTCAAAGCCTACGTTTGATTTACCTGCAGCATAAGTGATTTTACCGTTTGTTGCAGAATCCTTAACTGTAAGTGTTGCAGTATTTTCAATAACGAACATACTTGCTTGGTTAGCGTTACATACGCCGCTAATTACCTTGCCGTTTAAGTCAAGTGTTACAGTTGTGCCTGCAGGAACTGTAACTGTTGTATCTGCAAGGTCTATATTTTCAAGAATAACTACTGTTTCGCCATTTGCAGCGTTAATTGCTTCTTGAAGTGATGTAAACTTCTTTTCGCCAACTTGTGCTACATATTTTACTACGAAGTCTTCTGCTTCATATTCGTAGTTTGTTATACCGTATGTATATTCGCTATTCTTATCAGCAAGTGCCTCTGCTGCCGCATCTTGACCCTTTGAGTTGTCAATAGCTGCAAGCTCAAGGTTAACCTTAAGATTTGGATTTGCTGCAAGGATATCTTCTGTGATGTATAATGCACACTTGAAGTCCTTAACGCCTGAGCAGATGTAGTCATACTTTTGACCTAAGCCAACGCCGAGCATTACTGGGTAACGAACGCCCTCTTCGATCTTCATTCCGTCAACTGGAATCTTTACCCAACCGAAGTCGCCATAGAAGCCTGCAAGATAGCATCCGTCTGCTGTGAATGAGCCGTCTTCAATGCCTGTGAATGTGATTACGAAATCGCCGTACCAATCTGCATATGGGCTGTTTTTAACATCCTCTGCTGTTTGATTTGCGATAAATTGCATTACAAATGAAAGTGGGAGATCTACTGTTCCCTTGTCTGTGTAGTTCTTACCGTCCCAAACGCCGTATCCGCCTGCTGGGAGAAGTGTTGGTCCGTAGTCCTTAACCGTTGCTGTTGGAGCTACTCCTACAACGTACATGTTATCAAAGTTCTTAATTGATGAGTAGCCTTCTTTTATGAATGCTGATGGATCCATTGAGAATGTACCGCTTACAACATCAATTGTACCGTTGTTTGTAAATGTGCCTGCAACCTTGATTGTGCCGCCGTTAACATTCAATGTTCCCTTTGCGGTTACAAGGAAGTCTTGTGTGCATTCAAATGTTGAGTTAGCATTTACATTCATAACGCCGATAGCCTCGTAGCCAAGACCCATACCGTTATGATTGTTTACAACAACCTTAGAGCCATTATTAAGAGTGATAGTTGCAGTTGCGTCTGCACCGCTTTCAGTCTCTGAAGCTGGACGACCACCGATTGCAAAACCATTCTTAACAGTTAATGTACTATTATCTAATGTCATGTTACCCTTATTGATAAGGTAATCAAGAACAATAGTGGAATTTTTAATAATTAATGTGCCATCATATTTATTATTAGTATTCTTTTCACGACCTGAAACATGAATACCATATGATGCGCTATTTGAAGCAGATGTGAGGTTAGCGTTATCAAAGATAACTGTGCCGTTGCCTTCGCCACCACGACCGATGTATAAGTTGCCCTTGCTCCAATCAACAAGCGCTGTGCCTGTGATTGTAACTGACTTACCATATACTGAGCCGCTCATAGCGATAGGAGCATCGCCTTCTGCCCAAATGAGTGTGATTGTATCGCCATCATTTGCAGCCTTTAAAGCTTCTGCAAGTGTTGCGAAATAGTTTTCGCCGATTACGGCAACTGCGGAAACAATTGTAAGACCGCTGTCTGTGATTTTGTAAAGTTGCTTGCCATTACCGTTTACAAGCTCAACTGTGCCTGTAAATCCGGACATATCAGCTTTGATTATTTGTGTAGCTGTGCCATTAAAGCCAGATACATCAATAACAATCTTACCAATACCTTCAATCTTGTTTGCTGTGATTGAGCTTGAGAGGTCAAGGTTAATTACTGAATCTGCATACTTTAATGTAATTGTGTTTGCATTAACAACTGTGCCATTTAAGAAGCTGAAATCAGATGCGCCCCAACGTGTGACACCATTGTTGCTATCGTGGATAGCGCCAACCTCGATGATTGCATCGTTAGCTATGAAGTCTGCTCCTTCAACTAATAAGTAATTAGTATCGATTGCACCAAGTACAGTTAATTCTGTATGTGCAATTTGGAGACGTCCAACATTGATACTACCTGTAGTTGATACAAGGTGTGTACCGTTAAAGAGGTATAAGCAACCCCAGTTTTGTCCGCCAGAAATTGAGCCGTTAATTTCTAATGATGGACCATAGTAGACATACATGCCACTTGCATTATCGTAAATTTCAAATGTTACATTTTCATCAACTACGATTGTTGTAGCTTTGCCTATTGTAAATGAAAGGTCTAAGCCAACCTTTGTTTGCTTAATTACAACCGGTGCATCTGCTGTGAATGTAATCTTACCTGTACCATAATTAAAATCAATAGAATTTGTAAGTTCAATATCAGTTAAGATCTTGATTACAACGTCTGTGCCATCTGTAGGAATAGCATTAACTGCGTCTTCAAATGTTGTATAATATTTGTCGCCAATCTTAGCAACATATACTGTTACATTATCAACTGCATTAAGTGTTGATGTTGTATCAACTGTTACTACTGCATTGCTTGAGTCGTTGAGTTTAACGATATCAGCAACGCAGTTTGTTGCTGTAAGTGTAGCGCCGTTTACAAGAGCAAGAGTATTGTCTCCTAAACGAACTGCTCTCTTTGTTGCATTTTCAATAGTTACTGTTGAGTTATTAATTGTAACTGTTGAGTTGTTAAGACATGTTTCGCCACCGTCAAATGCGAATACAGAGTTGTTTTGAACTGTTGCAACAGAGTTAGTAATACCACGGCAAACATTTGTTGCATCAATAGTAGTATTATCAATTACAGCAGAACCACCGTAAATTACACCGCCTGTTGTATCGCCTGAAAGTGTGATTTCGGAATTCTTAATTTCTACTTTACCTTGGTTTGCATTGAATAATGCACAACCCGTCTTGTAGTTATCGCCTGTAATTACAACATCATCAAATACGATAACTGCACCCGCTGTATAGCCACAGAAGAAAGAGTCTGAAGCATATCCAGATACAACGATGTTACCGTTAGTAAATGTTGTTGTTCCGTTTGAAAAATATGAGTTACCACTTACTGTAAGTGTCTTATCATTTAAGTCAAGTGTATCGCCTGTTAAAGCATCAAGAGCATTTTGACCGGATATAGAAGCATCTGCAAGTAATGTGATAGTATTGCCTGTTGAGCCCTTAACTGCGTCGATAGCAGCCTGGAGTGAGAAGTAAACCTTACCATTTACAGTTGCTACTGCGTCAGTAGATGTGATTTGTTCGCCCTTTGCTGTTGCTGTTACATTATTAACAGTTACATTTGTAATTGTGCTACATTCGCCATTACCTGCGATATAGCCCATGCAATAGTCACTGTTAGATGTAATTTCTACATTTTCAGCAGTAACATTTTCAATCTTATTGCCATCTTGGAGCAAGCCCGCAATAGCAGCACCTGCGCCGTAAGCAGTCCAAATATCAACGCCTGATACTGAAGAGTTAGTAATTGGTGTTCCGCCCTCGCCGGCATAACCTATAATACCACCTACGCACCAGTAGTGACAGTGAATATAGCTTCCGTCTTCAGCCTTAACTGAACAGTTGTCGATATCTGGATAACCATGACCTACGATACCACCAACATAGCCATAGCCAACTACATATACATCGCCTGTTACATGTACATTAGTTACAACGGAGTTACCACCAGCATTTGCAATTACGCCAGCAACATAGCTACCGCCATGACCATTTGTAGTATTAGATGATACATCTACATTATTAAACTTAATGTTCTTAACTGTAGGTGTGCAATCATCTGCATAGCTACCAACACGAGCAAAGAAGCCGAGATGGTCGCCATCAGCATTTATATAAAGGTTAGAAATTGTATGTCCGTCACCATCAAAAGTGCCAAGGAACGCCATATGGTCGCCAACGGAGTTTGTTCCGATAGGTGTCCAGTTAATACCGTCTAAATCAATATCGGTTTTTAACTTAACGTATTGACCCTTGAATTGGTTAGAACCGTCAGACGTATATGTGTTAACTGTATCTCTAAAGAGAATTAAGTCCTCAAGACTCTCAATAAGGAATGGGTCAGATTCTGTACCGTTTCCCTTTAAGCCTGCTCTTGCAACTGTTATGCCTGCAGCCTCAAAGCCGTTCTTGTCAAGCTCAACGCCTGCAACAAGCTCAACTGTTTCTGCTGAGTTATAAAGAAGAGTTACCTTTGAGCCTTCAACTGCAACCTCAGCTGCTTGTGCTACTGTTGTATAGATTTTACCGTCAACGAGAACACCGCATGCGCCGTTGTCATTGATACATGATGGGTAAACGTCACTTGTTACAGTAACACCGTTTGGCTTGCCGTCAAGGTCAAGCTCGAATACGCCCTTTGAAGGATATACGTTGTCTTCAAGTGTTACCTTTGTACCGTATGTAAGAACGATAGCAGGCTTGCCGTCTGCTGCGGTAAAGTCTGTGTTTTTAACTGTTAAATCAATAGTTGGATTAACGTGGTTTTCAGAATACATTTTAATTCCGCGTAAACCAACAAAGTCACAGTTATCGATTGTGATAACTGAATCGTCCCCGTATGCCCAGAAGCTATATCTGTCATGTGAGCTATAAAACTCGCAATTTGTGAAGGTTGCTTTGCCTGTTGCGGCGTAAGCACCGTTAGCAAATACGCAGTTATCGTAGCTAACTTCTGTTGCACCATAGATACCGAATGCAAGGTTCATAAATCCTGCATTTGATACGTATCCACCGGCAACCTTGCTAAGTGTTAAATCTTCAAAAGCAACAATCTTGCCTGGGATTTCTGCATAACCTTGAAGATCAAGGTAAATTTCTGCATCTGTATCCTTACCTACAAAAGTAATTGAGGTAAAGCTACCGTTAAATCCTGCGTTTAAGGTTACCTTTTCGTAGATTTCAACTACAACGTCGCCCGTCATAGCTTTAGCTGCCGCTAACGCTTCTGCAAACGTTTCGTATTTATCCTCACCAATTTGGGCAACGAAGGATTTTTCTACGAATACATTTTCTGCGTTAAGGGTATAGCCTTCTACGCTACCAGTTCCCTTAGAACACTTAAAGGTAAGACTGTCATCGCCTGTGATTTCGAAACCATTAGTTCCGAAGGAATGACCGTTTACGTCAATTGTGATGTCTCTGCCCGTAACGTCTAAGTCACGAGTAAGAGCAACATCCTCATACACTACGAGTTCAAAGGAAGGTGTTCCCTTTAAGCCGATCAAAAATGCGTTATTAGCGAATACATAAAGATCCTCTAACGCAGAATGAACGTTGAACTCGCTTGCGGATTTTGAGGCATCAACGTCCCATGCCAACGTGCCATCTTCATTATAGATAGCAGCATAGTAGCCTCTCGCAAGATCAGTTTCTGGCTTGTCTGCAAAAATTGAAAGCGACATGGCGAGTGTCAATACGATTAATGCTAAAACAAGACCAAGAATTTTCTTCGTGTTTTTCATTTTCTTCTCCTTTTCTGAAAACTTCGAAATGTTTGTAAAATCACAACAATAGGCATTTCAGTTCTTGCGAACACCTTGCAGGCACAGTTTGACATGTGCCCGCATGCCTACTGTGTGCCTTATTATTATAAAATTACAAATTTATTCTAGCACACAAAGGAATATTTTGCAAGTGTCTATAATATATTAGTACCCGTAAAAATATATTTTGTAGCATTGCACAAAGTTTTACTTTCAAACGCTTCTGTTTTTTGTGCATGTTTTTGTCAAAAGCGAATTCAAAATTAACAATTTATTTACAAATAATTAAAAAATTGTTTTCAACGATTTTTCCACGCTTTTGTGCAAAACCCACATAAAAAAAAAAAAAAAATGAAGTTTTGTGCAATTTTAACAGTCAAGGGGGGTGGATTTTGTCAAGAAAAGCTCCGTTTATTTTAATATGTTTTACCATATAATCGATGTTAATATCAACATTTTTTCTTCATATATTTATAGAATGAATTTTGCTATTTTTCATTGTAAAGCTCAACACTTTTAACGCTTATTTTCCTTGAAAATTAGTTGATAGATAAAGCTTTTTCACTCTAAGACAGAGTAATTTATCATAAAACCATCGAAATCGTTGAATATATCCAACAAAAAGTGAATATTTTTTTAAATCTAATTAAGATTAAAATATTGATTTATCAACTATAATCATTTATAATGGATGCAAAGAGGGGGGTAGAATGCCATGTATCGCAGACTAAGAGAGCTAAGAGACGAAAAGGATTTGACACAGACTGAGATTGCAAAAATGCTTGGTATGTCTCAAACAGGATACTCAAAATATGAAACCGGCGAAAACGACATTCCGACAGATGTTTTAATCAAGCTTGCGAATTTCTACAACACAAGCATTGATTATCTATTAGGACAAACTGACAACAAAAGAAAACCAAGATAAAAACCGTAGTTTTTTGGCTACGGTTTTTTGTTTTTGCCGTTATTTAATAGCTAAATTACTTCGCTTCGCTTCGTAGCTAAATTAACACTCACATTCGTTTGTGTTAGCTAAATTTCACTTCGTGAAGCTAAATTAAATTTGCTTCTTTTAGCTCGCGTAAGCGAATTTAGCTCGGCTCGCCGAATTTAGCTGACGTTAGGCAATTTAGCTTGCGTTTACGCAAATTTAGCTGTTTGTATTTGCACAAACCATTCATTTTTGGCTAAATTACTCCGCTTCGCTTCGTAGCTAAATTAACACTCACATTTGTTCGTGTTAGCTAAATTTCACTTCGTGAAGCTAAATTAAATTTGCTGTTTATAGCTCGCGTAAGCGAATTTAGCTCGCGTAGCGAATTTAGCTGTCAAAGGCAATTTAGCTTGCGTTTACGCAAATTTAGCTGTAATAAAAAACGCCCCAACCGAGTGGTTGAGGCGATTTTTATTACATTAATATGTACATAAGTCCGAAGGCAACACAGATAATTCCGATTACAACGAGCATTGGTAATACCATCATTTTAACGGTGCTCCAATATGTATTCCATTGAGATTTGAAGCTTGAATTTGGTCTGTCAAGTCTTTCTGGGCTTTTGGTGTTCGGGCGTTTTCCTATTCTGTCAACGCCTGACATATCGGCAATCGTTCTGCCATCATCAATGTAGGTTATTTTTTTCTTTGGTTTTTTGTTTTTGCTCATTTGGCTGCCTTTCCAAATTTAGTCAAGGTTGGTCTTAGATGTGTTGATGGAAGCAATCAGCATTCGCCGTATCGCTCCACAGCTGCTAAAAAGAGGCTTATATTCTTCATCTGTTATGCAATCAGTTTCATGCAGCAAATCAAGCCAATACTCTGTTTCATAGCATTCCTTTAATGCAATTTGCATTTTAGAAATAAAATCCGCAGTGCTTTGGGCGTATTTGGATTCGTAAATATTCGCACCAATGGAGGTTCCAGATCTAATCAACTGAGCGGTTAAGGCTCCTTCCTTTTTTCTTTCCTTTACTACACGACAAATCTCTACTACTGATACCGCAAAAGCTTTTGCTTCTTTAAGCATAATACTTTCTGCCATAACAACACCGCCTTTTGTAAATTTAGTTATTTTTTGCTTATCAAAAATCTTCGGTTTTTAGCTAAATTATTTTGCATGCGCAAAATAGCTAAATTAACACTCACATTCGTTCGTGTTAGCTAAATTTCACTGCGTGAAGCTAAATTAAATTTGCTGTTTATAGCTCGCGTAAGCGAATTTAGCTCGCGTAGCGAATTTAGCTGCCGAAGGCAATTTAGCTTGCGTGCAACGCAAATTTAGCTGACACTTTATGTCTTGCATTTAATCCTCTTGAGGATATAAATGGCAAGCCGTAAAGTGTCCCGGCTCATACTCACGATACTGTGGACACTCAGTTTTACAGATTTCCATAGCATGTGGGCAACGGGTATGGAACTTACAGCCCTTTGGTGGGTTGGCTGGGGATGGGATATCGCCGTTTAGGACTATTCTTTGCATCTTTTCATCCGGATTTGGATTTGGGATTGCTGAGAATAATGCTTTTGTATATGGGTGTAAGGGATTATCAAAGATATCCTTCTTTGCGCCGTATTCAACCATTGAGCCAAGATACATAACGCCGATTTTATCAGAGATAAACTTAACTACGGATAGGTCATGGGAAATGAACAAATATGTAAGTCCCATGGACTTTTGCAGGTCCTTTAAAAGATTGATAATTTGGGCTTGTATGGACACATCAAGGGCTGAAACAGGCTCATCGCAGATTACTAAGTCAGGCTTAACTGATAATGCTCTTGCGATACAAATTCTCTGTCTTTGACCGCCTGAGAATTCGTGTGGATATCTTTCGTAATAGTAATCACGAAGTCCGCACTTTTCCATTAAGTCCATAACATATTCCTTAACCTGTGCTTTTGGTACGATATTATGTACTAAAACAGGTTCGGAAAGAATATCGCCTACGGTGCTTCTTGGTGGAAGTGAGGAATATGGGTCTTGGAAAATGATTTGCATTTTTGTACGGATAGGGCGCATCTCTTTTGTATTATAATTTGTGATGTCCTCTCCGTTAAAGATAATTTCGCCGCCATTTGATGGGTGGAGCTTTAAAATTGTTCTACCCATTGTGGTTTTACCGCATCCGCTTTCGCCTACGATACCAAGTGTTTCGCCTGCATTTAATGTAAATGAAACATTGTCAACGGCAATAAGCTCCTTTAAAACCTTACCTGTTAATGATTTTTGAATTGGGAAGGTTTTTCTTAAATTTCTAACCTCAAGGATAGGCTGTTTTTCGTTTTGATTTAATTCGTTACTCATTTTCGCCCTCCTCATATAAATGGCATGCTACGAAGTGAGTATCGCTGATTTTTATCATTTGTGGATACTCCCCGCCACATTTTTTAATACATTTGTCGCATCTTTCCTTAAAGAAGCAATGCTTTGGCATGTTGATTGGGTTAGGAACATTACCCGGAATATTGAATAATGTGTCGGAATCTGATTGCATTGTAGGCTTTGATTTTTGAAGTCCTATTGTATATGGGTGCTTAGGGTCATGGAAAATTTCTCTTACTGTACCCATTTCAATTACGCGTCCTGCATACATTACCACAACGAAGTCTGCCATTTCGGCAATTACTCCAAGGTCGTGAGTAATAAGCATAATTGAGCCATCCATTTTCTCCTTTAAATCACGAAGTAATTCAAGAATTTGGGCTTGAATAGTTACATCAAGGGCTGTTGTAGGCTCATCGGCAATAATAAGTCTTGGGTTGCAAGCAAGAGCCATTGAAATCATAACTCTTTGTCTCATACCGCCTGATAATTCGTGCGGATACGAGTTATAAACTCTCTCAGGGGCTGCAATTCCTACTAAGTTAAGCATTTCAAGGGATTTAGCCTTAGCGCTTTCCTTTGTGGCATTTGGGTCATGAATAAATGATACCTCATCAAGCTGATTACCGATTGTAAATACAGGGTTAAGTGAGGTCATTGGCTCTTGGAAAATCATTGATATTTGTCTGCCTCTGATTCTATGAATTTCGTTCATAGGCATTTTGGCAATATCGTAGATTTTTTCCTCTGTTTCGTACACAGGATTGCCATTTTCGTCCGTACCTGTGGCGATAGGATTGCCTTTTGCATCTCTTTTATAGTCGGCTGCTTTAAAGCGGATTGAGCCAGATGCAATCTGTCCCTGAGGGCCTTGAAGAAGTCTCATAACAGACATACTGGTTACGCTCTTACCGCATCCGCTCTCTCCAACGATACCAACGGTTTTGTGAAGGGGGATATTAAATGAAACACCGTTTACTGCTTTAACAACACCTTGGTCGGTAAAGAAGTAAGTATTTAGGTTGTCAATTTCAAGGATATTGTTATTATCCTTCATTTCTGTTGTAAATTCACTTTCAGGCTTTTTCTTCCATTTCTCTTTTTCAAGAGCCATCATAGCTTTTTTGTTTTCCTTAGCTATTTTGCGGATTTCTTTACCTGTTAAATAATGCTTTTCTGCCATGATTACCTCCTCATCTTAGGGTCAAGAGCATCTCTTAAGCCATCGCCAACAAAGTTGAAGCCTAAAACAGCAATAATAATGCAGATGCCCGGAGGTCCCCATATATTAAAGTAGTTTTGAAGAATATTTACATCGTTTGCAGAGTTAATCATTGTACCCCATGCAGCGTATTCCTCAGGAGCGCCAAGTCCAAGGTATGAGAGTGAAGCCTCATAAAGAATCATGCTACCTAAGCTAAGTGTCATTTGAACGATAAGCTGTGGCATTACATTTGGTACTAGGTGCTTAAAGATTTTTCTAAATGTTGAGTATCCCATAGCCTCGGCTGCAACCATGTATTCCTGCTCACGAAGTGAGAGAATTTGTCCTCTTACAAGGCGGGCTGTGCCTGACCATGAAATGATTGTTAAGAACGCCATTAGGTAGTAAATTCTGTATTGAAGGTCAATTCCGGCAGCCTCAACTAACGTACCTACAATAAGTAGGATTGGGAAGCCTGGCAAGCACATTAAAATATCACAAATTCTCATTATAATATTATCAATAGCTCCGCCGAAATATCCTGAAATACCGCCGAATATTACGCCTAAAAGTGTGATTGCAAATACAGATAGGAAGCTTATGGCAAGGGAAATTCTTCCGCCCACCATAAGTCTTGCAAAAACGTCTCTGCCGTTTTTGTCAGTACCCATTGGGTGGTTTTTGTCAGGCTTTGCAAAGAAGTTATTTGTTTTGCCTGTTTCAACAACCTGATAGAATAAAACATTGCCGTTTTCATCCTTAACTGCTATTTGTGAATACTCTACTCTACCTGTTTTATCTACCTCGGTGGAATCCCACTTATTATAGATTACAGGACCGAGCCAGCAGAATAAGAAAAGCGCAACTATCATAACTAAGCCCACAATACTGAGCTTTGAACGGAAAAATCTACGAAGCACCATTTGCATAGGTGTCATAAGCTTTACGGAGTTTTCGTGAAGCTCCTCGCTTTCGTTATCCTCTTCTCTTTGGTTGTTTGTTTTTGTGTCTATTGTTGAAGGCTTTAATGTTATTTTATTATCGGGAGTTCTTTCGCCATTTAAAATAGCGTTTTTAACGGAAGCGTTTTCATTTTCAATTTCCATTTTTGCGTCCCCCCTCTTAATGTTTTCATTATTTGTCATAGTCTTACCTCTCTTATGAAAGCTTAACTCTTGGGTCAACCCAAGCGTACATAAGGTCGGCAAGTAATACGCCTATTACGCTAAGTAATGCAAGGAACATGTTATATCCCATAATAAACGGAATATCTGCTGCTACCATGGCTTGGAACGCTTTATTACCGATACCCGGTAAGTCAAATACCTGCTCAGTGATGATTGCGCCTGAGAAAAGTGATGGAAGTAGTCCTGCAAGTGATGTTACTAATGGAATAAGAGTATTTCTAAATGCGTGCTTATAAATTACCTTCTTTTCCTTTAAGCCCTTTGCTCTTGCGGTTCTGATGTAGTCAGAGTTTAATACCTCAAGCATATTAGTTCTTGTCATTCTCATTCTGCCACCGATGCTTAAGATAACAACGGTTAAGATAGGAATGAACATATGTCTGGCATAGTCAAGGATTAACGCGCCGCCTGTTAATGTTTGTGTGGCGTCAAGAATACCTGATGGTGGGAACCAACCAAGCTTCATGGCAAAAACATCCTTTAAAAGCTGTCCAAAGAAGAAGGATGGAAGTGAAATACCTATCATAACTAAGATTGTTACAACATAGTCTCTGATAGAATATTGGTGTGTTGCGGCAGTTACGCCTAATGGAATTGCTATCATAAATTCAAATATGGTAGCAATAAGTGCTACGGCAAAGGATACGCCCATATGCTCCTTAATAACCTGAGTTACAGGAACGCCGTATTTAAAGCTTGTGCCTAAATCAAGCTTGCACAAGTTTTTAAGCCAGTTAAGATATCCCATAATAATGCCCTTAAAGGAATCATCCTCAAGGCCGTAAAGCTTTTTCATGTTCTGTACGGTTTCCTCAGGGATTGTGGCTCCGCCTTGGCTTAACTGTGCTATTTTATCGTCAATAAAGCTTACAGGCATACATCTTATAAGCGCGTAAATAATTAAAGATACGCCAAGCAAGATGAGTATTGCAAGCCCTAATCTTTTAAGTATGTATTTTAGCATAATTACTCCGTTTTATTTATTCGTTTCACGAATAAAAGTGGTCAGTGGTCAGTGGTCAGTGGTCAGATAGTTACATTATATGAAAATGCAACATCCACCAACTGTCCACTGATACCAATCACAAATATTCAATGCTTAATTTTGGCAAGTAGCAAGTTGTCAAAAAGCAATCCATTTAAAAAATCAAATGTCTAATTGCTGATCACTGACCACTGACCACTAGCCACTGAATTTGCGAAATTATTTCGCAAATTCAAGTTCCCAAATTCTATCAAGTGGGCTTGAATATGGGTTTAATTCGCTTGCGCTTGGAAGTGAATTCTTATCAAGAATGTTGGAGTCAAATGCGTAAAGTACATCTCTTTGATATACAGGAAGCTCTACTGCAAGGTCAAGAACGTAGCCCATTGCTTCCTTGTAGAGTCTCTTTCTTTCGTCCTTATCGTTTGTTTCACGAGCTAAGTCAATTACCTCGCTAAGCTTATTAAGAATGTCTTGCTCTTCTTCAAAGCCTGATTGTGTCTTGATTGCATTGTAGCCCCAAGCGAGTACGCTTGTTGCTGTTGAATCCTTGTGGTAAACCTGATACATATCAGGGTCGATTGTTGAGCCCCAAGCTGCTGCCCATACTGCAAGTGAGCCTGTTGAGAGCTTTGTTAATGCTTGTGTATCCGGAACTACTGAAATATCCCATCCGCACTCGTTAAGGATAGATTGTGCTTCCATAAATACTGTATAGCATGGGTGGTCATCAACATTCGCGCCTGCGATTGTAAATGTAATCTTAAGCTTAGAGTCGCCTGCGGATACATTAGCTTGTGCCATGTAATCCTTAATCATTGTGATTGCATCTTCTCTGTTAAAGTTAATTGCAATATATTCCTTACCGTTGTCTCTGTCAGGGGAGTTACCGTCCATTGGGTACGCCCATGATACTAAGGACATTGGCCAGTAAATTGTCTCAGCTGTGCCTGTTACATAGTATTGCTTACCAAGAGCTGTATTCATAGCAGCCATAATAGCCTTACGAAGCTCAAGGTCCTCAACCTTACCTGCGTTAATACCGATATAACCGTAACCAAGCTGGTCTGTGCTCATGTTTACAATGCCCTTATCGGCAAGCTTTTGGAGCTGCTCCATGTTATATGGAGTATATTGTGGAGAGATATAGTGAACTGCGCCTGTTGAAAGGTCATTAAGTGCGTTTGATGCACTTGTTACTCTGTATCTTACCTTTTCAATCTTAGCGTTTTCAATGTTTTTAGCTACTGTGTGGAAGTTTTCGTTTCTCTTAAAGTAAACTACATTGTTTGAGTAGAAGCCTGTTAAAAGGTCAGCGTCTGTATTTTGAGCGTTTGTAGCTTGGTATGCGCCTGCGCCAACAGGAACCTTAACATTTCGTGTTGATTGGATTTCGCTCTTCATAAAGTCGAATGAACCATATTCAACGCCGAATCTGTTCTTTGAAATATCAACTATTTGGTTAGGTGAGTAGTAGTGCTGTGGAGCTACTGCAAATGCGAAGTTCCAAACAGCCTTAGGGTCAACGCCGTTAATTGTGATTTGGAGAATATCGTATTCGCCCTCATCCTTAACTGTACCATCAGCGTTATGGTTGTCTGCAACTGTATATGTTGTGCCGTTTACTTGAATTTGTGTGCCTGCATTTGTTGTATGACCGAGAGATACGATACCTGAAATATTTGGAATAGCAAGTAAGCTGTTTCCACATTCCTTACATACCTTATCGCCTGCATTGTTTTGGTATTCACAGCTTGAGCATAAGCCGCTTGTTGCTGCATTTGAAGCAAGTAAGATTTCCTTACCCTTTGCTGCATATTCTGTTCTTAATGTGTTAGCTGTTGCCCAGTATGAAAGAATGATATGAAGCTCGCTTGATACCTTTGAGTCATATACATACTTAATTGCAGATGCTTTATCCTTAACTACATCTGTGCTGTAATCAAGAATTGCTTCCTTAATCTTTGTTCTGTCAATCTTACCGTCTGCGCCTTCCTCGTACTTAATTGTAACGAAGCCCTCAGCGTACATAAATGAAATGATTTCATCAAAGCCTGTTCTGATTGTAGCGCCATTTGCTGTTTCCTTTACAGGAGCGCTCTTATATGGGTCCTCTGTATAGGATTCCTTAGCGGAGTTATAGTCTCTTTCAAGCTCTTCCTTAAAGAGCTTAACTGTGTTTTCGTAGTCAGCCTTTAATTGCTTCTTAGCTTCCTCTTGAAGCTTGCCTGATGCTTCAAGCTCGCTAATCTTTGCTTCTGTAAAGATAGCTTCAATATAACCGTCGTTTACAACATGATTGTTAATAGCCTCAATCATTGTGTTGTAGTCAGCATAGTATGAGCCTGCTGTCTTTGTTTCGCCAACCTGCTTAAAGAGGTTGATAAGCTCGTTAATTCTGTTTGTTGCATGTGTTAAAGCACCGCTTGAAATAGCGTTATCTGCTGATGTATCATCATCATCAACGAATGATTGTGTTCTGTATGCCTTTAAGCCCTTAATGTCTGTTGAGTACATTGTTGATGAGCCTGTATAAACAGGGTCAAGATATACATAAAGGTTGAAAAGAACATCATGCATTGTAAGTGGCTTACCATCAGAATACTTAATGCCATTTTTGATAACGAATGTATAGGTTGTTTCATCCTTATCAGCTGCATAAACTGATTCGTAGTCAAGAACTACTGTTGCCTCGTTATCGCCGAATGCTTCTGCGATTTCACCGTTTACATACTTGTTTGTAAGCATACCGATTTGTGTCATTGACACGATTGTGCCATCGGCAGCGGTTGTTGAATAGAATGGGTTGAACAAGCCGTCAAGCTCTTCGGACATTAAAACTAATGCGTCTGGCTGAGTTTTTCCGCCATCGCCGTTTCCGCCGCAGCTTGCAAGTGTAGCAATAGTGCTTGAAAGCATAAGAATGCAAAGCACTAAAGCAAGAATTCTCTTTTTCATTTTTATTTCCTCCGATTATTTTAAGTGGTCAGCCGTCAGTGGTCAGTGGTCAGCGGTTAGATTATTGATTATCTAACAATGCTAACAACTAACAACTGTGGCTTAAACTACATTTTTTGCATTTGATTTATCACTTGAGTGGTCAGCCGTCAGTGGCCAGTGGTCAGCGGTTAGATTATTGATTATCTAACAATGCTAACAACTAACAACTGTGGCTTAAACTACATTTTTTGCATTTGATTTATCATTTGAGTGGTCAACTGTGGTTTTGGTCATGCGGTCATTAAGCAATCTGCTGACCACTGACCACTAGCCACTACTGAGCAAAGCTCAGTTCAATTTGACCGTTTTCCACCTCAATAGAAAGCTTTTCTGTGTCGCCTGTTACTTGGCATGTGATATTTGATGCATCAATGCCTGTATCAATTATATTGCCTGAAATAACGCCTATCATATATTCTGTTGCAGGATAGATTTCTGAGCTGATATTAAATGCTCCGCTTACAGAAACGCCTGTAACTGTTGCTTCATTTGAGATTGTGCCTGCAAGCAAGCCAAATGATGCGCCTGCTTTAAGTGAGCCTGAGTTCATATTGTAGGTAATATTCTCAAATGCTACATTTTCAATCTTAGCTCCTGCATCAATACCGCCAAATAAGCCACCGCGCATTGCTGAAACATCGCTTTGGTTTACTGTGATATTTGAAATTTTGTGTCCGTTACCGATAATTTGACCCTTAAAGCCTTCCTTTGCTAAAACGCTTGACCAAACTATGCCTGTAAAGTCTAAATCTGCCTCAAGCATATAACAGCCATCTATACGGCTATTGTCCTTAAATTGCTTTGCGCTTGAAATCTTAAACCATACGCCGTTCATATATCGTGTATAGATATCAACTGTTCCGTTTCCGCTAATTGTACCGGTTTCATAGTCAATAGGTCCGCTTACCTTGCCAGATAAAAGCTCGCTAAAATCCTTTGTTAAGGAAGCTTCCTTAAAGGTTTTGCCCTCTTGTGCAGGTAAAGACTTAACATCCATTTTACCTGTTTTTTCGTTCCATCGTGGAAGCTCAATTTCAAGAGTTTCCTTTGAAGCAAGCAAATCAAATTCGCCGCTTTCGTTTTCAATATATACATTAAATACGAAGCTTGGAACCCATGCTGCATAAAGTGTTAATGCGTTTTCCTCGGAATTATATTCCTTATTTGGGTCAATTTTTAATGTGGATTTTTCAAAATCCCACTTGCCTGAGTAGGTGTATCCCTGCTCTCTGCCTGATACTGATGTTAAAACGCCATAAGCATCAAGGGGATTGCCGTTTTCATCAACGCGAAGCTGTCTTTCGGTGTACCATCCAACGAAAATGCTCTTTGTCTTTGAAATTTCGTAGGCGCCTGTGCCTCTTTTTGGGTCGTTTGGAGCAAGTAATGAAATTTCGCTCTTGCCCGCTGTGTTAAACACATCCACTACATAAACATCCTCTGTTCCTGCAAAGATACCGCCGTTAGGGTCAAAGCGAACGCTTACCGTGTAGCCATCCTCATCAAGTCCATCGTATGGTGTGTCCCATTGGGAACAGGATGCTACGAAGCATACTGCAATCAGTAGCATCACTGTAAATAATAAATATTTAATTTTACTGTTCATTGTCTTCTCCCGCTGTGCTGTCATTTTCTTCCGTTACGGGTGTTTCCTCTGTTACCTCAGCCACTTCGCTAATTTTCTTTGCTGAAATGAGTGCTTTAATCTTTGGTAAAGCAAGCACTACACAACCTGCAACTGCGATAGCAGCCACAACTGCAAGAATGATGATAGTAACTAATGCGCCTGTTGGGATTTTATCCTTCTTTGGCTCTTCTGTGTTATTATCGCCACCCTCATTTGGTGTATCTGGCTTTTGGTTGTCCTCGTTTTGTAGGTATTCAAGGTCTGAAATACGCTTTTCTGCTGCTGTAAGCTTAGCATATAAGCCGTTTTCATCAACTATTGACTTTTGCTCGTTTGTCATAATCTTGTTATAAAGCTCTCTTGCAAGAACAACTAATGCTTTATCCTTAAGGGCTACCTTTTCAGGTAAATTGTTAATTGCCTTAATTACTGCAAGAGTTGCATCATCAGGAGCGATATCGCCATCGATTACAACATTGAAATATTGACCGAAGATAAATGAGCTATAATTTTGACCGTTTGCAGGTCTTACCATAACAATTTTATTTGTGATATGACCGATATAGTCAACAAAGTTAGCACCGTAATAGATATTTGTAGGAGCTGAGGTTACATTATACATAAAGTATTCTGTAATACCAAGACCAGGAATGATAATTGGATTGCCGTTTACATCTGTAAAGTCATAATCTCCTGATGCAGGAAGATTTTCCATTGATGAGAAGTAAGCGTAATCGTATTCCTCTTCAAGAATTGGAGCGTGGTAGCTGCTAAATGATACCACAAAGAGGCTCTTACAATCGTAGAATGCTTTATGACCGATTGATTTAACGGTTGATGGTAAAATTACCTTCTTAATATCGCTGCCTGCAAATGCCATTGCGCTAATTCTTACTGTTTTATCCGCAACGCTTACTGTGTCGCTCTCGCCTGCAAATGCTACAAGAACAAGACCGTTTTTAACTACCTTGTAAATTGAGCCGTCAATAATCTTTACTGTGTCGCTTAAATCGAAGGTGTAAGTAATAATTTCGTATTTCTTGCCGTTGAAGATTTCAATTTCAACCTTGCTAAATGGCTCAAGCTTACACATAGCAAATGGGTTTTCGCCAACGTATGTGAGCTTTTTGCTTAATACAACCTTAACATCTGTGTATTCCTTTTGCATAAATGCATGGTCGCCGATGTATTCAGCACCGCTTAAATCAAGAGATGTAAGTGGAGCGTATGCAAATGCGTAGTTATCAAATTTAACTACATATTCAAGTCCCTCTACCTTAGAAAGATTTTCACAGTATGAGAATGCGCCCTCTAAGATTGTGATTTCCTGTACCGGTGGTTCAGGTGTTACACCCTCTGTTGTACCGAGGTAAACCTCTTTAAGTGCATCAACATATACAAATGCATATTTGCCGATTTCCTTAATGGAAACAAGCTCAATTTTCTTAATTGACGTTTCTGAGAATGCTTCTGTACCGATGATTTCAACATTTTCAAGGTTGATTTCCGCAAGTGAAGCACAGTTTGCAAATGCTCTTTGAGATACTATCTTAACATCCTTGCCAAGTGTTACCTTAACTAATTTTTGTGCATGTGCAAATGCTTCCATGCCAAGAGATTTAAGTGAAGATAAGTTAATCTCTGTAAATAATGGAGCGTGATATGAATAGTAGTATGAGCCGTCCTCTCTTTGACGAACAACGCTCATGTTGCTATCAAGGTATTCGTATAATACGTCGCCCGAGAATGCATAATTGCCGATTGATACTACTTTAGATAAGTCAATATCAGTTAAGCTGCATGCATTATAGAATGAGTAGTTGCCTATCTTAGCGCCCTCTCCAAGAGTAATAGATGTTAGCTTAGCGCAGCCATAGAATGCGCTGTCGCCAATTTCTACATTGTTGCCAATTTCAAGGCTTGTAAGTGGAGATAAGTAAACATAGTAGTAAATCTTCTTCTTTACACCGTTTTCCTCAATCTCGTAGAAGTCTGATGTATAGTTGCCATACATCATATTGTTAAAGCGGAATGCATCTGTGCCAAGCTTTACATTGTTACCGATTTTTACGGAAGCAAGCTTTGGACAGTCTCTAAATGCGCCCTCGCCTACTGTAATGCCATCAGGAATTACAACAGAGATAACAGGTGTTTCAGCGTATGCATATGCGCCGATATATGATATACCGCTTAAATCGTGTGTTTCTGTTAATTTTGTATTGTGGAACGCGTAATCGCCTATTCTTGTAAGCTTACCAAGAGTAATGCTTGAAAGCTTAATACAGCCAGCAAATGCAAAGTCGCCAACCTCTGTAACGGATGTAATTGTTACGCTTGTAAGTCCCGTATTACCTGAGAATGCGCCTTGTGCAATCTTAGTAATCTTTGCGTTATCAATTACTAAATCGCCCTTAGCACCGGGGGCAACATAGAGAATTTCTGTTCCATCATTATTTAATATATAAGGCTTGCCGCTTACAGGGAAGAATGTGGCGTTGCCATCAGCTACTGTAAACTCAGTAACCTTAGCTCCACGGAATGCATATTCTCCAATTTGAGCTACATCCTTGCCAAGAGTTACGCTTGCAAGTGAATTACAGCCATCAAATGTGCCTGCTGGAATTACGCTTGCATTGATTGAAATTGATTTAAGAGCTTTACAATCTGCAAATGCGCACATGCCAAGCTGTACCTTGTCAGCCTTGAAGGTTACGCTTTCAAGCTTTCTTGCTCCATAGAATGCGTATGCGCCTATTGACTGTGTCTTTTCGGAAAGAACAACTGATGTAAATTCGTTTGTTCCGCCTGCTTTTGTTGTCCAGCCAGCCTCGCCTGTGTCTTTATTTTCGTAATAGTATGTGATTGCGCCTGAGCCAAATGCATAATTACCGATAGCCGCAGCGTTATCAAGCTTGATTTCCCCTTGTAGGTTACAGCCGTAGAATGCATATTGGTTAATGAACTTAACATTTTCAATGCCGTTTACCTTTGTAAGCTTTGTACAGCCGTAGAATGCGCCCTGGTCAATCATCTTAATTGTTGATGGAAGTGTTACCTCTTCAAGAGCTGTTAAGTTAGCAAATGCGTACGCGCCGATTGACTCAACGCCCTCTGGAATTGTTACTGACTTGATTGTATCATCGCCAATAAACCACATCTTATAGGTTTCGTTGGAGTCTGGGTCGATTTCCCATTCCTGCTTTGGAACATATTGGTAATTTGAGAATGCAAATTGACCGATTTGTGTTACTGCAAGGCTTTCAGGAATAATTACAACGCCACCGTTACCGAAGTAGTTTGTAAGCATTGGACCTGAGTTCTTGTATGGGTCCTTAACTGTGATTGAAATTGCTTTTGAGTAAACTGTGCTTTTACCGTCCATAAATACCTTTACGGTGATTGTAGCATAGCCCTCCTCATTTGCGGTAATCTTGCCGTTTTCATCAACGGAAGCAATCTTATCGTTACTTGTTGTGAACTGTACCTCTGTGTTATTTGGGAAGAATGCATCAAGAACATAGCGAAGCGTTACAGCCTCAGATGGATACATGGAAAGTCTGTAATTTTCCCCTGTAAACTTCATTTCATCTCCCGTTACACCGATTTCTCTTTCATCGGAGCTTAGGAAGTAGTATGCTCTGTCAACTAGGTATCCTGTTAGATAGAATTCATCAACAACAGGCTTTGAATATTTCTTAAAGCCCTCATCTCCCTCCTTTAATACGCGGAGAGTGAAGCTTGCGGTCTTTGTGGTATTGGTTTCAGGGTCTCTATATGTTGCCATAATTCTTGATGTGCCTGAGCCTACCGCAATTACCTTATCGTTTACAATTCTTGCAACATTTGTATTCATTGAGCGGAATTCAAGAAGCTGACCCCACTCTGTGTTTGGATATACTGTTGGATTTAAGTCGTAGGTTTGGTTAGGGCTTAACACAACCTCTGTAATTGCATTGCCATCCTTATCCTTGCCTAAATCAAAGTAGAAGTCTGTGTATTCATCAGGTAAGCCGATTTCGTATGTAGCTAGGTTTAAAGCGTAGTCGTAAACGGCAACTGTGAATGTGTTTTTATTGTATGAGCCTTCCTTAATCTTTTGGATGTAGTCAGTAAGCTCATATGTAACATATGATGTTGTATTAAAGTCGGAATATACCGCCTTCATATATTGGTCAAATGCATTTAAAATAAGTGAGCCTGTACCGTCATCGCCAACATATCCAACCTGCATACCCATTGCATAATGGTTATCGTAGATTGCTACCTTAGCGAAAAGTCTTGTTTCCTTGCTTGACTTATCGTATTCTGTGTAGAATTCAACGCCCTCAACGATTGGAGCCTCAAAGTCAGTTACGAGTGGGAATGTGAATGTGTTATTAGCGTTTGTTTCGCTACCGTCGTTTTCGTAATCAAGGTAGGATTTTAATGTTACTGTATATTTTGTGTTGTTCTTAAGGTTTTGCTCCATAGCGTCAAAGCCGATATCAACATTTGCAGGATAGATTGCTTGACCGTTACTGTATGATTTACGAACATCGTAATCAACGGTTTCAAATACAACCTCGCCTGTTGCATCATCAGTAATTGTAACCTCAATTCTAGCGCAGTTTCTAAGTAAGCCTGCCCATACATATTCAAGGCTGTTTACAGCGCCTGTTTGGTTAGAGATTGCAATATACTTTCTGTCTGCCGCGATTGGCTTTTCTGTTGGGTCCTGTTCAAAGTAGAATGAACCCATGAAGTTTACATAGTCGCCCTCGATTGCGCCGATTGGGCGTGTAGCGTATGCATCTGGAAGTGTCTTATCCTCAATGTCAATAGCGTCATCAAGCTCGTCCTTGTTTGTAGCATAGAAATCAAGGTCAAAGATTGGAGCCTTGCTCCAGTCGCCATAGAATGCAAGGTATGGGAAGCCTAAGTCAATTTCAGTTCCGCTAACTGCATTAAGTCTGATAAAGCCTTCAACATACATACCGTTCTTAAATGACTCATCAAGATACTTCTTGTCCTCATCGCCAAGGGTAATTGTCATTTTAATATTAGCAGTTTTGCCTGCTTCAACTGTAATCTTATCGCCCTCGTGCTTGCCGCCCTCAACCTTATTTATTGTTACGGTTGCGCCATTTAGCTTGTATGCTGTTTCTGTTACTGTTGTTTCGCCGTGGGATGTTTTTGTATCGCTAACACCCTCGGTTAAAACATAATATTCAATATCGTATGTAAGGGACTTATCGCCAAAGTTCATTACTGAGAAGTTAAGCTCGTAAACGCCCTTCTTTTGTGGGTCATCGTAAAGCTCAATTTTGGTTTTGTCCATTGCATTGCCGTTTTTATCGTATGTGATAATATAAGCGTCTGTTTCTGTTGCGCTAACTAGGTTAGCAAGACCTGCACCCTGCTTTCTTACAGAGTAAGGAAGTCCGTTTTTGTTATTTACAACGTCTGCTGTTGACATAAGGAGACAGTATGTAAGTGCTGTTACCTTCTTATTGTCAATTTTGCCATCTGTCATTACTAGATGTGAAAGCTCAGTTACAATGTATTGGCGCATTAAAAGTGATACGCCTGACATGTTTGGAGTAGCCATTGATGTGCCTGAAATTCTGTCATAGTCCTGACCAGGAACTGCTGAAAGAATTGAACCACCGTGAGCAGTTAATTCAGGCTTAATTCCAAGGGAAGGAGTTGGTCCCCATGATGAGAAGTCGGACATAAATGGACCTGAAGTTTGACTTCTTGCAATCTTAATTTTGCCTGTCTTAGCAGCCGCTAAAACCTCGCCATCTGCTTGGCTGATTGAAATTGCGCCAAGAGTAGCATCGCCTACATTCATTTTGATATCACCGGATACATTGTTGTAAATGATGATACCGAGAGCGCCCATTTGCTGAGCAACATCTGCCTTTTCCTCAAATGTTGATGAGCCACGGCGTACTAATACGATTTTGCCCTTAACATCAATACCTGTATAGTCAGCATTTCTACCAACACCGGGGATTGTGATAAATTCAATTTCAGCTTCCTTTGCTCCGTCCTTTAGTACGTCGTCAAGGAAAACCTTTTCTTCACTTACTCTGTCAGCAGATTCTGTGAAGTAAATAATTCTATCGCCGAAGAGAAGGTATGGAGTCTTAACACCGCTGATTGAAGCGATTGAGATAGCTCCCTCGTATGTGGAAGGAGAGCCAACGGTTGCGCTGTCAGGGTTAGAGGTAAGACCTAAGTTACCGTTCTTTTCAGAGCCGAATGTTGAGTTATAGCTATTTGAAGCGGCAACTACCATTGAAATGCCTGCTTCCTTAATTCTGCCGTAAATATCGTTGATGTTATCCTTATCAGCAGGGCGGCTAAAACCGCAGTCTGTACCGAGGGACATGTTAATTACATCAACCTCAAGTGCTACACAGTCCTCAAGAGCTGCTAAAATCCATGCGCTTCTTGCGCTTGATTCAACATCTGAGAATGTTTTCATGATTACGAGCTGAGCGTTTGGCGCAACACCTGTAATCTTATCGTCCTTACCTGCAATGATACCTGCTACATGTGTACCGTGGTCGGTATTGATTGGGAACACCTCGCTGTCGCCATCTGCATAGTCAAATCCGAATGGCACCTTATTGTTAATAAATACATCGTTTGCAGTAAGTCCTGCTTGCATTTTTTCTGCATAGAAGTCCTTGTTAGCAAGAAGTCTTACAACATCTTGATATTTAAGACCAAGCTTGCTTTCATCCTTAACACCGAAGTTAGCAAGAGAAAATGCTGTATGTGTGTAGTCAAGACCTGTATCAAGAACTGCAACAACCATTCCTGTACCATCATACTTGTAGCTTGAGCTATCAAAGATACCTGTTTCATAAACATTTACCTTGTTTTCAACAAGCTCAGTTTCAGCAGGGTTATAAACCTCGCCAACGATTGTTGTAGCATAGCCATCAAGGCAAAGCGCGGTATCCTTAAAGCTTTTTGCTTCAATGAGGATTTCAAATCCGCTTAAAATTGTATCGTATGATGCACCTGTCTTGTAGTCAATGCTTTTATCGTCAAGAATTTTCTTAAGAGCTTCATTTTCCTTAGCAATTTTTTCCTTTACAGGAGTAGCCTCGTCGCTTGACATGTATTCGCTAAAGGATTTCTTTGAGCCTGATGATTTGTATGCGTCGTATAAGCATTCAGCCTCGCTCTTTACGATAACGGAAATAACATCGTTATCCTTAACATTTGATGGAAGCTTCATAATCTTTGTTCCATCGTAGTACTTTTCCTTTTCCACCTTAATAGCATTATTAAGCTGAATAAACGGTGATTTGGTGTAGTCTGTTTCAGCAGCTGCGCCTGTGCTTACTAGGTAAATAAGCCCCAGAGCTAAAGCCACAAACAATACACAAACCAGAATTTTTGGTAATGTCTTACTTTTAAACATTTGTACCCAACCTTTCTTTTTTATATAAGATAAATTAATAAGTATATATAATATTGTCGCACATACGCACTCTATTCTACCATATTATAAGGGATTTTTCAAGTATTTTATTTTGCTAAACTGCTAAAACGGACCAAATTAGTTTAATAAAGTTACTTTATTTTATTAAAAACAAAAAGTCCATAAAGTCAAGCGCCACCTATATTTATTGGCTTTTTTCGTTTTATATTTCATCAGCTTTTTCGCCAAAAAATTCATAAAAAATTTATTTTTATTTTAGATACATTCGTCCGTGATATAAAAACACGGCTTCAAATGTGTTTTTATATGTGTACTTGCGGCTGATATACAACCTTGCGGTTGATTCCATGCAGCATTTGGCTGATGATATACGACCTTCGGTCAATTCCATGCAATGCTTTGCATTGATTCCATACACGCTTCGCGTGATTGAAATGCGATTGTTCGGCTATCACTAGCCACTAGCCACTGACCACTGACCACTGACCACTGACCACTGACAGCTGACGGCTGACGGCTGTCTGCTCTGTCTTTCCATTTTTTCACTCCTTGACAACATTCTGCTTTTATGGTATGATATGGTCGAGAAAATATGGAAGGAAAATTATATGACTAACGAAAAATTAAGAAAGCTTCACCTTATATACGGTATTGCGCTTTCCGTGATTATCATAATTACAGGCATATGCTTTATTGTGTCCTGTATTGATATTTACAGAAGCGGTGCGCGACCATTTACCTACGAAAGCATAAGCGCACACTTTATGGCGATTGTTGTGCCTGTGGTTTTATGTATCGTTGGTATTATCGGTGGCATGGTGCTATCTTTTTTCCCTCTTGAAAAACCAAAAACCAAGGGAATTATTGACACAGGTACCACCTTAAAGAAAATGTCCGCTAAAATTGACATATCAAAATGCGACGCTGAAGCGCAATCAAAAATCGCAAAGGAAAGAAAAATCAGACTGTATTCAAACGTATTTTGCATTGATGCAATCGTTGTTTCCTTGGTAATTTCACTTATTTACACACTTAATAAAAACAACTTCCCTGCAAACGATATAAACGGCGAAATGGTAAGCGCAATGCTCTTTGTTATTCCATGCGCTATTGTGAGCTTAGCCGCAATCTATGCTACAATGTTAATCTGCACATCTAGCTATGCAAGAGAATTAGAGGTTGTAAAGCAAGCTTTACGAAGCGGTCAGCAATCAGCGGCTGGCGGTCAGCAGGCAAACAAACCCACCACCGCCGCAGGCGGTCCCCCTCCCTTAACTGTCAAGGGAGGCTATGTCAGCGGTCAGAATGAAAAAATCTTGCTTGGAGCAAGACTTACAATTTTTGTTTTAGCAGTAGCATTTATAGTTATCGGTATATTTAACGGCGGTATGGCTGACGTGCTTCAAAAGGCAATCAACATTTGCACCGAATGTATCGGCTTAGGATAAGGAGGCGTGGACTTGTGCCTGTGCACAAGTCAGCTAAATTTGCGTGAACGCAAACTAAATTCGGCAAGCCGAGTTAAATTCGCTTCGCGAGCTAAATTCGCCATAGGCGAGCTACGAAAAGCAAATTTAATTTAGCTTCACGAAGTGAAATTTCGCTAATGCGAAAGTATTCGAGCATTAATTTCGCTATTTTGCGAACGCAAAATAATTTAACTTTAAACCACACTCCTCACAAATTTAAGAAAGGAAATTCAATGTCTAACAAAACAAATTTAAATAGAAATATCGAAAATACCGACACTTACCCCGGCGAAAATGAAAAAACAGAGAAAAAGCCAAACAAATTTATTGCTTGGTTAAAAAAGATTAAGCCATCAAAAAGAAAGATAATTCAGCTTTATTCTGCATTGCTTTTTAATGCAAATTTAAAGGGCTTTAAGACAGGCGTTATTTATCAAGGTAATGTAAAAAATCTTTGTTGCCCAGGTATTAACTGTTATTCTTGCCCTGGTGCTAACACAGCGTGTCCTTTAGGCTCACTTCAAAACGCAATGACAAGCACCGATAAATCTACAATATTCTACATTTTAGGTATTATTCTTTTATACGGTCTTTTAGCAGGCAGATGGATTTGCGGTTGGCTTTGTCCTTTCGGTCTTATCCAAGAGCTTTTATATAAAATTAAAACTCCAAAGGTAAGAAAATCAAAAATTACACGCGCATTATCCTACTTTAAATATGTTGTTTTAGTATTCTTTGTGTTTATAATTCCTATTTTATATTCACTTAGAAACACACCTGTCCCTGCTTTTTGTAAATACATATGTCCTGCCGGCACATTAGAGGGTGCAATGGGACTTCTTTCCAACAAGGTAAACGAAAGCAGCCTTCGTATGCTTGGACCTATTTTCACTTGGAAATTCCTGCTTATGGTATCAATTATAGTGGGATGTGTGTTTATATTTAGGCTATTTTGCCGTTTCCTTTGTCCGCTCGGACTTCTCTATGGCTTCTTTAACAAAATTTCAATTTTCGGTATTAAATTAGATAAGCCAAAGTGTGTTGACTGTGGCAAATGTATCTCAAAATGTAAAATGGATATACGCCATGTAGGCGATGTTGAATGTATTTCCTGTGGCGAATGTATTGATGTTTGTCCTACAAAAGCGATTTCCTTTAAAAACGGTGGATTTTCGTTATTAGATAACGAAATTAGCTATCAGCCGTCAAGCAAACCCACCACCGCAGGCGGTCCCCCTCCCTTAACCGTCAAGGGAGGCTGTGTCAGCGGTCAGCAAGATTTGACTAACGATTGCGTTTTAGACAAAGAAAACAGTCAATTTACCGACACAGAGTCTCCTAAAAAGCAAAAAATGAGTATTGAAAAGAAGCGCAAGATATTTAAAACAGTTCTTTACTCTGTAATGGCTGTGCTTCTTATCGGCTCACTTATTTACTTTAATTTTATTCACAAAAACCCTGAAATTCCTGTGGGTAGCGAGGTTGGCGACAAGTGCTACGGAATGGATATTCCGCTTTATGATGAAACAGGTCTTACAGAAAACACATTTAACGTTGCAAACAACGGCGGAAAGATTACCATTATCAACTTCTGGGGCACTTGGTGCGGTCCTTGTGTTGCAGAATTGCCTCACTTTGATGCGATTGCCAGCGAATACGCTGATAGCGTAACAGTTTTAGCGGTGCATTCTAACCGTCTGAGCGCAACTGCAACCGCATATATTAACGAAAATTATCCAAATTCAAACATTATTTTCGGCAAGGACTTCCCTAACGAAAGCGGAAAAATCGTTGACCCTGAGGTGTACTACACACTCCTTGGCGGAGCTAACAACTCCTATCCAATGACCGTTATCGTTGATCAAAACGGCATCATCGCCGCTCACTATATCGGCTCTATTACTCATGAGGAATTGGTTAGTGATATTGAAAAATTACTCAAGTAATTTTTAGCTGTTAGCGGTTAGCGGTTAGCTGTCAGCGAGATTAGTTAATCAATTTAATAACAAAAAAGCGATATCTATCGGTAAAGTGTACCGGTTGATACCGCTTTTTTTGTTTTATAATTATGTTAAGCTCGCTTCGCTCACAGCGGTTTTCCACAAGCTGTTAGCGGTTAGCAGTTAGCGATTAGCGAGACTTGTTAAATGATTATAAAGGAGAATTTATGGAACAACAAGGCTGGGTAAAATTTTATAGGGAGTGGTTAGATAATCCGTATATATGCAAGGACGGAGACCACATGGCAGTATGGATGTACTTAATGTTAAATGCAACACATAAGGAAAAACAAGTGAATTTTGGAAAGCAAGTTATTACCTTAAAGGTGGGACAATTATTGACAAGTCAAA
>JBGVPY010000096.1:0-4420 GCA_045127235.1 Eubacteriales bacterium
AATATGATTGCCTATTAAATTGCTTGACTATAATTGCTTTAAATAATTATAAGGAAATTTGTTCTATTGTAAGCAATAATTTTGAATATGATAATGTGCTTAGCGAATTAAAGTGGGCTACAAAAAATAAGTTTTTTAATAAGGATAGGGGGCTGTTTTTTGTAAAAGAGGAAAACAGCTATACTGAGCTTGCAAATTCGCTTGCTATTTTAGCAAAATTATGCACACAGGATGAGGAAAAAGCTATTGCTAAGGCTCTTGCAGAGGGCGAGTTGATTTCCTGCTCTCTTAGCTTTAAGTGCTTTAAGTATGATGCGCTTTTATCTGTAAGTGAAAGCTACAAGGAAACGGTTTTAAAAGAAATAAGAGACACATATTTAAAGATGGCAGAGCGCACAAGCACTGTTTGGGAAACTGATGAGGGCGAGAGCGCATTTGATAATGCAGGTAGTCTTTGCCACGGTTGGAGTGCAATACCTATCTATTATTATAATACTTTAAAATAATCAACTATACACTATATCCTAACAAAAAGAACCGACACATAGTCGGTTCTTTTTGTTATATTTTAGTTGTTGGCACTCCTTTATCGTGGTGCTTGATACGGTTAGAGGTCTTGCCCTCTGGGTCGATTTCGCCTGCTTTTTCAAGCGAGATTTTTGTGAGGAATGGTCCTACAATTTCGTAAATGAGCACTGAGAAAAGAACGATGTTTGTTACGATTGTACCAATGAGAATCGTGTCAGGTGTTTTGAATGCATCGCTAACCTTAATAGCCATACCGAGAGCAACGCCTGCTTGTGGGAATAATGTAATACCAAGGTATTTTCTAACATTAGTGTCTGCATTTGATAAATCTGCGCTCCATCTTGCGCCGAAATATTTACCGAGGCATCTAAACGCGATATATACAAGACCAATTAAAATTACAATATAGTCCCTGAATACGCTTAGGTTAAGGTCTGCACCGCTTAACACGAAGAAAAGAATGTAAATAGGTGCTGTCCAACGGTCAAGACGGTCCATAAGCTCTGCACTAAAGTCGCAGATATTGCAAAAGATTGTACCGAGCATCATACAGGAAAGTAATGATGAAAAACCGATATGTACGCCGCCTACATTGAATTTAAGCATAGAAATTGCAACTGTTGCAAATACGAATGCCACGGATACTGCAAGGCGCTTTGAACGGGAATGGAAAAATCTTTCAATAAATGTGAAGAAAAGTCCCATTAAAAGTCCTAATGCAAGTGATAAGATAACCTCTAAAACAGGCTCTACAAGAATTGAAACAATGCTTACCTGTCCGGCAATAAGAGCCTTTGCAATACCGAATGATACTGCAAAAAGCACAAGACCAACTGCATCATCAAGAGCAACTACTGGTAAAAGTGTGCTTGTAACAGGTCCCTTTGCCTTATATTGCTTTACTACCATAAGTGTAGCGGCAGGGGCAGTTGCAGATGCGATTGCGCCTAAGATAATTGCGGCTGGGAGTGGGAATTTTTCAGGAATGATAAAGTGTAAGCCGATAAGCGCTACATCAACTATAAGTGTTGTAATTACCGCTTGTAAAATACCGATAATAGTTGCTCGCTTACCGATTTGCTTAAGCTCCTTCATTCTAAACTCGTTGCCGATTGAGAATGCGATAAAGCCGAGCGCAACATCGGAGATAATACTGAAGGCCTCTACCTCTTCGAGGCTAATAAATCCAAGCCAAGAAACATTCAAAAAATTTCCAAGCATTCCTAAGCAGAATGGACCGATAACTACACCCGCTATAAGATATGCGGTTACGGCAGGAAGCTTTAACACCTTTGCTAAACGAGACAAAAGAAGTCCCGAGAATAATGCGATTGACAGTATAAATAAAATACTCTTTACATCCATAATAAACCTTCATTTGATAATCGTAAATTAGTGCATAGCACAAAACATTTAACATTGTAATACTTATGATATGATTTGTCAAGTAAAATATTGATTTTTTCTAAAATAAATTGTATAATAACGATATAACATATTTTTGGGGAGATTTAGATTAATGATAAGACTACAAAAAGATAAAAATAAAGATTTTAAAATCTTAAATCTTACTGATTTTCAGTTAACTGAGGGCGAATGGCAATTAACACATAAAAATGGTGCTATGACTAATTACACACTTGATGAGCTTTTCAAAAGAGTAAATCCTGATTTAGTAACTATTAGCGGAGACCTCGCTTGGTGCGGAGACCTTTTGGCGCTTGAATGTCTTGCTAAAAAGCTTGATTCCTTCGGAGTGCCTTATACTGCGGTATGGGGAAATCATGACCAGGATGGTGGAATGGAAAAGCTTTCTACCTCTGTTGAGCTACTTAAAAAGCATTCTTTATTCTTATATGAGGAAGGACCAAAGGAGCTTGGAAACGGTAACTTTGTAATCGGTATTTTTGAAGAGGACAAAATCGTTGAGGGACTTATTTTAATGGATAGCCACGACAAGGCTCCCGATTCCTTCCGTGATGGCAGAGAGCATTGGGAATGGGCGAAGCTTTATGATGAGCAAATTCCTTGGTATAGAGCGCAAATTGAAATGCTTAAGAGTCTTGGCTGTACTGATGCTACGCTTATTATGCATATTCCTATTTTTGCATATCGCCACGCATTTAATGCGGCTCGCAAGCCTGATGTGGACTTTGGAAAGCTCACTCTTGAAGAAACCTACAAGGGCGACTGTTGGAATGATGGCTACAAGGAGTCCTTTGGTACTCTTTGGGAAGGCATTTGCTCTTACAGAGAGGATGAGCATGTGTTTGATACAATTAAGGAATGTGGCTTAACAAAGACACTTATTGCAGGACATGACCATACAAACTGTTTCCATATTGTATATGAGGGCGTGCGCTTTGTTTATGCGGTTAAGACAGGTCCTGGCTGCTATTGGAAAAATCCAATCAATGGAGGTACTATAATCAACGTTACCTCAAATGGTGTTGATAAGGTTTATCACGAGTTTGTTGATGTTTCTCATATGTTATAATAAAAATAATCCTGAATTGGTTAAGACCAATTCAGGATTTTGTATTATTTAGTACCGAAAAGGCGGTCGCCTGCATCTCCAAGGCCTGGGAGAATGTAGCCGTTTTCGTTTAAACATCTATCCATGGTGGAAACATAGATATTTACATCGGGATGTGTTTCTGCTACCTTGGAAACGCCCTCTGGTGCGCCGATGATGGACATAAGCTTAATATGCTTACAGCCTTTATCTTTCAGAAGTTGGATAGCGTCGCATGCACTTCCGCCTGTTGCTAGCATTGGGTCAACGATTACTACTAATTTTTCTTCAATGCCATCGGGAAGCTTGCAGTAATATGTGTCGGGCTTTAACGTTTCTTCATTTCTGCACATACCGATATGTCCAACCTTAGCAGATGGGAAAAGAACATGAACGCCGTTTACCATACCAAGTCCTGCACGAAGGATTGGCACGATTACGATTGCGTTGTCTGCAACAATTGTTTGCTTACAGGTTTCAAGTGGTGTTTTTACCTCAATTTCTGTGGTAGGAACGCCTTCCTTTAAGCTTTCATATGTCATAAGTGTAGTGATTTCCTCAACAAGCTCACGGAATTCCTTCATACTTGTCTTTTCATCACGCAAGATTGCAATTTTGTGGCGAATCAAAGGATGGTCGAAAATTACTACGTTTTGATAGTCTTTCATTATTTGTCTTCTCCCTCGTTTGTATTTTCTGGTTTTTTAAACTTATTTAAAATGATATTAACAACAATACCGAGAATTAATGCGCAAGCAATAGCGGTAATTGTTACCTTGCCTATTTGCATTGCCATTCCGCCGATACCTGTAATTAAGATTACGGAAACGGTAAAGAGATTTGAGTTGTCCTCTAGGTTTACCTTTTGAATCATCTTTAAGCCTGACACTGCTATAAAGCCGTAAAGAGTGATACATACACCGCCCATTACGCATCCCGGGATTGAATCAAGGAATGCAACAAATGGGGATAGGAATGAAATTAGCACAGCCATAATAGCGGTTGTTGTGATTGTGGCAACTGAAGCATTACGAGTGATAGCAACACAACCAACGCTTTCGCCGTAGGTTGTATTTGGGCATCCGCCAAAGAATGCGCCTGCCATTGAGCCTACGCCATCACCGAGCAAGGTGTTATGGAGTCCTGGGTTTTCAAGAAGGTCCTCTTCGATAATGGATGAAAGGTTTTTATGGTCTGCAATATGCTCTGCAAATACAACAAATGCAACAGGAACATAAGCTGCAGCGATTGTGCCGATATATGCACCGTTAAGTTCTTTAACGCCACCTAAAGCGGTAAGGAATGTGAAATCAGGAACTGCAAGGAAGGTGTTTACAGTAACGCCATCTTTAACTAGGTTAGTAAAGTGAGCGAAGT
>JBGVPY010000097.1:0-63742 GCA_045127235.1 Eubacteriales bacterium
CTAAACTTAAAAGAATTTTAAGAGTTCCGTCTTTGTACATTAAGTTATCTCTTAATTTAAAAGTTTCTCTTAATTTTCATTGTTCAATTTTCAAGGATCTTTCCGTTGTTCCTCACAACGCTCAGCTATTATATCACTTCATCTCCACTTTGTCAATACCTTTTTTGAAATTTTTTTAAGTTTTTTTAAAAAAGTTGAAAGTGTATTGATTTATTGGAATTCGGTGGACTTTCATTATATAATAATGTTATTAATTTGTCAATACCTTTTTTGAAATTTTTTTGTATTTTTAGAATATTTTTACTTATTTTGATGATAATAATACAAAAACTCCTGTGAGGCTATATGGCAACGGTACTTATAAGAACTACGCTTATTTATTTTTTATTGGTTAGTATGATACGGATTACCGGAAAACGACAAATTGGAGACCTGCAAATATCCGAATTAGTAATTACATTTATGATTTCAGAGCTTGCTACAATTCCTATACAAGATCTATCCGTTCCTTTATCATATTCATTTTTACCTATTGTGTTACTTTTATGCTGTGAGGTTTTAATTTCTTTTTTTATTTTAAAATTCAATGTTTTCAAAAAAATATTTGAGGGTAATCCAAGCATTTTGATATGCAAGGGAAAGCTAAATCAAAAGGAGTTAAAAAATGCCAGGATTGGTATAAGCGAGCTGTTAGGTCAGCTGAGAGCAAAAAATATAAGCGATATTTCACAGGTAGATTACGCTATACTTGAGCAGGATGGTCAGTTGTCTGTGTTTCTAAAAAAGGAATTTCAGCCTATAACTCCTAGTGATTTAAGGATAGATATTGAAAACGAGGGTGTTTGTCATGCTGTTATCATTGATGGGAAAATAAACGAAAGTAATTTAATTCTTTCTCAAAAAAATGATAAGTGGTTAAAAAAGGTCTTAGAAAGTAAGGGGTGTAAATTAGATGAAGTTTTTTTGCTTACGGTAAATGATAAAAACGATATTTATATAATAATGAAGGAAAGAAAATGCTGAGGTATAAATAATGAAGGAATTTATCATATGCTTGTGTATAATAGCTTTAATTTTGATTGTAGTTATTATCAATTCCGTATATACGAAAAATGTAACCAGCAAATTGATTGAGGGCGTTAAGGTTTTAGATAAAAATTACGATAATTATGAAAGTTTAAAGAAGCTATGGGATAAAAATATTTTTTGGCTTGGATTATCATCCTCAACCAAAGAGACGGATAAAATTGAGGATATGCTCGCTGCAATAGGCTCTCTTTATAGGTCTAATGACTTTTTAGGCTTAGAGGAGAAAAAATCTCTACTTATTAATTATATAAGATTGATTGCCAATCATGAAAAAATAGGAGTGGAAAATATATTATAAAAGCTACCGATATGATAACATTCGGTAGCCTTATTTTATAAATCTGCAACAGCGTCCTTTAAAAGTGCAATTTCCTTAGCATAGCCGTCAAGCTCATTTGGAGTTTCTAAGCAAATTGGGAGCTTAGAAATAAAAGGATGAGAAATAATTTTAATAATAGAGTCTAAGGTAAGATATCCGTTGCCGATTGTTTCGTGTCTATCCTTTTTAGCTCCTAGTGGATTTTTAGAATCGTTTAGGTGTATTGCTTTTAGCTTATCAATTCCGATAATTCTGTCAAACTCCTCAATTACTGCGTTTACATCCTCGGAAATTCTATAGCCGCCATCGTGAACATGGCAGGTATCAAGGCACACGCCTACTCTATCCTTGTTTTCAACACCATCAAGGATTGCTTTTACTTCCTCAAAGGTTCTGCCTATTTCGCTTCCCTTGCCCGCCATTGTTTCAATAAGAACCATAGTTCTTTCGCTGTTTTTTAAAATATCGTTTAATGTATCAATGGTTTTTGCAATTCCAATTTCAGCCCCCTGTGAAACATGGCTACCTGGATGGAAATTATAAAGAACATTTGGAATTTTATCAAGAAGGCGTAAATCCTCCGCCATGGTTCTTTTTGTATAATCACGAATTCCTTCATCAGCTGCGCAAGGGTTGAAGGTGTATGGCGCGTGAGCAATAATGGGAGCGAAATTGTTTTCTTCCATTATTTTAATAAGCCCGTTTATATCCTCATCGGTGGGAACTTTAATTCCGCCGCCTCTTGGATTTCTTGTGAAAAACTGAAATGTATTTGCGCCGATTGAAATTGCAGTTTTGCCCATATTTGTATATCCGCCTGATACGGATAGGTGGCATCCTATGTTAATTTTCATTTTTACTTCCTCTTAAATTATGAAATCAAATTCAAAATCATAAATTGAAACAGCGTCTCCATCCTTACAGCCTGCCTCTTTAAGCTTTTCAATAACTCCGCTCTTAAGTAAAACTCTTTGGAAGAATGATAGTGATTCTCTGTCATAGAAATTAACCTGACCGACTAAGTTAAAGAGCCATTCGCCCTCAACTACAAATGTTCCCTTATCATCCTTTGTAATTGTAATTGCATGGTCATCGCCATCGCTTAAAATAGCGTCCTCAGGAGCATAATCTGCTTCGTAGATTGTAAGTGGTGGTAGCTCTGTGAGCATATTATCAATTTTTTCAATAAGCTCATCGGTGTTTTCGCCTGTATATGCTGAAATATAAATTAAATCCCAGCCGCGTTCTTTAATGTATGCTTCAAAAGCATCAATGTCAACTACGCTTCTATCAAGGGAGTCAACCTTGTTTGCACAGATAATACGAGGTCTTGTTGATAGCTCTGCTGAAAACTTAGAAAGCTCTTCATCAATCACCTTAATATCATCTATTGGATTTCTGCCCTCAAAGCAAGAAATATCAACGACTTGAACTAACAATCTGCATCTTTCGATGTGGCGTAAGAATGAATGGCCTAAGCCTTGTCCCTCAGATGCGCCTTCAATTAGTCCCGGAATATCAGCCATTACAAAGCCGTGTCCCTCTCTTACTCTTACAACGCCTAGATTTGGGGAAAGAGTTGTAAAGTGATAATCTGCGATTTTAGGTCTTGCGTCACTAACTGCTGCAAGAAGTGATGACTTTCCTGCACTTGGCAAACCTACAAGTCCTACATCGGCAAGCATTTTAAGCTCAAGAACTAATTCCCATTCCTGTCCCTTGGTTCCGCTTTTTGCAAACATTGGAATTTGGCGGGTTGGTGTGGCAAAATGCTTATTTCCCCATCCGCCTCTGCCGCCCTTAGCGCAAATCCAGTCCTCGCAATCTGACATATCCTTTAATATTTTACCTGATTTTTCGTCTTTAATAAGTGTTCCCTCAGGTACTTTGATAATAATATCCTCGCCATTTTTACCGTGGAACTTAGCTCCTGCGCCATCTCCGCCGTTTGTTGCTACAAATTTTCTTTTATATCTAAATGATAAAAGAGTATTTGTGCCTTTATCAATAGTGAAAATAACATTTCCGCCATTTCCGCCATCGCCACCGTCAGGTCCTCCCTTGGCAACGTATTTTTCTCTTCTAAAGGAAACGCAGCCATTGCCACCGTTTCCTGCTTTTACATAAATTTTAACCTTATCTATAAACATTTTTTACCTCCTTGTTTTTGCATGATATAAAGTGAGGTTAATCAATATCAAAATCTATATATTATCTTCTTCGGTATCCGCATTATCAACAGTTTCGTTGAAATCTTCTTCAGTTATCTGTACCCTTACCGTTGCTTTTTCTATTTTAAGCGGATTTTCCAAATTGTTTTCTATTATTTGATATTCACTTGAATTATTAAATTCTTCCTTTTGCTGTTGCTTTTCTTTAGAGTTAGCCACATAGCCGTCCATAAGCTTTTTAAATTTAGCATCGCTGTTTTTGGGCAAACGAACATATTTTCTGCTTGGAGTTTTTTCTTGATTAGCTTCTTCATCTAAAACGATATCCAAAACTGACATAGTATGGTCATATATCAAGCTTTCGGGAGTATTCTCTTCTCTTTCTATGCGTATATATGCAAAGGAAAGTGCAATTAAAATCCAGAACATTAAAAATATTCTTTTATCATGCCAAGTATAATTTGCAACGCCTGCTAATGTAAGTCCTGTAACGGCGCAAAAGCTTGCGCAGCAATTTATTTTTCTATATTGGTTTTTAGCCTTTAAGCAATAGGAGAACGTAAGTCTAATAAGCATAACGGCAAACACTAATATACCGATAAACACTATTATTCCGTACTCTAACAATGCTTGAATTATTGCATTATCAAAATATCCTTCATTAGTTTGGAATATTGCTTTAAAATTTTCTTCGCCAAGACCGATGCCAAAGGGCTTTTCAAGTATTAATTTAAAGCCATGCATTGTTTCATCAATCAATCCGTTAAGTGATACACCTGCAAGGAGCTTTGTTGATAAAATGCTTTCAAGTGCATTTTTTGGAAGTGTAAAATAAAGAACCGGGCACATCACTAAAATTGCAAGGGTTAGATACACAAAGTTTCTATTAAATATCATTAAAAGCAACAATGTTGCGCATGCTATACCTACAATACCGGAAAGTGAATTGGTAAGGCACAATGCCACTACCATAATTATACCGATAAAAACACCGTTTAATTTTTTCCATCCATTTCTCTCTGATATAAAATGTACCATTGAGAAAGGAATTACTGCTGTAAGATAGTGGGCTAAAACGTCGGAGCTATTAAACGTTCCTACCGCGCTTTGTCCATTGATAAATAAGAATGAAAGCTGTGGAATATTTACATCTACATTGCCGAATATTACTTGAACGATTGAAATGATAGCTACCGCTAAGCCTGAAAACACCAATGAAATCAAGCATCTTCTAAACCATTCCTTTGAGCGTATCAGATTAGTTAGAACGAAATAGAACAAGGTAAAGCATGCCAAAAATGTTGCGCTTATGACTGATTCCTTAGGATTTGTTGAGATAGCGCCGCGAATAAATGTTATAGCAAATATCATTATGACAAAAATATCAAAATATTCAATTTTAAATGTTCTTCTGCCTAAAATGCATTTTATTGCATAGCTAAACAAAACGAATAAAACACAGTATAGTAATATTTTTGCAGATGCAAACGGCAATATTGTAATAACTGCTATGGCGCCAATTTCGGGATGTCGCAAAACACAATACGCTAATATAACTAAAAGTATTATTCCTACTAAGCCAAGAGGTGTAGTAAAATAGGATAAAACTCCCAAACCTACTCCAACAAAAAACGCTACGTTGGTAAGTGATACACGCTTTTTTTCAGATATTTGTCTCATTCTTTCCTTGTTCATGCCAAAAAATCTGAACAATATCAAATCACTTAGCTTACTGTTATAAATATTGGTTGATATGGATTTTCCCGACACCAAAAAGGGAACGCCTAAGCCGCATACGATCAATCCGGATACGAACATAGGGAACGTTACTTCCAAAAACAAAACGTATTCGTTTAACGGATACAATAGCGCTATTGTGGCGCCCATTGTTATTAGTATAAAGCCGTAATCGCGTGTTGTAACACGGAGCAGCCATTCAGCGAACTGACGTATTGCTTTTATAATAGCGTTTTTTTGAATTGATTTGGAAACAGCCTTTTTAATTCTGCTATGTCCTACAATTTTTCTTTTGCGTTTAGCTGATTGCAGATATTTTTCGTTAGCCTCATCATATGAGGTAAAGAATCTGCCAAATATTCCGTTTTTAAAAAGGAAAAAGATTTTTTCACTGATAACATCAAATATTGAGCGACCATCTATCTTGCTCTTCTTTTTTCTTTCCAATTTCTCACATCCAATCTTAGTTATACAGTTTGGTAGGTTTACTTACGCTTTTTTGTGAAGGGTAAGCCATTTTTTTCAATATATTTTTCGTATAGGTCAGGGCGGCGTTCCTTAGTTAGCTCTAAGGATTTTTCAAGTCGCCATTTATCAATGTTTGCATGATGACCCGATAATAAAACCTCGGGAACCTCTTTGCCGTTAAATACAGGCGGGCGTGTATATTGAGGATATTCTAAAAGTCCTGATGCTATGCTTTCCTTTTCATAGCATTCCTTATCTGATAAAACTCCATCAATAAGGCGTGAAACTGCATCAACCATGATGCATGCGGGAATTTCGCCGCCTGTTAAAACATAATCGCCTATGGAAATTTCCTCATCAACTATTTCGTCAATCACTCTTTGGTCAACGCCCTCGTAATGTCCGCAAAGGATAACGATATTATCGTACTGAGTTAGCTCCTTTGCAATTTCGTGATTGAAAATTCTGCCACGGGGAGAGGCGTAAATTACATATCTTTTTCCCTCGGACTGTTTTTCACAAACTGCCTTGAAGCAATCGCAGATTGGCTGAGTTGCCATAAGCATTCCCTTACCTCCGCCGTATGGAGCGTCATCGGTTTTCTTATGCTTATCAAGGGTGTAATCTCGAATGTTATGAGCCTCTACCGTGATAAGATTGTTTTTTTGCGCTCTGCCGATTACGCTTTCATTTAAAACCGCTTCAACCATTTCGGGAAAAAGCGTCATTATATCAAATCTCATTTTGCGTACCTTTTAATTATTTTAGTCAATCATTCCTTCAATAGGGGTAATTTTAATTCCTGTTTCTAGGGATATTTCGCTAACGAATTCGCCAATAGCAGGAATGTATGCATCAGGCTTATCCTTTCTTTGGATTACATAAATATCCTGAGCGCCTTGATTGATAACATCTTTAAGTGTGCCGTATAGCTCATTTGTGTTAGCGTCTCTTACCTCTAAGCCGATTAAGTCAACTATGAAAAAGTCATTTTCATCAACTAAAAGGTCTTCTCTTTTAGCGTAAATTGTTTTCATTCTAACGCTTACTACTTGCTCAGGAGTTGTAAAGCCGTCAAGTAAAACAATAACGGAATTTTTATAAGGAGAGGATTTTTTTACCTTTACAGCCTTGTAGCCCTCGCCTTCCTTAAAATATACTGTTTTAAGCTCCATGAAAACCTCTGAGCTGTCGCAAAAGTGATTTACTACCATTGCGCCGTTTATGCCATGAGCTCGTGTTATTTGACCGCACTCTAAATATTCGTGTATCATATTGTCTCCATTCAAGATAAATTCTACATTTAAATATAAATTTCCATAGTATATTGTAGCATATTATTATATAAATATCAAGATAAATAATTATAAAAAAGCGATAAAAATGTTGGAAAAGCACTTGACAAGTTGATATTTATGTGTTACAATAGTTGCACCTCTTGTATGGGGTACTTTTTTTGGCGCGCAAAAATGTCAAAAAATAGGTAAATCCTCTTGTAAGAGGGAGGTACAAAATGCACGAGAGTGCAAATTTATGGGTTTTACCCAAATCATAATTAGGAGGTGCCGCAAAAATGGCTAATGAAGCAAGAGTCAAGGTTACTTTCGTTTGCACAGAATGCAAGCAACGTAATTACGACACAAAGAAAAACAAGAAGAACGACCCTGATAGACTTGAAATGAACAAGTTCTGTCGTTTTTGTCGTAAGCACACCTTGCACAAGGAATCTAAGTAAGGAGTGAGAGTATGGCAGACAAGACAAATGTAAAGACTCAAAAATCAGACAAGCCCGGTTTCTTCGCCAGACTCGGCAAAAGACTCAAGGGGCTCAAGAGCGAATTCAAGAAAATCAAATGGGCTAACTTAAAGGCTACAACAAAAAGCTTTGGTATAGTTCTTGTTGGTTTAATTGTATTCGGTGTTGCTATCGGTCTTGTTGACTTAGGTCTCGGTTCACTTTTCAGATGGCTTCTCTCTCTATAAAGAGGTGCAGCGATGAGTGATTTTAACGAGCTTAATGTCGGACCAAGATGGTATGTTGTACATACCTACACTGGTTACGAGAATAAGGTTAAAGCAACTATTGAAAAGGCTGTTGAGTACAGAAATCTTCAAGAATCAATTTTTGATGTTAAGATTCCTGTAATCACAACTACAACTGTTGATGCAAAGGGCAAGGAAAAGATTGTTGAAGAGAAAATCTTCCCTGCTTATGTTTTTGTTAAAATGGTTATGAACGATGAAACATGGCATGTTATCAGAAACATTAGCGGTGTTACAGGCTTTGTAGGTCCTGGATCTCGTCCAGTTCCGCTAACAGATGAGGAAGCGCTTGCTATTGCAGTTGAAGAAAAGGTTGAGCTTAACAAGTTCACAATTGGCGATGAGGTAGAAATCATTGATGGTTTCTTAACTGGCCACAGCGGTAAAATCAGCGAAATCTCTGATGACGCTCAAGAGGTTACCGTTATCGTATCATCTATAGGCCGTGATATGCCTGTAAGTCTTGATGCGAAAGCAATCAAAAAGAAATAAAATTATAGCTCGTGACTGCTATGATAGTCACAAATCAGTGGGAGAGAGAAAAATCTTTTTCTAATTCTCTCGTAGAGTACCACTTAGGAGGTTTTTAATTATGGCTAAGAAAATTCAGGGTTACATTAAACTTCAAATCCCTGCAGGTAAAGCAACACCACAACCACCAATCGGTCCAGCCCTTGGTCAATACGGTGTTTCAATTCCTAACTTCACAAAGGAATTTAACGAAAGAACAAAAAATGATATCGGTTACATCATTCCTGTTGTAATCACAGTATATGCTGACCGTTCATTCACATTTATCACAAAGACTCCACCAGCTCCAGTTCTTATTAAGAAGGCTGCAGGTATCGAAACTGCTTCAGCTGCTCCTAACAAGACAAAGGTTGCTAAGCTCACAAAGGAACAAGTACAAAAGATTGCTGAAACAAAGATGCCTGACTTAAATGCAGGTTCTTTAGAGGCTGCTATGAGCATGATCGCTGGTACTGCTCGTTCTATGGGCATTACTGTTGAGGAATAAGGATTAGGAGGTAATTTGAGATGAAAATGGGAAAGAAATATAGTGCAAGTGTTGCACTCATTGAAGCTTCAAAGCTCTATGATCCAGCTGAAGCAATGAAATTAGTTTGCGAAACAGCAAAGGCTAAATTTGATGAAACAATCGAAGTTCACGTTCGTCTTGGCGTTGACTCACGTCACGCTGACCAACAGGTAAGAGGCGCAGTTGTTCTCCCACACGGTACAGGTAAGACAGTTCGTACACTTGTATTCGCTAAGGGCGACAAGGCAAAGGCTGCTCTTGATGCAGGCGCTGACTACGTTGGTGATGTTGACTACGTTGAAAAGATTACAAAGGAAAACTGGTTTGAGTTCGACGTTGTAATCGCAACTCCTGATATGATGGGTGTTATCGGTCGTCTCGGTAAGGTTCTCGGTCCTAAGGGCCTTATGCCTAACCCAAAGGCTGGTACAGTTACAATGGATACCGCTAAGGCTGTTACAGAAGCTAAGGCTGGTAAGATTGAGTACCGTCTTGACAAGACAAACATCATTCACTGTCCAATCGGTAAGGCTTCATTCGGTGCTGAAAAGCTCGGCGAAAACTTCGCTACTCTTCTTGGCGCTATTATCAAGGCTAAGCCAGCTGCTGCAAAGGGACAATACATTAAGAGCTGCACAGTAGCTTCTACAATGGGCCCTGGCATTAAGGTTAACTCAGCTAAGATTGGCTAATATAAAATTTAAAATCCTCACAAATATGTGAGGATTTTTTATTTATGCTATTACGATTTATTGAGGTATCTTTTCTAAAAGCTCTTTCGCTTCTTGACCTAATGATATTTTGCTTGCATTTTTGATAACGAAGTTAAGATGTTCTTTTGCTTGTTCTATTTCATTTTGTAAAAGGTTTATTTTTGCCATACAGAAGGAATATATAGCCTTTTGTAATAAATCATCATTTGAAATTTTCTCTATATGGATAAGCGCCTTGTTAGCTTCTCCCTTTGCGATAGCATAATCTAAGCATAGCGCATTTATTGCATTTTCGTATGATTTCTTCATCTTTTCGCTTTTCATTTCATTATAACATTTTAAAGCGTTCAAATATGCTTGTTCCATTTCATTATGCATATTTAAGGTGTAGTAAGCATCAAAAAGGTTATTATAGTAAATAAAGCGTAATGCGATATTTTTCTGCTTGGTAATATCAATTCCTTCTAAAAATGCTTTTAGCTCATAGCTTTTGCCTGAAATTGATAATACAAATGAATGGTTTATCTGATAAACAATATTTTTGCTATTTATTTTATATAGATGCTCATACACATCAAAAAGCTCTGTTGGGTCGCAGGTTTTAGCGAATATTGACATAAGTCTTTTTTCCGTTTTAACGGTAATAGCCGTTAATGCTGCAAACATTGACACTACAAGAAATACATATATTGCGCATGCGATAAGAGAGCCTGTATTTGTAAATTTTGAAATTACTACGGCTGCAAAAATAAATATAACTGCCGATATTCTAAATATAGTCGCTTGATTTTTAGTTATCCATTTATCCATAAGCTGCTCCTTAGATGTTATAGTAGTATTATAGCATTTATATATCTCAAAGTCAAGCAACCGCAGGTTGCTTCTTGCTAACCTGCGGTTTACAGCTTGTGTTTTTTACGGGGATGTGTGGATATATCCCATTTTTTCAAGGTATGGCATATAGCGAATGCGCTGAGCTTCTATCATTTGATCGGAGTTTACGAACTTAGCAAAATCTTGTTCGTTTAGCCATTTAAATGATACTGTTTCGCATTCTTGTAATGTAATGCTTGACTTGTCGCAATCGGTTATTGCTAAAAAGTTATGATAAATTGTATTATGAGAAACAAAAACGGATATTTCTTCAAGGGATAAAGGAGTTATGCCCGTTTCCTCGGTTAGTTCTCTTTTGGCACAGGTTAAGGGTGTTTCTCCTTTGAGTGCAGAGCCGCCTGCTGTTGCCTCAAACATTCCACCGAAGTTGGGCTTGCGTGGGTCTCTTTGCATAAGCAAATAGTCGCCATCCTCGTGTCTTACGATAATTTCGCAAACTAGGTGGTAAAGTCCTTTTGGAATTTCCTCGCCTCGGATAAGGTCCTTCCCTGCTTTTGTGCCATCAGATAAGTATGCATCCCAAATTTCCATAAAATCACCTCGCAACTCATTTTGTTTAGTTATTGTAGCATAAGGATGCATAAAGGTCAATAAAATTTTCCAATAATACTAAACATGCATTTAACGATGCTTTTTAAAGCAAATTTGAATTTAATATACTACTTTATAATTAGCTCTTCATCACATGATTTTTTATATTCTGTGCAAATCAAAGCTTTAATTTCTAATGAATAAGGAATAATGATATACGGCTTTTTCTTTCTATTATATGCATTATCTACATCCGATTTTGCAACAGACTTTTTAGTGCATAATACAATATGCGGACGTCTAACAGAAAGCATTTTTATGCTATAAATTACAGCGTTTGTTTTAAATGATTTTTTGATTTGGTTTAAGCTTACGCGTTTGATAATTCCAAACAAGCAATAAACAGTTATATATCCATCGGTAATGTTAAACCACTGTATGTTCTTGATGGAATATAGCAGCATAATGGCGAAAATTAAGGAGAAAATTAAATAAGCGACAGTACCCCAAAAATGGCTGGCGGTATCATTATAGTTATTTAATAATACGATAAAGCCGGTCAATGATATTGACAAGCCTATTAGGTAACTTATTAAATCAAAGGCAGAATATTTAATATTGGTTTTCATTAGAGACCTCGCCAAATTTAAACTTATTGATTAGTTGTATTGTACCATAATTTTTGGCAAAAGTAAATACAAAAAAGCTCTGCAAATGCAGAGCTTTTTGAATATAGATAAGAAATTATCTCTTTGAGAACTGTGGTGCGCGACGAGCAGCCTTGAGACCGTACTTCTTTCTTTCCTTCATACGTGGGTCACGTGTGAGGAGACCTGCAGCCTTAAGAGCGCCTCTTGTTGTTTCGTCAGCTGTAAGTAATGCTCTTGCAATACCGTGACGGATAGCGCCTGCTTGACCTGAGATACCACCGCCAACAACGTTAGCAACAACATCGAACTTGCCCATGTTGTTTGTTACGTCGAATGGTTGGTTCATAATAAGCTTTAATGTTTCGAGACCGAAGTAGTCATCAACATCTCTTCCGTTGATTGTGATTGAACCAGTACCTGGATAAAGACGAACGCGAGCTACTGATTTCTTTCTTCTACCTGTTCCGTAGAAATATGGTTTAGCACTTGTATACATATTCTTCTATCCTTTCCTGATTATTTTACTTCGTAGTTGATTGGCTGTTGAGCCTGTTGGTTGTGGTTTGCACCAGCGTAAACCTTTAATCTTGTAAAGGACTTAGCGCCGATTGAGTTGTGTGGGAGCATACCCTTAACTGCAAGCTCCATAGCAAGCTCTGGGCGTGTAGCCATAAGAGTCTTGTATTGAACTTCCTTAAGACCACCGATGTAGCCTGAGTGACGACGGTAGTACTTTTGCTCAAGCTTCTTACCTGTTAAGATAGCCTTTGCAGCGTTTACGATGATTACGAATTCGCCACAGTCAGCGTGTGGTGTGAATTCTGGACGGTGCTTACCTCTTAAAATGTTAGCAGCAGCAACAGCTGTCTTACCGAGAGGCTTGTTAGCAGCGTCAATAACATACCATTTGCGTTCAATGGTGTTGTTAGCCATAAATGTTGACATTTTTGTTTCCTCCATTAAATTGAGTTGTTCTCTTTTTTTATTGCTCACATATTATAGCATTTTGTTTCTAATATGTCAATATGTTTTTTGAAATATTTTTTGTTTCATGTTAAATGCTCGTTTATTCTCTGTTTTTCTCTTGTTTTCTCTCGTTTTCTCAAAAACTATTTTTAAATATTTACTAAAAAATAGCGACTTTGCGTCGCTATTTTTCTATTTTTCGATTTTTAGCTGCTTAATGCCCTTTTCGGTTAGCATTATATCGCAGGGGCGGTCAAATCTGCCCTTTGGTAAGCTATTTGTAATAAGCTCTGTATAGGTTAAGCCTATGGCGCTTCCTCTATATTGATTTAGGAATTTATCGTAATAGCCCTTGCCGTAGCCTAAGCGATAGCCGTAAACATCAAATGCAAGTCCCGGTAGGTAGCACACTGCGCTGCCTATGGTTGCTTCAGGGTCATAAACAGGTAAATTCTCCTTTGGCTCTCTTATACCGTATGCACAGATTTCAAGGTCATCTTCGCTTGTTACAAAGTGGAATTTCATTGTTCTTTCCTCCATATTGCATTTTGGGAAAGCTACTTTTTTGCCCTTGGCTAATGCTTCGTGCATTATTGGCATTACATCAATTTCTGATTTAATTGGAGCATAAAGAAGAATGATTTCCGCATGGCGAAAGCTAACTAACGATGTGGCAAGAGCGCAGATTTTTTTGTCTCTTATTTCTTTATCTGATTTATCTATGCTATCACGCTTTAAAGAAAACTCTTTTCTTATAGCGTCTTTTTCTTTTTTAATAGGCGTCATAGTTCGTTCCTTTCAAGTTAAGTCGTATTAGTAAATGATAGATGCTTTTGTTTTTTCTCTTGCTTCCTTGCCTAAAAGTGCTTCAATAATTTCAAGCGCGAAATCGGTTGCGCTGCCCATGGCTCTTGCTGTGATAATTTTGCCATCGCGTACAACGCCTGCATTTTGGCAAATTGCTCCTTCTAGCTTGTTTTCAAAGCCTGGATAGCAAGTCGCTTTTTTGTTTTTTAAAATCCCTCTCACGCCTAACACATAGGGTGCTGCGCAAATGGCGCAAATGAATTTATCAGCTTCGTTTGCTTTTTTAATAAAAGCATCAACCACCTTGCTTGCATGAAGGTTATCACTTCCCGGAAGTCCGCCCGGTAATATAATCATATCAAAGCTATCATTTATATCAAGCTCATTTTCAGTTACATCGCAGATTACAGGGATATTATGGGAGCCGATTACAGTTTTTCCTGTAACGCCAACTGTTTTTGCTTCTACTTTATTTCTTCTAAGTAAATCTAATACACAAAGAGCTTCAATTTCCTCAAAGCCCTCTGCTAAAAATAAGTAAACCATTTTATAATTCCTTTACCTTACTGTAAATTTCTTCAAAAATGTCCTCACGAGTGCGGATTTTGCCGTCCTTATGGCATGTGATTCTTGCCCAGCCTAGCTTTTCGCAGGAATAGAGGGCTGCATCGTAGCATTTTGCCATATAGTCGGTATCCTTTTCGTGAATATCCATTTTCTGTCCCGTAGAGTCGCTTCTGCTCTTTACTAATGATAATGAAATTGATGGTGGCAATTCAAGATAAAGAACTAAGTCAGGCTCAGGGAGTCCTAATTTTGTAAACTCAAAATCCCATAGCCAAGAAAGGAAGCTTTCCCATTCTTCCTCTGGAAGCTTGGATAATTGGTGTACTGCATTGGCTGTTGTATAGCGATTTGCTACAACATAGGTGTCAGGGTCTAAAATATCCTTTTTCCAGTCGGTTGCATAGCTTATATATCTATCGCATGCAAAGAACATTGATGCGGTATAAGCGTTTGTATCCGAGGGCTTATTTCCAAGCTTGCCCTCAAGATACATTTTAACAAATAATGAGCTATCACTTTCGTACATTGGGAAGGATAGGATTTTAACCTTTTTTCCTTCGCTAATTAATTTATCTACAAGCTTTTCGCTTTGAGTGCCCTTTCCGCTTCCGTCAAGGCCGTCAATTGCTATAAACTTTCCCATAAGCTTCTCCGTTTTCTGTCTTTATTCTTCGTCGTCTTCTCTTCTCATCATTATCTCGCGATAATCATCAAGTGTGATAAGAACATCTCTTGGTTTAGATCCGTTAGGCTCTCCGATATAACCCATATCGTACATTTGGTCGATAATTCTTGCGGCGCGTTGGAAGCCTAATCTTAATTTTCTTTGTAATTGTGATGATGAAATCTTGCCTTCCTCTGCTGCAAGTCTTAATGCATCATAGAATACTGCATCAAGGTCATCATCGCGTCCGCTGTCCTCGTCATCGTCCTTCTTTTCAGCCTTAGCAAGCTTTGCAGCGTTAGAGTCAATTTGCTGCATTACGCTTTCATCGTAATTTGCTTCTCCGTTTGCTTTTAAGAAATTGATAACAGATTCAATTTCAGAGGCGGATACAAATGCGCCTTGAACGCGGACAGGCTTAAGAGCGCCTACGATTTTAACAAGCATATCGCCACGGCTAACAAGCTTTTCCGCGCCTTGCTCATCAAGGATTGTTCTTGAGTCAACCTGTGATGGAACTCTGAATGCAATTCTTGATGGAATATTATTTTTAATAAGACCTGTAATTACATCAACTGAAGGACGCTGAGTACCGATAATAATGTGAATACCAGCTGCACGCGCCTTTTGTGTTAAACGAGTGATATGTCCTTCAATATCGGGAACTGCCATTTTCAAGTCGGCAAGCTCATCAATTACGATAACGATACGGGACATTTTTTCAGCCTCGTAGCCTTCATCAATTTTTTCATTAAACTCTGTAAGGTTACGAACGCCTGCCTTTTCAATATCCTCAAAGCGCTTTTCCATTTCTGTAACTGCCCATTGTAATGCGCCAAGTGATTTTTTAGGCTCACATACAACGGGGACTAGAAGGTGTGGAATTCCGTTATAGTTAGATAATTCAACACGCTTAGGGTCAACTAAAATAAGTCTTAAATCGTCTGGAGATGCTTTATAAAGCAAGCTGATAAGAAGTGAGTTAATACACACGGACTTACCCATACCGGTAGCACCTGCAACTAATAAGTGAGGTGTTTTTTCAATATCCACATAGATATCCTCGCCTGAAATGCTCTTACCGATGGCGCATGTTAGCACGGCTTTAGCATTTTGGAATTTTTCCTTAGCAAGTAAATCCTTGAGATAAACGATTGATGTTGTTTTGTTTGGTACTTCAATACCCACTGCGCTCTTGCCTGGGATTGGGCTTTCAATTCTTATGCCCTCTGCGGCTAAGTTAAGCGCGATATCATCGGCAAGGTTAGCGATTGATTTTACTCTTACGCCTGCCTCAGGTGCAATTTCATATCGGGTAACTGTTGGACCTCTTGCCACGTCAACAATACGCGTTCTTACTCCAAAATCATTTAAGGTTGTTACAATTTTGTTAGCGTTTTCATCAAGCTCCTCACGGATTTCTTCCTCGTTTTCATCCTGTGATTTGCTTTTTAAGAAGTCAAGTGGCGGGAATTTATGTGGTTTCTTTGGCTTTGGCTGCTCCATCTTTTTTTCTTCCTTTACTTCTGCTTTAATTTCTGCCTTTGGTTCTTCCTTAATCTTTGGTGCTTCGTTTTTCTCTTTAACTGTAACAACCAAATCGGTATCCTCACTCGGCATATAGCGTTCTTTGTTACTGCTAGCATTTGATGGTACAAAGAATACCTCTTCCTGCTGGTCTTCTATAAATTGTGTGTCGTTTTCTTCAATATAGCTGTCATTTGAGTATGATTCGTTCTCAATTTCATCGTCTTGAAGCTCCTCGATTGATAATTCCTCCTCGATGTAAGCTTCTTCATCATCCATTGAGGATTCTGTGTTATCCTCAATAGCCTCCTCTATCACATCTTCTTCATCAATAATCTCGACTGACACATCTTCGTTCTCAATGTCGTTTGTTAGCTCGCTTTCATCCTCAATATAACTATTAAAGTTAATTAAGCCCGCGCTTGACATCTTGTTGCTTTCGGCTTCTGTGTCATTATCTGCATCATCGTTAGATGCTGCTATGCTTTTATTAAGCTCGTTATCATTTCCAAGCTTGGTTTTAGTAACTAAAAGCTCGTTTACCGTATTATCGGTATGGGCGCTAGTGCTTTTAGCAGAGTAATCCTTTGTGGCATCATATGGCTCAAGCTGATCGCGGTGGTCATTTTGATGTGTGATATTAGTTACATGACTTGCTTCTGCGCTTTCATCATTGTTAATATTGATTTCCTCGGTATTAGAAAGCTCAAAATCTGACATGGTAGCATCAAAGTCATCTTCATCATCAAATATGTCAACGCTTTTATGCTTAACCTTACCTTTGTTTTTAACAGAGGTCGGTGTAACAGGTGCAGGCTTTGGCTTTTTCTTTTTGTTTTTAGAGGATAAAGCTCTTATCATATATAGCGGTGTGATATTGAACATTTGCAAAAGCATAAGAGTTAAAACGATAAAAACAATAATTATAGCTACAATATTACCGCCGATGCTTGTTAAGGCGCGTGTAAAAAGTCCGCCGAATACACCTCCGCCTTGTCCACTCATACCCTTTGAATATAGCTCGCCCATATTTCTAATAGCGGCAAGCTTGGTATCAACAGTTGTGGTTATAATGTGCTGCAACGTGGACATACCAAAAATTGCAAATAATGAGCAAATAATTCTGCGGAAGCAAATTTTTCTTTTTGTGTCATAGTACCACATAATAGCGTGATAAAGCATAAATAGTGGAATGAAATATGTGGCAAAATTAGAAAACAATCCGTAGCATACATTCTTAATTACTGTACCTAGTCCACCAAGAAGTCCTATCAATGAAAACAGGACAACAACAGATGATATTGTTAAAATATATGGCATGGATTTGCTGATTACCTTTAGAATTTTTGAGCCATTTTTTGGTTTCGTTTTGTTTGTTTTATTGTTATTTTTTCCTCTACCATTTTTGTTGGATATGGTAGAAGCTTTGCTTTTTTTACTCTCCTTCAATTTAAACAACTCCTTTGCTTTAAATAGTATGGTATAAAACCCTTAAGCGGCGAAATACTAACATTATTACTATAAAGTCAGTAAGACATACTTATATATATTATAATAACAGAATTTTTTGGGAAAATCAATAGATTTTTGGCAAAAGTAAAAAATATTTTGGTGGGATATGAATTTAAAGAAATATAGGATAAAACACCTTAGCTTGATTATGTTTGTCATTCTTTCATTCATAGCGGGTGGAATAAATGGTTTTTTAGGAACGGGCGGGGGGATAATTTTTATTTTTATGCTTTCTTTTCTTACAAATAACGAAGCAAAGGATAATTACGCGACTTCTCTTTGCGCAACAGTTATAATTTCTTTTTTTGGATTGATTTCTTATACAATCAACGGAAATGTTGATTTTTCTATGATAAATATAGTATGGCTTCCTGCCATTATAGGCGGTGGGTTAGGTGCTTTACTTGTTGACAGGATAAAGATAAGGTATCTAAATTTGATTTTTGCTCTTTTAATTATTTATTCTGGCTTTCGCATGGCCTTTATGTGATTTAGAGGTTAATGATGGTATTAAATATAATCGTAAGCTTTTTAGTGGCTTTATTAATGGGAATGGGTGTTGGTGGCGGTGGACTTTTTGTAATTTTCCTTACCATGTGTCTGAATTATGGGCAAATTTATGCACAAGGGACAAATCTAGTATTTTTTATTATTGCCATTTTGTCATCCATTTTTGTTCATTTGCGAAAAAGAAAGCTGTATTTTAAGCAAATTTTTGTAATGGCAATTATCGGTTCTATTGGTAGTGTGATATTTTCAAGAATGGTTAATTATGTAAGCCCCGAAATACCGAAAAAAATGCTTGGCTACTTGCTTATTATAGGCGGAGCTGTCTCATTATATAATAACTTATTTAAAAGGATTAAAGCTGAATAAATTTCCAAAATTTCTTTTAGTGATGTTGGGTTAAATGAAATATTCAGAAAAATTTGAAAAAGGTCTTTACAAAAGGGAATGTTTGTGTTATAATATCACGCGAAGTCGCCTGCGACTAGGCTTTCGGATATAAGCCCTATAATATTGGGGATTCACCCACCGATGGCGTAGTTCATGGCGCAAAAATAAATTTATGAGGTGAAGAAAAATGACAAAGCAGGAAATCATTGCTACTTATGCTACTCACGAGGGTGATACAGGTTCACCAGAAGTACAAATCGCACTTCTTACAAGCCGTATCAACAACCTTAACGAGCATCTTAAGGTTAACAAGAACGACCACCACAGCCGTAGAGGTCTTCTTAAGATGGTTGGTCACAGAAGAAACCTCCTTGCTTACCTTGCAAAGGTAGACATTGAGCGTTACCGTGCTATCATCGACAAGCTCGGTCTTAGAAAGTAATAAAGCTGTGCGCACCTTGGTGCGTAATCTTAGCTGTGCAAATATTTGCACAGCTAAAGTTTTGTTATGAGTAGCTTAGCATAAATTGTGGGGTTAGCCGCCTATGATTTATTAAGTTTTGGCTAATTTATGTTCAAAAAGAAATGCGTGATGAGATAGCAGTTAACCAAACGCCAAATTAGGATGTAGGATGTAGGAGCAACTGACCACTGACCACTGACCACTACTTTTGACACTTGGTTAAATGCTATGTCCTCTCACGCGAAAGTAAAATTAAGATTTATAAAACGGAGGAAAACAAAATGGCAAAAATGTTCTCAGAAAAGGTTTTTGACAATTACAAAACCTTTGAGTATGAGCTTGCAGGCCGTAAGCTTATCGTTGAAAACGGTAAGATGGCAGGTCTTGCAAACGGTAGCGTATTAGTTCGCTACGGTGAAACTGTTATTCTTGCTTGTGCTACTGCATCAGCAGCACCAAGAGACGGTATTGACTTCTTACCTCTTTCAGTTGACTACGAGGAAAGAATGTACGCAGTTGGTAAAATCCCAGGCGGTTATTTAAAGAGAGAGGGTAAGCCATCAGAAAAGGCTGTACTTACATCTCGTGTTATTGACCGTCCTGTAAGACCTCTCTTCCCTAAGGATTTAAGAAATGACGTTAACCTTTCATTAACAGTTCTTTCAGTTGACCCAGATTGCTCACCTGAAATTACAGCTATGATTGGTGCATCAATCGCTTTATCTATCTCAGACATTCCATGGAACGGCCCTATCGGTGGCTTATTCGTTGGTATGGTTGATGGTAAGATTATCCTTAACCCAACACTTGCAGAAAGACAAAATAGCATTCTTGATTTAACTGTTGCTGCTTCTGAAAAGAAGGTAGTAATGATTGAGGCAGGCGCTAAGGAAGTATCTGATGATGATATGTTCAACGCTATTATGCTTGCTCATGAGGAAATCAAGAAGCTTGTTAAGTTTATCAATGAGATTGTGGCTGAAATCGGTAAGCCAAAGTTTGCTTATCCATCATGTGAGCTTGACCACGACATGTTTGATGAAATCTTCGCATTCTGTGAAAAGGATGTTATGGAAGCTCTTGATACAGATGATAAGACTGTTCGTGATGCTAAGATGCAACCAATTATGGAAAATATTGTTGCTACATTTGAAGAAAAATATGAGGACATCAAGACAATTCTTCCTGAGCTTATCTACAAGATTCAAAAGAAGATTGTTCGTAGATGGTTACTTAATGACAAAAAGCGTGTTGATGGTCGTGGTATGAACGATATCCGTCCTTTAACTGCTGAGGTTGGTATGTTTAAGAGAGTTCACGGTAGCGGTATGTTCACTCGTGGACAAACTCAGGTTATGACTCTTGCAACACTTGGTCCTATCTCTGAGTGTCAATTACTTGACGGTATTGATGAGGAAACAGAAAAGAGATACATGCACCACTATAATATGCCTGGCTACTCTACTGGTGAGGCTAAGGCTAGCCGTACTCCAGGCAGACGTGAAATCGGACATGGTGCGCTTGCTGAAAGATCACTTGTTCCTGTACTTCCATCAGTTGAGGAATTCCCATATGCAATCAGATTAGTATCTGAGGTTATTTCATCTAACGGTTCAACATCACAGGCTTCTGTATGTGGCTCTACACTTGCTCTTATGGATGCTGGTGTTCCAATTAAGGCTCCTGTTGCAGGTATTTCTTGCGGTCTTATCACAGCTGAGGATGGCTCATGGGATACAATGATCGACATTCAAGGTCTTGAGGACTTCTATGGCGATATGGACTTTAAGGTAGCAGGTACACACAAGGGTATTACTTCTATCCAAATGGACTTAAAGATTGATGGTCTTACACCTGAAATTATTAAGAAGGCATTTGAGCAAACACATGCAGGTCGTGATCAAATCATTGATGAGGTTATCTTAAAGGCTATTCCAGCCCCAAGAAGCGAGGTTTCAGACTATGCTCCAAAGATGATTTCAATGAAGATTAAGCCTGACAAGATTCGTGAGGTTATTGGCTCCGGCGGAAAGGTAATCCAAAAGATTGTTGCTGACACAGGCGCTAAAATTGATATTGAGGATGATGGAAGCATCTTCATCTCTGCAGTTGATAAGAATGCTATTGAGGCTGCAAGAGAAATTATTGCAGGTATCGTATTTGAGCCAGAGGTTGGCGCAATTTACAATGCTAAGGTTACAAGAATTATTCCTATCGGTGCATTCGTTGAGTATGCTCCAGGTAGAGAAGGTCTTGTTCACATCTCTAAGCTTGCAAAGGAAAGAACCGAAAAGGTTGAGGATGTTTGCAAGGAAGGCGATGAATTCCCTGTTAAGTTCTTAGGAATTGATGAAAAGGGACGCGCTAATCTTTCAAGAAAAGACGCACTTTAATTAAAAGCATAAAATCACACGGGTTTTCCGTGTGATTTTTTGTTAGAATACAGTTTCAACTATTTTCGAGGACTGCTCGGGGGAGTATTTCCAATAATCGATGTGGGTTACGGTATTTGTGTTAATATAGTAATCCTCATTGGTAATTTTTTTGGTGGCGGTATCGTAGGTATCTATGATTACAAGCTTGATTTTCATTTTTTCGGGGATAATGCTTTTAATGTACACGGCGCAGCTTTGACCTACATATGCGCCATCGTAAAGCTCGGCTAAGCCTGCAAGGTTTGGGGTTAGCTCCACGAATATACCGTAGTCCTCAATGCTTCGTATAACGCCTGAGACTGTTTGGCCTACGCTAAAGGCTGCGATGTTTTCTTCCCAAGTGCCAAAAAGCTCCTTGGTGGAAACGCTGAGTCTGCCGGTTTCGTAATCTATATCCTTTACTATTACCTTTATTTCCTCGCGCAAGGAAAATCTTTCGTTAGGATTAGATATACGGGAAATAGAAATGCTATCAATGCTGAGAAGTGATGCAACTCCGCATCCTACGTCAACAAATGCGCCGAACTGCTCAAAATGAGTGATTTTTGCAGGAATAATATCCCCTAAGGTTAAATCCATCAAATAGTTGGCTATGCACTCTCTTTGGGCTTCTCTGCGAGAGAGAATGACAATAGGCTTCTCGTTTTCCTTTTTTATAATATCCATTACCTTAAAGGACACGGGCTTACCTACTCGCGTTATGATGGCTATATCCTTTATTTTATCGCAATAGACGCTTTCGCTTTTAGGGATTATACCCTTTATGCCGTAAAGGTCCACATGTAAATCAAGGGTCGCGCTATCGCACATTGTAACCACGCCCTCAAGAATTTTCCCTTCCCTTTTGGCGTTTTCTAATCCCTTTAAGGTGGACAGGTATTCTCTGTTTTCCATAGTGCCATATAGATAGCCCTCGGGAAGATATTTATTTTGCATTTACTTTGCCTCCATTATACTTTTTTAGTTTGCTTTTGAATTTTGCTCTTTTGATAAGTAGCTTTCTTATAAGGTCAAATATTACCACCGTGAAGGAAATGGAAATTATACTAAAAAGGTCAGAAAAATAGAGGGGAGTGGCTCTAAATAGGTCCCCACCAAAATAAATAAAGGATATTTGCATAAGTGAAATTAAAAGCATGATTAAGATAAAGGATTTATTTTCACTTATGCCGCTTAATATATTCATTCTTTCCGTTCTTGATATAAAGCATACAAAAACTCCCATAAATATAAATGCACCGAAAAATGCGCTTAGAATATATTTATCATCCCCACGCCTTAAAATCATGGGTAGAGTGTCGCTCTTTAAAAACCATATGCACAAGGCAAGAATATAAAGACCTCTTGCTACGACAGATTTAAGCATTGATTTTGATAGGATTTTTTCATCCCTTGGCTTTGGCGCTTCTTTCATATATTCTTGCCTTGATGGCTCGTTAGCAAACGCCAAAGCACCTAATGTATCCATAATTATATTTACCCAAAGCATTTGGGTAATGGTTACAGGGTTATCAACACCGATAAATGGGCCTATGAGAGATATGCCTACTGCACCTAAATTCATTGTTAACTGAAAAACTATAAATTTTCTAATTGAATGGAATATTGTTCTGCCGTATAAAATTGATTTTACTATTGATACAAAGTTATTATCGTTTATTATGATATCGCCAGCCTCTTTGGCAATATCCGTGCCGCTACCCATTGCAAAGCCTACGTCGGCAATTTTAAGTGATGGCGCGTCATTTATTCCGTCTCCTGTCATGCCTACCACGTAGCCGTATTTTTGGGATATTTTAACTAAACGGCTTTTATCAGAGGGCAATGCTCGTGCAATTACAGCCACTTGTGGCAGTATTTTCATTATTTCATCATCGGTCATATTAGACAGCTGCGCGCCTGTCAAGGCAATGCTTCTGCCTGTTTGCTTTGATATTATGCCACATTCTGTGGCTATTGCACGTGCGGTATCCACGTTATCGCCTGTTATCATAATAACGCCTACGCCTGCGCCTGTTACCTGTTTAATTGCATTTGGTACATCCTTGCGAATTTTGTCTCTAATTGCTAAGAAGCCTATAAATGTTATTTTATCGCAGGATGTGTCGCTAATTCCTATTTTTATCCCCAAGGCAACAACGCGATAGCTTTCATTTGCTAGAGCTTTTAGCTTAGATTGAAGCTTAGCTTTATCTAAGTCTGTTATATCTAAGGCTGTGCCGTTTGAATTTATTATTTGGGTGGAGCTATTTATTATTTTCTCAGGCGCGCCCTTAAAGAGCGTGTATATATTATTTTCATGCTCTATAACTGATACGCTATATTTTTTTGTGCTATCAAAATGAATTTTTTCCTTTATTTCTGCTTCTCTTTTAGCTTTAATAAAACAGTCCAAAATTGCTCTATCGGTGGCATCTGAGCCTATTGATTTTTTACCATTATATGAGGCGTCGTTACAGAAATTTGCACACAATGTTATGTATTTTTCTAAAATCGGTGCGGATTTTAAATCCTTTAGCCCTGTGTATTTATTATCTATTGTATGTATTTCCTTTACCTTAAGCTTTCCCTCGGTTAACGTGCCTGTTTTATCTGTAAAAAGCAGGTTTATATTTCCTGCCGTTTCAATTCCTACCATTTTACGAACTAGCACATTGTCCTTTATCATTTTCTTCATGTTTGAGGAAAGGACCACCGTTATCATCATAGGAAGTCCCTCGGGCACTGCTACTACAACTATTGAAATTGCCAGAGTTAACGCGTTTATAAGATGGGAAACTAAAAACCTTACGTCCTTGATTTTTAAAAGCACATCACTCCATATCATGTGACTATCAATCACAAAGACATTTATCAAGTATGCAAGAGCAATTAAGCTTGCGAATACATAGCCAATTTTGCTTATGGCTTTGGCAAGCTCGCTAAGGCGATGCTTTAGAGGGCTGGGTCTTGTATCAACGCTTAAATCCTTGGCTACCTTACCGTAATATGTATTTTCTCCAACCATGGTAACGCACAAGGAGCATTTTCCTTGGCATACTATGCTTCCCTTTAAAACCGTATCATTTGCGCCTTTTGATATTTCTTGACTTTCTCCTGTCAGTGCAGATTCATCAACTGCTATTTCTCCGTCTAAAATAATTCCGTCTGCGCAAATCATTTCTCCTGCGCTTAGAATTAAAATATCATTTACAACCACATCATCCGTTGAAATTTCTTCTTCTCTGTTATTTCGTACTGCTATGCATTTTGCATTTTTGCTTTTTTCTCTAAGCTTTTCAAATGCATTTTCGCTACTGTATTCTGATATGGTTGAGACTAATGTAGCAATTAAGACAGATGCTGCAATACCGCCGCTTTCAAACCAATTTATGTTGGGAAACATGAAAATTATATTTATAAAAAGCGCTATTATAAGCACCTTGATTATAGGGTCGGTTAAATTTGATATGAAGCATTTTAGGAATGATTTTCTTTTATATTCGTTTAATATATTTGCGCCGTGCTTTTCTCTTGATGCTTGCACCTCTTCGCTTGTTAGTCCTCTTTTTTCTATATTATCACTTCCCTTCTACATTATATTTATTCAGTAGTTTTTTATTTATTACATAAAAAAATAACCGCTTTGAAAAGCGGTTATTTTTGTTATTTAGTTGTTTATACAGTTGCCTTACCTTCAATTTGTGCAAAGGTTAGTGCTTGAGGTGCTTTATTACAGTAATCCTTTGCATCAGCGCTACCAATGTAATAAAATTCGCCATCGTATGCATATGCACACATTACAAGATTTAATGCTTTTAAGTTTACTTTGTCGCCCTCTTCGTATGTCTTAAAGCCTGAGAGCTTAAAGTCAACGCCTGCGTAAGTACTATCAACGCTAGCAATTACAGTATTATTAAGATTAGATGTTACTACGCCCTCGTTATATGATAAAGATAATGCTTCGCCCTCATCAATAATTGTTGCAACAACGCCGTATGCAAGTGTTTTATTGTTTGCCTTATTGTATTCATCGATGGCGGCTAAGTTAAATGCATATCCTACGCAAAGCTCTGTGTTATCGTTATTTGTTGAATAGCCTACAAATTCAAATAATGCTGCGGCTTCAAGAACGTCATCCTTGGAGCAGCCGTCATTTGTACAATATACATGCTTTGTGCCTACTAAGGTGTAGTTTGTATATGAAATTTCTGTTTTTAAAGCGTGAACTGGGTTTTCAAGAGGCTTTACGTCCTCACATACTGAGCATTTTTCTACACATGGGTTAGCTACATAGCTATGCACGCCATTATAAAATGCATCGCACTCGCTATAATTATAAACGATAAGGTTTTTGCCAAGGGAGTCTGCATAGCCCTCATAGTTGATAGTTGGGTCGTATGCTACAAGCTCTGCCTTAGAAACATTATCATTTGCGGTTGCGGCGATAAATTTGTTTTGCGCCACTACCGCTTCATCATAAGTGCCTGTAAAGAAGAATGTTACATTTTTGCCTTGGTTAAAGATGTTATAGAAGCCCTTTGAGCCTGTTAGCTTGTTAGCAAATGTAGCCGGAACATATACATATTTAATGCTTGATGTATATAAGAATGTTTCATAGTCATTATTTGGGCTTGAAAAGGTTGTAAAGCCTGCACCAAATACTACTTTTTCGAGCTTTGCGCAATTTGAAAATGCCATCTTACCAACTGTTGTAACTGTATTTGGTAAAATTACCTCTGTTAATTGGTCGCAATCGTTGAATGCGGTTTGACCGATTGACGTGATGCCTTCAGGAATAGTAATAGAGGTAAGACCTGTGCCTGAGAACATTTGTGTATTGATCGAGGTTACAGCTGCAGGCCAATTAATGTGAATGTTAAGCTTTGGACAACCGTTAAAGCCTGCGTTGTTAATTTGAGTCATATGAGAAATGTCTGAAATGTACTCAAGATTTTTGCAGTTTGAGAATGCATTTTGGGCGTGAATTCTCTTTAAGTGTGTGCCCCAGCGTGCCTCTTTTATAGTAGGGAAATTTTCAAATTTTGCTGTATTATGGTTAATTTCCTCTACATATGTTGGTATTTGGATTCTTACAAGACATTCCTTAATGCTATTAAAGGTAACACCGTGTTCAGCCATTGCTGATTTTAAAGTGTTATTAAATCCGTTTGGATTATAGTAAATGCTCTTGTTTACTACATAGTATGCAGGGAATACATAATACTTGCTTCCATCTGTTAAAACCACTCTTGATTCTCTGTCATCTGCGGTGTTACTTTCACCATATGCAGCAATATCAAGAGTTGAAACAAGACTTGCATCACAGTCAAGTCCAGGGTCCTCATCAAGTGGGATAATAGCTGCGCTTACTGAAATTGCAAATACGCAAATAAAAAGCGCCACCATTAATGAAATTAATAATAATTTCTTTTTCATTGTTTTTCTCCTTAAAATTTATTTGTAGTTTTTTGTTAATGCAATAAAAATATTGACAATTCTACATTTATATTTTATAATTATTACAGTGCTATGTAAATAGATTATTTTAGCGAAAATTTGTATTATTTTATTATCTGATTAAAAAGAGGTTAAAATGAACAAGCTTATTTTAAGAAGCATAGAGACATTAAACTATAAAAGTATTCAATCTGATGAATATCCGCTTATGATAAATCACCTTAACGATTGCTTTACTTCTCTGCCACCATTTATATATGATACATACAACTGTCAAGGGCGAGATGACTATTTTTTTATTTATGTTACCGATGGAATATTTAACACGGAAACAGATGGCAAGTCATACAGCCTTGGAAAGGGCTCGGTGGTTATATATCCGCCTAAGTATCAATATCATTATTGGGGAGAGCCACCGTCAAAGTATTTAAGCATACATTTTACAGGCTCTCACGCTAAAAAGCTTTTAGATGATTTGGGCTTTTTAACAATGCCTTATATTTATGAGGGAGAGTTTTCGCAAAAGGTGGTTTCACTTATTGAAAAAATGCTTGAGCAGGATATGATAAAGGCTCCGTTTTTACAATATTCTCTAGCATGCCTTTTAGAACAGATTTTACTAACCATAGCCATTGAAAAGATTAGATATGAGGGATACCGCTCCTTTAAAAAATCAATAAAATATATTAATGAATTTTATATGCAGAAAATTCAAATTCCTTCTCTTGCAAAAATGGAAGGGCTTAGTAATTCAAGATATATCACGCTTTTCACAAAGGAAATGGGGAAAACCCCAAGCGATTACATTACAAGCTTAAGAATTAGCAAGGCGTGTGATTATCTTAGCTCAAGCGAAATGCAAATTGGAGAAATTGGTGTTGCAGTTGGCTACAAGGATCAGTATTTTTTCAGTAAAATATTCAAAAAGAACATGGGTTTATCTCCTTCGGAATACAGAAAAAAAGCACATCAGACATGATTAAAAAAATCGCTTGCTTCATTTTGGAAAGCAAGCGGTTTTTGTATTTATTTTATCTTAAATCTGCCAGGTCAAGGATAAGCTTTTCTGTCTTTTCCCAGCCTAAGCATGGGTCGGTAATTGATTTGCCGTAAATACCCTCATCTGATTTTTGACAGCCGTCCTCAATGTAGGATTCAATCATAAGTCCCTTTACTAAGTTGAACACATCATTATTATGTCTTGTGCTATGAAGAATTTCCTTACAAATTCTTACCTGCTCAGCCCACTTTTTGCCTGAGTTTGCATGGTTAGCATCAACTACAACACCCGGATTTACTAGGTTTGTTTTTGCATAGCATTCACAAAGATTGATTAAATCCTCATAGTGATAGTTAGGGAATGAACGACCATATTTATCTACATAGCCGCGTAAAATAGCGTGAGTTAATGGGTTACCCTTGCTTTGCACCTCCCAGCCTCTATATATGAATGCGTGAGGGTGTTGTCCCGCAGTAATTGAGTTCATCATAACTGAGATGTCGCCACCTGTTGGGTTTTTCATGCCTACCGGAATGTCAAGTCCGCTTGCAGTAAGTCTGTGCTGTTGGTTTTCTGATGAACGCGCACCTACTGCAACGTACGATAAAAGGTCGGATAAGTATCTATGATTTTCAGGATAAAGCATTTCATCAGCGCATGTGAAGCCTGTTTCCTCTATTGCCTTCATATGCAGCTTTCTAATTGCTATAAGTCCCTTAAGCATATCGGGATTTTCGTTTGGGTTAGGCTGATGAAGCATTCCCTTATAGCCATCTCCTGTTGTTCTTGGTTTATTGGTGTAAATTCTTGGAATGATAACGATTTTATCCTTAACCTGTTCTTGAACCCTGCGTAGTCTTGAAATATAGTCAAGCACCGCATCCTCACGGTCTGCTGAGCATGGGCCTATTACTAAAGCAAGCTTTTTGCTTTCGCCTGTAAAGACCGCTTGAATCTCCTTATCATTTTCTTCCTTTACCTTTGCCATTTCATCAGAGATAGGATACATCTCCTTAATCTCCTTAGGCGTTGGTAGCTTTCTTTTGAAGTCCATATTCATAGCTTCATTCCTCCTTGTTTTTGCCTGTTATTTTTTATCAAAGAGGCTACGGCGCTTAGTCGATAGTCTCATTATTTCCTTCATTTTTTCTGTATCATCGTTTTCTATTGAATCTCGCAAGGATTTAAATTTATCCATAAATAAATCCATTTGTGATAGAAGCTCCGTTTTATTCATTAAGAAAAGCTCACTCCACATTTCATCATTGATTTTTGCAATTCTAGTTAAGTCTCTAAATGAGTCTCCCGTGTAGTCAACTAAATGCTCGGAATCCTTACAGGTCATTAAAGATACTGCTATACAGTGAGTTAGCTGAGATAGGAAGCCTATCATTTCATCATGCTTTTCGGGGGACAGCTCCGCTACTGTTTTAAAGCCCAGAATTTTGCCAAGCTGCTTACATTCATCAATAGCTTCCTTGGTGTTTTTTGCTGTTGGTGTAACTATGTAATTGGCATTTCTAAAAATAGATTTATCGGCATTTTCAACGCCATAAACCTCTTTACCTGCCATTGGATGAGCGCCTACAAATTCAACATCGCTTTGTAGAATATCTTGGATTTTATAAACAATAGGGCTTTTTACGCCTGTTACATCGGTAAGAAGCGCGCCTTTTTTAAAGCATGATTGATTTTCCTCAATCCATTTAACAAGCACCTTGGGATACAGAGCAAAAACTATAACATCAAATTTGCTTATGTATTCCTTTTCAACCTTAGTCGTACCGTGTGCTATTAAATTGTTTTTTAAAGCGTAGTCTATTGATGATTGGCTTCGTGTAATCGCACCTACCTCGTAGCCTAAATCGGTTAATGCTTGAGCATAGCTACCACCGATTAAGCCAAGACCTACTATTAAAAACTTTACATCATTTATTATTTTCATTTTACTATCTCCAATTTAACGCCTAAGCTTTGAATGTCATCAAAGAATGATGGATAGCTTTTTGAAACTGCTTCGCAGCCTTCAATTTCGCCACCGTAGATTGTAGAAAGAACGGAAAGCGCCATTACAATTCTGTGGTCGTTGTGTCCGTATAGTGTTTCTGTTGGCTTTTTAATTTCGCCTTTATGAACTATAACGGAGTTTTCATACACGCTGACATCTATACCGAATTTTCTAAGCTCGGTAGCCATTGCCTCGGCTCTGTCGCTTTCCTTGATTTTTAATCTTTTTGTGCCTGTAAATATTGCTCCGTTTTGTGATGCGGCAAGCGCAAACAGAATAGGCGCCAAGTCGGGGCAGTCAGACAAATCAATTTCAGGTGTGCCGTTTTTTAAGCTTAGCATATGCTGAGGATATACGCTATCAGCTTGATATGAGTTCTTATTACATCCAATTACAGACACATCTCCGCCTAAAAGGTTAAATGCATCTAGGAATGCGGCGTTTGACATATCTCCCTCAACAGTAACATTCTGCAGCTTATATTCTTGCTTGCCCTTAATGTAAAAGGAGTTATTTTCTCGCTTAATTTCAATATTGAATTTTTTCAACACATCTAAGGTAATATCAACATAACCGCTACTTTCAAGGTCGGTGGTGATATTTATGACGCTATCATCATCAAGAAGTGGCAAAGCGAATAAAAGCCCTGTTATGAATTGGCTACTTATGTTACCCTTTACATTGAATACTCCTGAATGTAGCTTGCCTGTGAAAATTATTTTATCGGGGGATTTTTCAACCTTAATTCCTTGCTCTCTGCAAATGTCCTCGTAAACACTAATGCCACGGGATAAAAGCTTTTTAGTGCCGTAAAATGTATTTGTACCGCCCAAGGCAAGCGCTATGGGAATAAAAAATCTAAGTGTGCTGCCGCTTTCGTTACAGTAAAATTCTCTTTCGCTTTTTTTAAGGGTATGACTTTTTACCGTAACAGCTTGATTTTGGCGTTTTACAGACACCCCTAAGGTGCAAATGCATTTTAAGGTTGCTTCCATATCATCACTGTCTATAATGCCGTTTATCAAGCCTTCGCCATTTGACAGAGCTGAAGCGATTAAATATCTGTGCGCATAACTTTTTGAGGGTGGGGCTGAAATTTCGCCCTTTGCTACGCTTGGTTTAATTATTACCTTCATTTTATTTAAGCTCCAATAATGCATCAATGGCTTCTAAATAGCCATCAAAGCCTTTACCTGTTATTGTTTTAATTGCTATCTGTCTTATATAACTGATTTGGCGAAAGCTGTCTCTTTCTTCAACCTTGGATATATGTACCTCAACGGTTGGGATAGAGACTGCTTTTAAAGCATCTAAAATTGCCACGCTTGTGTGGGTATATGCGGCTGGGTTTATTACAATACCATCAACCTTATCATAGTATGCTTTTTGTATTGCATCTACTAGGTCGCCCTCGTGATTTGATTGAAAAAACGACACATCTACGCACTTTTTATCTGCATATGCTTTAATTTTATCAAGTAAATCGTTATATGTTTGGCTTCCATATATGTGAGGCTCTCTTATGCCAAGCATATTTATATTTGGTCCGTTTAATACTAAAATTTTCATTTTTTATATTCTCCGTAAATTATGTTGGCTACCTCGCTTGGAGTAGCATTACCATCAATTTTGACATCACAGGTTGATGTGTATATGGGATATCTTTCATCGTATCTCTTTTTTAGCGCATCAATATCACTTGATAAGGGTCTATCGCTTGTGGGGGTAAGATTTTTAAGACTTCTGTCAAGAAAATAGATTTTACCATTTTGTTTTAAGTGTCTTATATTTTCATTATTTAAAATTGCACCGCCACCTGTGGCTATAATTAAGGAATTTTTCTGTGAAATTTCTTTAATTACATCGCTTTCAATTTTTCTGAATTCTGCTTCGCCATATTTTGAAAAATATGTTGGGATATCCATTCCGATTTTCTTTATAATTTCATCATCTGTGTCAACAAATGCTTTGCCTGTTATTTCGGCTAAAATTTTGCCTACGGTTGTTTTGCCTGAGGATGGCATGCCTGTTAAAACGATATTTTCCTTTTGGGATAGGATATCATCATAGATAGTATCGCAAAGTGTTTCGCTTGCTTTTTTATCCATAAAATACTCATAGGCAGAAATTGCTTGTGATACTAGCATATATAAGCCACCCTCTGCTTTGATGCCGAGGATTTGCGCTTCTATAACTAAGTTTGTTTTAAGTGGATTATAGACAACATCTAAAACGCCATCAAGCTTAGGGAATTTTTTTAGGTCAATAGGAATACCATCATTATTTGGATACATTCCAACGGGGGATGTGTTGATAATTATCTCTATATCGGTATGATGCTTATATATTTCATCATAGGAGCATGCGCTATCTGTCTTGGATTTATATGCATAAATGATTTCCTTAGCGCCCATATCAGAAATAACAGCTGTGGCAGTTTTTGAAGTACCACCTGTTCCGATAATTAAAACCTTTTTGTCCTTGATGTTAAGTCCGATTTTGTTTATAAGCCCCATCATGCCAGAGTAGTCGGTATTATAGCCGTATAGCTTACCGTTTTTATTGACTACCGTATTTACTGCGCCGATTTTTTTAGCACTATTGTCAATATAGTCAAGATATGGAATTACCTTTTCCTTATATGGTATTGTAACATTAATTGCTAAAAAGCTCTTAGCCTTCATAAAGCTATCAACATTTTGTGGCTCTATTTCCTTAATTTCATACACATAGTCGGCTATTTTTTCGTGTATTACCTTTGAGAAGCTATGTGTTAAATGCTCCCCTATTAGTCCGTATTTCATTGTTTGTTCCTTAATTTATTCCTTTTAAGAATACATCTGTACCGTATCTTTGGGCAAGCATATCGCAAATTGCAAGGGCGCATACGCTATCAACTACAACGCACACCCTTCTAATAATTGCCGGGTCATGTCTGCCCTCAATATTTAAAAGCGTATTTTCCTTTGATATAAAATCTACCGTTTGTTGTTCTTTTGCTATTGATGGGGTAGGCTTTACGGCTAAATTAAAGAGAATTGGCATTCCGTTTGTAATACCGCCGTTTATACCGCCGTTATTGTTTGTTTTTGTGGCGATTTTGTCATCTATAATTTCAAATTGGTCATTTGCTTGGCTACCCTTCATACTAGCAAAATTGAAGCCTTGACCAAACTCAATGCCCTTTACTCCACCTATACTAAATAGCGCATGTGATAAAACGCTCTCAACGCTATCAAACCAAGGCTCGCCTACGCCAGCAGGAATACCGCTGATTGCTGTTTGCACTATTCCGCCTACGCTATCAAGCTGCTTTCTTGCTTCATCAATTTTTTCAGTCATTTGTTCTTGGCAATCACTAAGAACAGGAAATGATTTTTTAGATAATAAGTCGATATCTGTGTCGATATTTTCAAATTCTCTGTCGCTAACGTCTGCACATTTTAGAATGTGAGTGCCGATTTTTATATTAAGCTTTTCAAGGGCTTTTAATGCTATCGCTCCACTTGCAACAAGTGCGGCTGTTATTCTGCCTGAGAAATGACCGCCTCCGCGATAGTCCTCATATCCGTGATACTTACAATATGCAGTATAGTCGGCGTGGGATGGACGGGCGATACCTCGTGTTTTGTCATAATCCTTGCTTTTTGTATTTTCGTTTGGAATAACAATGCAAATTGGTGTGCCTGTTGTTTTGCCCTCAAAAACTCCACTTAAAATTTGATAATTATCCATTTCAACGCGAGGAGTGTCTGTTTTTCCCTGTGGTCTGCGCTTTGATAATTGGTAGGCGATAAAGTCATTATCAACCTCAATGCCCGGCGCAAGACCGTCAATCACAGCACCGATGGCTTGTCCGTGACTTTCGCCAAAAACTGTTACGCTAACGCTTTGTCCGAATGTATTTTTCATTTTAAATACCTCCGTTTATATATTCTCTCATATTTTCTATTTCCATTTCGCGCATTTCAAATGTGCCGATTTCGTTAACGAAAATCGTTGTGATTTTTGTTCCGCTTGACTTTTTGTCATGTGTGATATAAGAAATTAGGATATCCGTGTCTATATTTACGCTGTTATTTAATGAGTATTTTTCTAAAACCTTAATAAGTCTTGCTTTTACGCTTGAGCTACATAATGGAAGCATGCCAAGCGCTACACATTCGCCATGTAGTAGCTTACCGTCCATATAGCTTTCAATGGCGTGGCCTATGGTATGGCCGAAATTTAATACCTTGCGAAGTCCCTTTTCCTTTGGGTCAATTTCCACTACGTTTTTCTTTATGAGTAATGATTTTTCAATGATTGTATCAATATCGTGTGTTAGGTCTAAACTATTTTCAATAAGGGTAAAAAGCTCCTTATCGCCGGTTAATGACATTTTGATAGCTTCACAAAGTCCCGCATTTACCTGTCTAATTTCAAGTGTTTTTAAAGTATCAGAGTCAATTAAAACCTTTTTAGGCTGATAAAATGCGCCTATAATATTTTTTACGCCGCTTACATCAATGGCAACCTTGCCACCGATTGAGGAATCAACCTGAGATAAAAGCGTTGTTGGAATATTATAAAAATCAACGCCGCGCATATAGCTTGATGCTACAAAGCCGCTTAAATCTCCAACCACACCGCCACCTACTGCGATTACACAGTCTGTACGGGTAAAGGAATACTCAATCATTTTTTCAAGAAGCATTTTGTAATTATCAAAGGATTTGCTTTTTTCGCCCTGGGGTATTACGCATATATAGCCTTCCTTTGCTTGATTTTTGACCGTTTGTGCGTACTCGCTTGGTACGCCGCTATCTGTTACTATTAAGCATTTTCTATTTAAATTAAGATACTCTGAGGCTTTATTTAAAGCGCCTCTTTCAAGCACGATATCGTAGCTTTGCTCTCCTAAATTTAACGGTATAATCATATTTCACCTCGTTTAAGAGGCACATGCCTCTTAGTTATCAGTATTGTATGTGCCTACAAGCTTTAATTTATCACAGGTGGCGCTAAGCTCTCTTAGCATGTCCTTGCCATCTTGGGTGCTTATATTTCCATCTGCTTCAATATAGAAGTAGTAGCTCCACATAAGCTCCTTCATAGGGCGTGAGCGTAAATTTCTCATATTAAAGCCATGAGCGCCAATAATATCAAGGGTTTTTGCAAGAGCACCTGCTTCATTCTTAACTGTGAAAACAAGAATAAAATGGTCATTCATTCTTCTCTTTTTGCTTTCATTATCATTTCTTACGCGTGAAAATGCAGCAAATCGTGTTGTATTATTTCTGCTTTCATTGATTTTGCTTTCCAATATTTTAAGGTCAAAAATTCTTGCTGTTTCATCTGATGCGATTGCGGCAATTTCAAGACTGCCACTTTCCTTAACAAGCTTTGCTGACAGTGCTGTATTTGTATATGGCTTTGCCTCATAGTTATGCTTTGAAATAAAGCTACTACATTGAGATAATGCTTGAGGGTGGCTTACTACCTGCTTAATTGTATCAAGAGTTGCGCCCTCATTGGCTAAAAGATTATGCTCAACTGCAAGATCGGTTACTTGATTTATATATAGGTTGCCTGAGAAAATAAGGTCCATAACCGTGCCTACGTCTCCTGCAAAGCTATTTTCAATAGGCAATACGCATGCATCGCACTCTCCATCTTCAACGGACTTATACGCTTTCTCAAATGTAGGATATGCGATTAAATTAGCATGTGGGAAAATTTTCTTTGCAGCTATGTAAGCGAATGCGCCTTCAACGCCTGAATAAGATACCTTCATGCCGTCATTTAAACGTGATTGATAGCTACGGGAAAGCTCCATATTATATTCAAGGAATTTCACATAGTATTCCTTAATTTCATTGTCTTCAATATAGCTTGAATTATTACTAATTATTTCCTTTTCACGAGAGGAATCTAAAATTGAAAGTCCATGCTCTTTTTTGTATTTAGCAACAAGCTGAGCAGCGCACATTCTTTTTTCAAAGAGCTGCGCCATTTCCTTGTCAATCTCATTTATAATTTTTCTTGCCTGTTCTAGCTCGTTCATATGCATCTCCAACTAAATTGTATGGTATATATTATACCACTGCTTGTTAATAATGTCAAGCATAATGCATAATTTTCAATATATTATATATAATATGAATAAATATTCACAGAGTTTTTACTCACAAAATAAAAAAAGAATCCGAATAAATTCGGATTCTTTTGTATATTAGTTATTAGCCTTCGTATGCATAGAAGCTTACAGTTGCATCTGCTGAAGCTGTGATTGTTACCTTAGTAACGCCCTCGTTCTCATAGAGATCAAAGAATGCATTAGCAGATTTTACTTCATATGTCTTGCTTGCTTCGCCACATTCAACTACGATTGTGTATGTTACATCAGCAGCCTCGCTTGAAAGCTTGATAATGCCCTTAGAAATGTCAAGGTCATTTTCTGTTACAGTATGGCTATATGCTGTGTTAGCTGTAAGTGCTGTTGGAGCTTCAGGATTTTCATATCCCTTAAGTTCCCAAGAAAGCTTTGTATCCTCATCAATAACGAGATCGCCAACCTTGATTGGTTCATCAATGTATGTAGATACATCTCTGTATGTTATATTGCATACTGAGCATACAAGACGACCATCAATGTACTCAGTAAATGGATGCTCTGTTCTTCTGGTGAAGTCCTTTTGACACTTTTCTGTACAATCACTATCGTTTGTACATGCATAATATGTATAGCCCTCAGACGTACATGTTGGGTTTACAATCTCTTGTGTTTCTACCCAAGTGTTTTCGCCGTTAACGCCTACACCGTGCTTAAGAAGTGGTTTTTCATCTTCTGTATATGTTTGTGTCCATTCTGTGTTACAATCGCCGCATTCCCAAATTGTATATGCATACTTCAAACATGTTTGAGGTACAAACTCAATTGGATTTCCTTCTCCATCAACTGTCTTGTTAATTGTTGGCTTATGTGGAACTGTTACGATATCTCTTTCATCTCTACATCCTAATTCACACTTGCTGTCTGCAGTTGTGTTTGTTTCACAAATTGTACATACATAGAGTTTATAGCCGTATGCATTGCACTTTGCTTCAATTACAGCTGTTGGAGTTTCTGCAAATACGTGGTCAAGCTTTTCGCCTGAGTGTCTCTTTTCTGTTGCTGTACAAGCAGCGTCTGTTGTACACTTGAATTCTTCATAAGCAGCCTCGTGACATGTAGCCGCCTTTGAGCTGATTAGCTCATCTGTTACATAGTGAACGCCTGTTGCAGGAATTACCGTAACGAAGCTATTGCCCTCGTCGTTAAGCTCAGTGTCAAGAACCTCGCCACATCCTTCTCTCGTACACTTAGGTGTAATTGAACCGTCTGTAATACATGTTGGCTCAACTCTTATGATGTAGTCAGCGTTATTATAGTCAGCTAAGTGACCTTTAGCTTCGCCGCGTTCACCAGGAAGAACTTTTATCTCTGCACAACCAACGTTTAAGCACTCGTAGTAATCATAACCAGGAAGTGTACACGTTGCTTCGTTCCTTTGAACGTTCTCTTCGTCCCAATCGTGACCGAGAGCGTCAGCAGTTTTAACTGTCCATGTTTCATCACATACTGTACATTTAAAGTTATCTGTGCCTTCTGCTTCACATGTAGCAGGTGTAGAACCTGTTTGAACTTCTGTGTGTGGGAGTTTTGGAATTTCATCAACCTTACCACGAGCACCACATGTCTTACAAACTTGTGATACTGAGCCAGGAGCCTTACATGTAGCTTCTACTGTAACCTGCTCGTAATCATGTGCCCATCTAACTAATTCAGCTGATCCATCCTCTGCTTCGCCGCAGATTGAACATACAGTCTCCTCAATACCGTTTTGTTGCTTACCGCAATCAACCGGTGTTGTCATCTTTTTCTCGCTGAAATCATGGAACTCAGCGCTTGACTTAATTTCGTCTTTTGGTTCACTTTCAGCTCCACATACTGAACATACTTGGTATGTGTAACCGTCATGACGGCATGTTGGCGCTTTAACGATTTCTTCGCCAAACGCGTGAGGAAGTGCCGCAACTTCTCTTTCCTCTGATTCGCCACATTCACAAGCAAAAATTGCTTTACCTGCAGCTTCACATGTTGCCTCTGTAATAACCTCTGTTTGCTTAAAGTCATGCTCATGTCCGCATGAAACTAAAACAAATGTAAGAGCTAGTACAGCAAGTACTAATAACAATACTCTTTTTTTCATATCCTACTCCTTTTTAATGAGAATTTGTTACAACTGTATTATATTATATTAACAGTTTAAAGTCAATAGATTTGTTCATTTTTGTTTATTTGCACAATAAATATGTCACACTTTTGTGCATTTTGACTATTAAAAAATTGTTTTTTATATACCGCCTCTACCATTATTATATATTAGACTTTTTTTGCAAAAAAAACAAGACTGCAAAACATTGCAATCTTGCTTTTATTCAGTTTAATTATCTGAGGAAGTATTATCATCATCGCTTTCGACGTTTTCAATAATCTCAGCGTCTACTTGCTCTGCATCCTCTTCATCATTAAAATCCGTATCATTTGAATCTGCAATTTGAAGAACCTCATCCTCGTCATCAAGTAAGCCGAGTTCTTTTTCAAGACGGCGGCGTTCTTCTAATTTTTTACGGTTTTCTTCTTCGATAGCCTTACGCTTTTCTTCCTCAAGTCTTTCAGCTCTTCTCTTATTTTCCTCTTCGCTTCTGCGCTTCTTTTCTGTAACAAGATTTTCAACCTGCTCCATTGTTGCGCCCTCGGTCATAGCAAGAGCAAATTGCTCGTCATCCATGATTTCATATTTAAGAAGGAATTCTGTTATAAAGTCAAGCTTTTCTCTGTACTTTTCAATGGTTGAATATGCAAGATTATAAGCATCATCAACGATTTTTTTGATTTCAGCATCAATTTTAGATGCTGTGCTATCGGAGTAGCTTGGAGTAGAGCTAAAGTCTCTGCCTAAGAATACCTCATCACTACCGTGGTTTGAGCCAAAATGGATTGTGCCAAGCTCGCTGCTCATGCCGTAAACTGTAACCATTTTTCTTGCAGTTTCGGTAGCGCGCATAATATCGTTAGATGCTCCGCCTGTATAGTCATCAAATACGATTTGCTCAGCAACTCTACCGCCAAGCATCATAGCGATTCTTTCCTGCATTTCTTTTTTGGACTCACTATATTTATCCTCAGTTGGCGGAGTTAAGGTGTAGCCTAATGCTCTACCGCTTGGAATAATTGAAATTTGGCGAACTGGGTCTTGAGTTTCAAGCACGTGAGCAAGAATTGCGTGTCCTGCCTCGTGAACTGCTGTGTTTCTCTTTTCCCTCTCACTCATTTTTCTTGCTTTCTTTTGAGTACCTACCGTTACCTTAATCATAGCATCCTCAATTTCGGTCATGCCGATAAGAGTTTTGCCGTTTCTTGCAGCAAGTAAAGCTGCCTCATTAAGTAGGTTAGCAAGGTCTGCGCCTGTAAAGCCAACTGTTGTTTGAGCAATTTTGTGCATATCAACAGTTTCTTCAAATGGCTTACCCTTAGAGTGAACATGTAAAATCGCTTCTCTGCCCTCTAGGTCTGGATAGCCGATTGTTACCTGTCTATCAAATCTGCCCGGTCTTAATAATGCTGAGTCAAGAATGTCAGGGCGGTTAGTTGCTGCCATCACGATAATACCTGATTGTGTGCTAAAGCCGTCCATTTCAACTAAGAGCTGGTTGAGCGTTTGCTCTCTTTCATCATGTCCGCCGCCTAAGCCTGCGCCTCTTTGACGGCCTACTGCATCAATTTCATCAATGAATATAATTGCGGCAGGTGTTTTTCTTGCTTGCTCAAATAAATCTCTTACACGGGAAGCACCCACACCAACATAAAGCTCAACGAAGTCTGAGCCTGACATTGAGAAAAATGGTACGCCTGCTTCGCCTGCAACTGCCTTGGCAAGCAATGTTTTACCTGTACCCGGAGGGCCTACTAATAATACACCTCTTGGAATTTTTGCGCCAAGCTGTGTAAATCTTGCAGGATTACGAAGGTATTCAACTACCTCCTTTAATTCTTCCTTTTCCTCTTCTGCGCCTGCTACGTCGTCAAAGGTTACGTTTTTAACGGTTGACTGTACTGCCTTAGATTTTCCAAATCCACCCATTTTGCCGCCGCCTTGGCTACGGAATAAGAAAAACATTGACACGCCAATAACGATTACTAAAATAATCGTAGGAAGGTATTGCATAAAAGCAGACTGCTGCTTTAATGCCTTTGTGCTTGTTTTAAATGAGCTGTCAACGCCTTGTGCGTCAAGCTCATCCTTGATTGTGTATAGTAAGCTATTGGATACGCCTACGTTTGTGCCAAAGAACTCAATGTACTCCTCGTAGGTAAGTGTTATAGTTTTAACCTTTTTAGCAAGCTCTTTATCATTTCTGCTATTTCCGTCAAAATAGTTATCCCAATCCTCTTTAGCTTCAAAGATTGTTACTGTGTATTTATTGATGTTTCTGATATAACCGTAAACTCGTCTTGTTTTTTCCGGAACGTCGTTTTCATCAATTACGCCATCGCCGTTTGAATCTACTGGTGTAACTACTATTTCTTGGAATTTAGCTACCATATCATCATACGTTAGCGGTTTTTCATCATTGTTCTGCTTGAACATTGCAAAAATTGCAATCATAATAGCTGTTATTATTATGAAGTAAAAAATATAGGTTATAACGTTACTTTTCTTCATTTATCCGAAAGCACCTCCTGTTTTGTGGTATTTATATTTTTTTAACTCTATACACTTTTATATTGGTTTCGCCGTTTTTTGATTTAGCACCGTCGCGTGTTGCAACCAACGGTATGTAAAGTATTCCATTTTCATCGCAAATTAGCGGAATTTTATCTCTGTAATGGGACGGAATATGCTTATCGCAGAAAATGGTTTTTAACTTCTTGGTCATTTTACCTTGAATCATTTTGTCTCCATCTTTTTTATTTCTGACAATCAGCTTACCCTCGGATTTTAAAATTACCGTTTCAACATGCTCGTATTTCTTTAGGTCGGGAACCATTTCCGTGTTAACAGCAATAGCTGTCTTTATTTCATCGATGTAATTAAGACCTTCTCTTAGTGCTTTGCTGTATTTTAGCTTAATTAAGTTTTCTGTGTTTACAAACTTAACGTATCCTCTTTCTTTTTTGAATGAGGTTTTATTAGGTAAATTGATGTATTGACCTACGTTTCCGCTTTCTGCTAGCTTTAAGCACGCATCGATTGATTTTCTATCAAGAGTGTCTCTTGAAATGGTCATAAGCAATCTTGATGCTATTGGTCTTTCTAAAGAATTGAGAAGATCAGTGCTTACTCTAGTTCTGATTCTGTTTTCTTCAATGATTTTGTCGCAAGCATCTTGAATAAATTTATCGTCATCGCGAAGAAGCTCGCCCATTCTAAGACATGAATCAATAAACGACGGGTTGATTTTTTCAAGCATTGGAATTACTTCGTGTCTGATGTAATTACGAGTGTAGTCGGTATCCATATTTGTTGAATCATTGACATAGCTTATTGAATTTTTCTTGCAATATTCAAGAATTTCTTCCTTGGAGCAGTAAATAAGAGGTCTTACAATGTTATTAAGCACAGGCTTAATTCCTGCAATTCCTCTTGCTCCGCTTCCTCTTGATAAATTAAATATTACAGTTTCAGCATTATCGTTTGCATTATGAGCCGTTACAATACATTTATAGTCGCTGTTTTGAGAAATTATTTTATTAAAGATTTTATATCTTTCCTCTCTTGCCGTTTCCTCAAGGCCTTGCTTTCTTTCCTCAGCCAAATACGGAACGTCAACACGGAATGATAGAAACTTTACGCCAAGCTTTTTGCACATGTTTTTACAGAAAAACTCGTCTCTTAGCGCTTCCTCGCCTCTTATCATATGATTGATATGAATCGCTAAAAGCTTTTTTGTTTTCTTTGACAAATAATGTAGTATTGCGCTTGAATCTGCTCCACCTGAAAAGCCTATTATCGCGCCTTCATAAATATTACTCATTTCATATTGCTTGATAGCTTTTTTAATCTTATTTTCCACAACTAAAATCCTCAAACTGTTCTTATTTTTACGATTTATGCTTAAAGAAAATTTGCCTTGTATATAATACTATAAAAAATATAAAATTTCAAGAGAAAAAAAGAAAAAACCGCTTTTTTCAGCGGTTGTTCAGAATTTCAACACATTTGATCGGAAATTATATCCTTTATTGTGCCCTCGCACGCTTTATTTTTTACTAAAAATTTGAATATTCTCAGTGCCTCATTTCTATCGGTCGTTATGTTCATTACTTTTTCGCTGCTTTGCTTATTAGTTAACAGATTATTCTCAAAGCAAATTATTGAGTACTTTTTATCGAGCTCTACTAGCTGATAGTTTTCAACAATGTTCTTCGTTATTTTTAAGGTTGTGCTTTTGCAAATTTTACTTTTCATGATATACCTCGATTTTGAATTATACTGTTAAAAAAACAGCGTTTATAATTGTAGCATGAAAATTTATGATTTGCTTAAATATGTTTTGTATTATATGTCATAACAGTTACGGTTACTTTAATAAAGCTCCTTTATTTTATTGCCACTTATTACCGGTTGTAAAAATTTTTTTATCATGCTAAAATTTTAACAAGGGGGGGAGGTATATGAAGGATAAAGATAAATTAAAATTTTTGTACATACTGAAGGGATTATGGCTTTATGCTATTCTTTTCGGTTTTTTAGCTTTAAGGTTAGAGCTTGGTGTTTTTTGCGGTAACATACTTAGGATTGAAGTAGATGCTACATATATGCTCGACAGCTTGATTGCAACAAATTTTATACTTGGGGGAGCTAGCTTTTTAGTTTTCAAGTATTTTTAGATTTGTGCAAAATGACAATTTGACAGTTTTTTCAAAAATTTCCGAAATCGGAAAATGAATAATTTTTTGTCAAGATGAAAATTGATATTTTTTTAAATTCTACACGTTGATTTTTGGCAAATGAATAAAACGAGGTGCTACTTTTCCACTTTTCCACGGTCTCTTTCCGTGGAAAAGTGGAAAAGTCACGTTATTTGGCTTGGGTTTTGCACGGTTTCCACGGAGTTTTCCACGTTTTTGGCGTTTTAGCACAATAAAGCGTGGATATTTTTCGTTTTATACATTCGTCTATCTTGATTGTGCAACATTAACAATAATTGTTAGTTAACTAAACTATTTTAATGATTAAGGCATTTTAAATTTTTCAAAAAAATGAATAAAGGCAATAGCCTAAAATGAATAAAATTTTGAATTTTTTCGGTAGCGAATTCTGGCTTTTTTTGTAGAATAATATCATTTATGGTAATATTTTGATTTTTTTATTTTTTCATGGGCAAAATGCATAAATCGGTAATTTTCATTTTTTGTGGTGGCTACGGGTAAATAAAAGAAAAGGATTTTGCATTTGCAAAATCCTTTTTAAATTTAAATTAACCGTGGAATAATTTTTTCGTTTGGTAAACAGGCTCACATGTTAGGTTTATGCCTAATTTTCTAAAGGTTGCTGTATCAACAGGGCTTAAAATTACAGTTGAGTGTAGCTCTGCTCCCTTCAAAAGCTTTAACGCGTCCATGGCTTTTTTTGCTTCTTTATCTGTTGCAGCAGTTATGGCAAGAGCGATAAGCACCTCATCGGTATGTAATCTTGGATTGTGATTTCCTAAATTCTCAATTTTTAATTTTTGTACCGGCTCTAAAACATCATGAGATATAATGTCTATATCCTTATCTATGCCGGCTATTGCTTTAACTGCATTTATAAGCGCGGCAGATGATGAGCCTAAAAGCGAGGTTGTTTTTCCTGTAACTACTCTACCGTCGCAAAGCTCGATTGCTACGGCAGGAGCGCCTGTTTCCTCTGCTTTATCAAGAGCAGCTTGAATACATTTTCTTTGCTTAACTGTAATATCGCTTTGATTCATAAGAAGCTTGATTTTGTTTATTTCGTCTTGGCAATCACAGCCCTTTCTTTGATTGCAAAGAGCATTATAGTATCTTCTTATAATTTCGTTTTTAGCGGCTTCTCTTACTGCTTCATCATCAATGATGCAGTTGCCAGCCATATTAACACCCATGTCTGTTGGGGATTTATATGGACATTTACCCATAATTCCCTCGTACATTGCACGAAGAACAGGGAAAATTTCAACATCGCGGTTATAATTGATTGCAGTTTCTCCATATGCTTCTAGATGGTATGGATCAATCATGTTTATATCGTTTAAATCGGCAGTTGCAGATTCATAAGCTACGTTTACAGGGTGTGAAAGAGGAATGTTCCAAATTGGGAACGTTTCAAACTTTGCGTATCCTGCCTTTACTCCATGCTTATGGTCATGATAAATTTGAGAAAGACAGGTTCCCATTTTACCGCTTCCCGGTCCAGGAGCTGTAACGATTACTAAGGATCTTTCCGTTTCAACGTACTCGTTTTTACCAAAGCCGTTTTCGCTTACTACCTTAGCAACGTCATATGGATAATTTTCTATTTCAAAATGCTTATATACCTTTATGCCCTTGCTTTCAAGAGTCTTTTTAAAGCTTTCAACAACTGAGGTTGCGCTGTATCTTGCAAGCACAACGCTTCCTACAAATAAGCCAAAGCCACGGAATGCATCAATTAAACGGAAGGTTTCAAGGTCATAGGTAATACCAAGGTCGCCTCTTATTTTATTTTTCTCAATATCATGAGCGTTTACAACGATGATAACCTCTGCTTGATCCTTTAATTCAGCAAGCATTTTAATTTTACTGTCAGGAGCAAATCCGGGTAACACTCTAGAAGCGTGATGGTCATCAAAGAGCTTTCCTCCGAATTCAAGATATAGCTTATCTCCGAATTGACTTATTCTTTCCTTGATTTTTTCTGATTGAGTTTTAAGATACATTTCATTATCAAAGCCTATTTTGTACATTGTTCAATATCCTCTTATCTTAAAATGAACGGGAAGTCCGTTTTCGTATTTTATGTTTCTTTCGCCTGTGATTAAAGGAGCTATATACTCCATACATTCCTTTGTAACGTTGTTTTTCTCAGGGCTTATAAAGTTAGCGGGAACAGATTTGACCTTATTGGCTATTTTTTCTATATCCTCATATGAAAGCTCAATCTGATAGTCTCTTGAGCTTTTTCTTTTGAATATAACCATTTTCCCGCTTATTCCCTTTTCAGCACATTCTACTGCATACTTCCCGATATTAACGCTTTCAGAAATATCGGTTGCTGATGCAATGTGAGACGAGCATCTTTGAGGTAAATTCAGCTCAACTGAACGCACCTTACAGCCAATCTGCTCTCTTATCATTATTTCAAGAGCTTTTCCCGCGCCGGACAAATATTTATGTCCGAATGCATCGGTTGCTCCGCTTTGCGTGTTTTCGCTCACGTATATTCCGTTTGAATATTTAATTCCCTCACTTACTGCTATAACGACGTTTGATTTTTCAGTAAGCAGCTTATTTATAGAAGAAATAAGCTCCTTACTACTAAAGCTAACCTCGGGTAAATAAATAAGGTCTGCTCCGTCGTTGCCGAAATGTTTTGGCAAGCCCGCAGAAGCTGTAAGCCAGCCTGAATCTCTGCCCATAATTTCAATAATTGTAACCGCGTTGCAAAGATAGCACGCAGTATCACGAGCAATTTCCTGAACGGTGGTTGAAATATATTTAGCAGCTGAGCCAAAGCCAGGAGTGTGATCTGTGATTACCAGGTCATTATCAATAGTTTTTGGAATACCGATTACGTTAATTTTATAATCGCACATTTTTGAATATTCGCTAATCTTTGACACGGTATCCATAGAATCATTACCGCCGATATAGAAAAAGTAACGAATATCGTTTCTTTTAAAAATATCAAAAATCCGCTGATAAATTGTAATGTCTTCCTTTACGCTTGGAATTCTTTTACGGCATGAGCCAAGAGCAGATGCAGGAGTTGATTCAAGTAAGGAAAGCTGCTCCTCATTATTTGAAAGATATGACAAATCAATAATATTACCTTGCAAAAAGCCTTCAATACCGTTTTTCATTCCGTAAAGCTTTTTGATAGAACTACAAGAGCTTGCACCTCTAATAATGCCCGAAAGGGTAGCGTTGATTGCTGAGGTTGGTCCGCCAGACTGTCCTACAATTGCATTTCCTACTAACAATTCCCATTTCTCCTTTTTAAAAAACTACAACAAATAGTATATCATAATAATATATAAAAGTCAAACAAATTAAAATAAATTATTTCATTTTTTAGCTATTATTTTCATTTTTTTCGTTAAAATCTCATTTTTATTAAAGTTTGTTTAAAATAGACAAAAAAATTAATTTTTTTTTGAATTTTCTATTTATTTTCATCAAAAATTATGCTATAATATAATCAACAAAGGAAGTTCCTTTGAATTTACTCACAAGAGGTGATTTTATGAAAATGAATTTTACGGCAAGACAAATGAAGGTTTACGAATCTGTGAAATTAACCGCAGAGAAAAAGCTATCCAAGTTCGATAAGTTCTTTGATGATAGCGCAGAAATGGACATTACCTTCTCAATGCCTAAAAATCTTGAAAAGGTTGAAATTACCATCTATGCAAGTGGCATGATGTTTAGAGCTGAGGAAGCAGCAAGCACATTCGCTACCGCCATTGACAGAGCAAGTGAGGCCCTTGAAAGACAGATAAGAAAGAACAAAACAAGACTTCAAAAGCGTGTTAAGGATGAGGGCTATGCAATAGTAGATGAAGAATATCCATACCTTGAAGAAGAAGAAATTTTACTTGATGAGGTAAAAATCAAAACATTTTCATTTAAGCCAATGTCCCTTGATGAAGCAATTTTACAAATGAATCTTTTAGGACACGATTTCTATGTGTTCAAGGATGCAGAAAATAATGAGACCTGTGTAGTTTACAAGCGTAAGGCAGGCGGATATGGCTTAATCGTTCCTGAATTATAATACAACAAAACCACCCTGTTTTTGCAGGGTGGTTTTTAGGATATAGGGGGTAGGATATAGGGGTGCGACAAAGTCGCAACGATGTTGCTACGCAAATGAAGTTGAGCTTTGCTCAAACGAAGTTGTCCTTACAGACAAACGATGTTGATGTTGGCAAACTTGCTGACTACTGACCACTTGACATAAGATAAAAAACAAGGCGAAATCGCCTTGCTTTTTATCTTATGTCTTTTATTACAGCTTCGGGTGGGGTGTCAAGAACCTCAGGCTTTTTAAAGAGCGTTCGCATATATTTAAGTGCAGATGCATAATAAAAGCCGTCGCAAATTCTTTCATCAAGGTTATAGGTAACCTCAACATAGTTGTATTTATAGACACTTCCATCGGGATTTACTCTAAATTCTCTTTGCTTTGCGCCAAATGCGCAGAATGTTGGAACATTGCCGAAATCATAAAGATGATGAACGATTGGCGGAATACCAAGTGAGCCCATTGAAGTAATAAAGAATGATGCATGGAATGGACTGAGATTTGTAAGCGCTTTTGGCAGAAGTCCTAAATAATCAAGGAAGCGTAAAAATCTTACCGTCCATCTTAGAAAAATGCCCGGAATATAGTTAATGATTTTAATAAGCTTATCTAAGCCGTTTTTCTTAACCTCTCTGTATTCCTCAATTTTATCGTTTAATTGATTATATACATCCTCGGCTGTGCAATCAGGCTTAACCATAATTTTAATAACGGTATCAGGAGATTCAAGAGTCATTTCCTTTTTAATTACAAGGCAAATTTCAACATTCTCTCTTGAATAAATCTTTTGTCCTCTTATAAAACGGTTGATGGCAGGACGCTGTGAGCATGTTCTTGCATATGCGGCAATTAGTATATGCATCATATTAAAATTTTTAAGTCCCTGCTCCTGCTTTTTCTTTATGTATTTATCAATAGGGGTTAAATTGATTTTATCAAAAATAAAGTTTTGTGAGCCGATACGGTTTTCCATAATGAACGGAATTAAGCGCGCCATTGGAGAAATTCCGCGTACTCTGTGTATCTTATTCTTTAGCGGTTTTACCTTGACCTTTTTTTCTTTTTTCATGCTATCCACCCATTTAAGTTTAATTTCAGATTGATTTAGGTAGATATATTTTACCATATTTTTTGCAATTTGTACAGTACTTTTTTGTTTTTTTAAATGACTTGTCAACATTTTCAAAAGAAAATAGCGACACACACCTCAGTTTTTATTGATTTTAGCAATAAAATGTGATATAATTATATTGTAGAAAACTAAAGATAAGGGGAATAGATATGAGAAGAATATTTTTAACTGTGCTTGACAGCTTTGGCGTTGGCTTTTTGCCTGACGCAGACAAATTTGGAGATATGGGGGCTAACACATTAAAAAGCGTTTCAAAAAGCGAGCGCTTAAATATACCTAATCTTATAAAGTGCGGTCTTGGAAATATTGATGGAGTTGATTCTATCGCTAAATGCGACACACCTATCGGTATTTACGGTAGATTAAGAGAAAAATCAATGGGCAAGGATACAACCGTTGGGCATTGGGAAATTGGCGGGGTTGTATCAGATAGTCCCTTGCCTACCTATCCTGATGGATTTCCAAACGAGGTTTTAGAGGAGTTTACTGCTCTTACCGGCTATGGTGTATTATGTAACAAGCCATATTCGGGAACTCAGGTTATAAATGATTATGGCAAGGAGCATATTGAAACGGGTAAGCTAATCATTTACACATCTGCTGACAGCGTATTTCAAATTGCGGCTCATGAGGACTTAGTTCCTATCGAAAAGCTTTACTCTGTGTGCGAAATTGCAAGAAAAATGCTTGTAGGCAAGCATGGAGTTGGCAGAGTTATTGCACGACCATTTGTGGGAGAATACCCTAATTTTAAGAGAACTTCAAACAGACGCGATTTTTCACTTGAGCCAACAGGCAAAACTGTGCTTGATGCATTATATGAAAGTAAATTTGATGTAATTTCAGTTGGCAAGATTTATGATATATTTGCCCATCGTGGAATAAACGAATATCATTTGACACATTCAAACACAGAGGGCATTTCTAAAATGCTTGAAATTATGGAGCGTGATTTTAACGGTCTATGCTTTACAAATTTAGTTGATTTTGATATGCTTTACGGACACAGAAACGACGTAAACGGATATGCAGCTGCTTTAAGTGAATTTGATAAATGTGTTCCTGAGATTTTAAACAGGTTAAGAGATGATGATATATATATCATTACTGCAGACCACGGCTGCGACCCAGGAGATGTTAGCACAGACCATACAAGAGAGTATGTGCCTATTATTATTCTTGGCAAGAATATCAAAAGCAAGAATATCGGTACTATTGATTACTTCTCCACTATTGCTAAAACCATTGGAGATTTAATGGGACTTGAATATGAATGTGAGGGTACTTCCCTTGCAAATTTAATTAAGTGAGGTAATAAAATGATAAATTATGAAGAGCTTGTTCAGCTTGCGCTTTTTGCAAGACAAAGAGCTTATGCGCCTTATTCAAATTTTAAGGTTGGCGCATATCTTTTAGATGCTAATGATGAATGCTACTACGGTTGTAATGTTGAAAACGCTTCCTACTCTGCTACAATTTGCGCAGAAAGAGGTGCTTTTATGCAGGCGGTTTCTGTTGGCACAAGGAAATTCAAGGCAATTTGCATTGTTGGCGGATTAAATGAAATTACAGATTTTTGCTATCCCTGTGGCGTTTGTTTACAATTTATGAGCGAATTTTGCGACAAGGATTTTGAGATTGTGCTATTTAACGGCAAGGAAATAAGAGTACATACGCTTGGCGAGCTTTTGCCATATGTATTTGATAAGGAACAATTAAAATGAGAGCTTACGATATTATTTACAAAAAAAGACAAGGTCTTGCTAACACAAAAGAAGAAATTGAGTTCATGATTGATGGATATATGTCGGGGAGTGTGGCTGATTATCAAATTTCAGCATATCTTATGGCAATTTGCTTTTCATCAATGAATGAAAATGAAACCTTTTATTTGACAGATGCTATGATGCGCTCAGGGGACTTGGTTGATTTAAGTCAATTTGGAAATTTATCAGTTGACAAGCACAGTACAGGCGGAGTTGGCGATAAAACTACACTTATTGTTGCGCCTATCGTTGCTTCTCTTGGCTGCAAGGTGGCTAAGATGTCTGGCAGAGGTCTTGGTCATACAGGTGGTACTGTTGACAAATTAGAGTCCTTAAAGGGATATAAATCCTCCTTATCATCAGAGCAATTTTTAGGTCAGGTTGAAAATGTTGGCATTGCAGTAACAGGTCAAAGCGGAAATTTAGCTCCTGCTGATAAAAATCTTTATGCATTAAGAGATGTAACTGCAACGGTTGACTGTATTCCTTTAATTGCATCAAGCATTATGTCAAAGAAATTGGCTTCAGGCGCTAATACTATTGTGCTTGATGTAAAGTGCGGTAGTGGTGCATTTATGAAAAATCCAGATGATGCAAAAGCGTTAGCTAAGGCTATGATTGATATTGGCAAGAAATTTGGCAGAAGCGTTCGCGCTTTAATTACAAATATGGATGTGCCTCTTGGATCTTTTGTGGGTAATGCCTTAGAGGTTTATGAGGCAGTACAGGTTTTAAGTGGTAATGGCGAGAAAAATCTTACTGAGATTTGTGTCGCTCTTGCTTCTAATATGGTTTCTCTTTCATTGAAAATTGATATTGATGAAGCGAAGTCGCGTGTTGAAAATGCTATATCAAGTGGTACGGCTCTTTCTAAAATGAAGGAGTGGATAAAGGCTCAAGGCGGAGATATTGCTCCTTTGGAAAACATAGATGCTTTACTTAATGCAAAATGCAAAAAGGAATATAAAGCTAATAAAAGCGGTTATATTTCAAAAATCAATGCGGAATGTGTTGGCGTTGCGTCAATGCTTTTAGGAGCAGGCCGCGCTAAAAAGGACGATATTATTGATTACTGTGCTGGCATTGAGCTTAAATGCAAGCAAGGACAATATGTAAATGAGGGCGATACAATTTGCGTGCTTTATTCATCAAATGAAAAGCTATTTGACAGTTGCGTAGGAAAGCTTGATGAAGCATTTTCATATGACAGCTGCGCTGTAAATAATAGCAAGCTGATTTATGACATACTATAAAAATTACTACCTGCGAAAATTTCGTGGGTAGTTTTTCTTTATGTATTGATTTTATGTTTTTTTAGGTATATAATATAAGCGATAATATGAAACGAGGTAAATTTAAGATGTTTAAAACTGAACTACATTGTCATTCAAACGATATAAGTGCATGCGCTAAGGTAGGCACTAAGGAAATTATAGATACATTTGTTAATGCTGGATATTCTTCATTGGTTTTGGCAAACCATTTAAACAGCTGGACTGTTAACAATGTTTGTCCTAACGATTGGAATGGATTTGTTGACAAATATTATGATGCTTACGAGAAACTAAAAAAGGACGCTGAGGGCAAATTAAATATTTTGTTTGGTGCTGAATTAAGATTTAACGGAAGCAACAATGACTATTTAGTTTTCGGTATGACTAAGGAATTTTTATATGAGCATGCTGATATTTTTGATTTGCATGCAGAAAAGTTCCATAATCTTGCCAAGGAAAATAATATGCTCTTTATTCAAGCCCATCCATTTAGAAACTGGATGATGGTAATTGAGCCAAGAATGGTTGACGGGGTTGAGGTGTTTAACGGACATTTCGGTCATGATTCAAGAAATGAAATTGCTGACATGTGGGCTGAAAAGTATAATTTAATTAAGACATCAGGCACAGATTTCCACTATATTACATCTCCTGCAAATGGCGGTATTTTCACAGAAGAAGAAATTACCGATATGACTCAGCTTGTTGAGATTTTAAAGAGCGGCAATTACACTTTAAATAAAGATTGCTAATACGGAGCACATATGATTACACTTTCACAGTATAACGCTAAGTTTGAGGAATGCTACAAAAGAATGACAAGAGTTAGAAATCTTGCCAGCGCATTAAAGGACGGTCGCTTTTGGTTTGGTGCTACCTCGTTTAGATTGGATATTGACAAGTTTATGAAAACTATTAAATCCGTAAATGATGCATATAACTCTGCCCCATCATTCAAAAGCAAGGATTTTACACAGTATGTAGAGAAGCTTGAAAATGATGTTAAGGGATACGAGGAATATTTAATAAAGGTTAAGGAAATATCAGAAGCAAACAAAAAAGCGGGATATTAAGATATAGGAGAGCGAAATGCTCTCCTTTTCTTATGTACAAAAGCAAGAGGCGAGCCTCTTGCTTTTTGTGTTATGAATTTAACGAGTTAATTGACACGCCTGTTGGTAGATTGGTTTGTAAATCTTGTAGATATACTGTTGTATCTCCCTCGGTTACATAGATTGCCATAACTACTGCTAGGTCTTTATTTGCATCGGTAAAGCCTGAAACCTTTAAGTCAAAGCCACAGTATTTTCTGTCTAGCTCTGCTTTTTGTGTAAAGGATACTACCTCGCTGTCCAGCGGTGCTTTTCCGTTAAGCTTATTTTCAAGCGCTAGCACAACGCCGTAATTGAAGGTATTTCCAGATAATTCTTCGTAGGTATTAATTGCTTTATTATTTATCATAAAGCCCATTGTGATTTCAAGTCTGCCGTCCTCAGGCATTGAGTAGCCTAAGAATACGAATAATGGGGCAGCGCTTGGAACAAGCTCTGTGTATTCCTCGTTACAAACGCGACAAATACAATCCTTTAAGCCCTCAAGCATGTAGCCATTGAGATAGTCAACGTAAACAATATCACCCTCAAAGTGTCCTGTTGCAGGAATAACCGTCGAATAATATACCTTATCTACAAAGGTTTCGCTATTAGTAAGTGCTGCTGTAAAGGTTCTTGCAGTTACTTCTCCGTCTAATTGAACGCCGCAAGGACAATCAGTCTTATAGCCGTTTACGCCGTTTTCTGTACATGTTGGCTCCTCGTATGCTTCAACGAGCTTATGAGGAATACCGTACACAATGGTATATGCAGGATAGTACACTCCGTTCTTAGTTACCTCAGTACAGCCATTGAATGCACTTCCGTTTGTAATAGGCGCATTTGTGTAAATGGTAACGCCATGACATTGATAGAACGTATTGTTTGGAAGTGAGAGTGAATCTGAGTGAATATAAACCTCAACAGGCTTTTCTGCAGTATTCTCAACACAGAATGTATATTCTTGAATTATTTTAACAACGTCCATAAGAACGATTTTCTCAACGTTTTGACAATAGTCAAACGCTTTGCCGTCAAGATATTTTATTCCTCTACCTAAATAGATATATTTGAGTGAAGTGCACTTATAGAACGGAGGGTCCATTTTAAACGTTACATCTGAATAGTCAGGGGCTATAAACTCTGTTATAGCTACTCCTCTAAAGCTATTGCTTCCAAATACGTACTTACTGTAAGAGCTGAGCTTTAATTCTGTAATAGACGCTCTACCGTCAAATACCTGTGTGTCAAAGGTTACGTCTGCGCCCTGCACCTCTGATTTAATAGAGGATATTACTGTATTAGTACAGCCCTTAACAAATTTTACAGTTGATGCGCCAATTTCAATATGAGTTAACGCTTTACAATTTGCAAAGCTGCTAACAGTTACGTTTGCTCCGTCGATTATTACGAGCTTTTGAAGCGTTGTGTTTTCTGATGCAAAATTTATATCAGCTATGCCCACAGGAACGTTGATAGCTACTATATTTGCTACTGTATAGCCGCCAAAGTCCTTTAAGCCAACTAGCTTATATTGATTGTTGCCCATGCTTTCTAAGTTGAATACGTCGCTTACCTTTACAGATACTTCTTCTTCAATTTCTTCTGTTTTTACGGTAACCTTTACTTCCTTTTCAGCTACGTCATCATAATAGATTTCGCTTTTTGTATCAAAGCAAACCTTACACTCATAGCTCTTTACGCCCGCTGAAGTATAGGTAGGTTGCTTATCATCTACTAATTTCCAGTCATGGTCTGCATAATCTCCATATACAACGGTATACGTGTGATTGCATTTTGAACAGGTATAAGTTTTCTCTGCAAGCGCAATACAAGTTGCATTAATCTCACTGGTAACTGCGTAAGTATGAGCGCATTCGCTCTCTTCTACAACGATATAGTAGGTTGCTCCGCCAAGCTCAAGTGGTTGAATTTTATATCCTGAAGCGATATATTCTTCAACTTTATCTCCAAAAGCCACGTTAAACGTGCCGCCGGATATTGATATAATTTGACGATCGCCATATGATACGGTATCGTTATTATTCCAATAGTCTGTTCCGCTTGCATTTTCAGCTAATTTAATATATCCGTCGGTTACTGTTATGCGAACCTTACCATTTCCTGCGGCATCATAAGTTCCGATCGTAAATAGCGCGTCTCCTGTTACGGTTAAATCCTTAGCGTTGATTTTAATGTCAAGCTCATGGTTAAGAGTGGATATATAAGCGATTTTTGCACAAGAGGCTTTACCAAAAATATGAATTGGAATTACGCTATTATTGCCGTTAGTGTAATGTAATAGCGTTCCGTTTGTTGATATAGTAACGTCCTTACCAACGATAAGTCTTTGGTTTCCGTCGCCGTAGCCGTGTGAAGAAGCATTAAAGAAATTGCCTGTTCCTGTGTGGATAACGGAACCTTCGCCTACAAGTATAACGCCTGCTCTTTGCTCTTCAAACAAATTTTTTGCTGATGAGGTAATTGAGTAGCCGTTTAAATCAATGATTACTCTTCCGCCCCAAGGTGGCGCGATTCTAGACTCTAAAACGATATCCTCTTGAAGACGTACAAAGATTTGGTCCCATTGGTCGCGTCCTTGTGTGGCGTTTTGGTACTTGATGCTTTCGTTTGTTCCGTCATATCCGTACGCCTCATACAAATCAAGGTCGCTTGTTAACGTAACGGTTTCGCCAACGTCATAAACGTCTCCCTCCACGGTGTACCAACCGAAAAGAGTCTTGCCGCTATGGTTGGTAAATCCCTGATCTCTTATGGTAATTTGTCCGTTTGCATCAGTTGTGGCCGTTTGCTTTACAGAGCCCCATATATCACGGTAGGTTACCAAGTATTCTTCGGCGCAAACTGATATTGCGAAAATAAAAGTAAAAACAAATATTAGTGAAATAAATATAAGTATTTTCTTGTTCATTTTCAGTTCTCCTTATAATATATTTTGTATCTAAAGTTTATCACATTTTGTTCTATTTGTCAATAATCTCGTTATTTTCAAATTATTTTTATTTAATTTGCACAAACAAAAAAGCAAGAGGGCGAGCCTCTTGCTTTTTGTTGGATTTAATTAAAATTGATTATGCTGCGGGTGTTTCCTCTTCTTCTGGTGGAAGAACGGGTGCTTTGTCTGCAAGATATTTGTTAATTGAAATTGATTCAGGTAAATCTGTTTGAGTATCTTGTAGATATACTAAGCTGTCTCCTTCAGCTACATATGCAGCCATAACAAGCTCTAAATCGTAAAGCTCTGCTGTAAAGCCTGAAACAATGAAGTCAAAGGATGAATATTCCTTAGAGATAGCAGCCTTAACTATGGACACATCCTCAAGTGTTTCATCAAGTGGAGCTTTGCCGTTAAGCTGATCTGCTACACCGCAAGCCACACCATAGCTTATTGATGTTTTAGCTAATAATTCGTACTCGCTAATTGCTTCCTTATTTACAATAAAGCCGATAGATAATCTGAGTCTTCCATCCTCAGGCATTGAGTAGCCATTGAATACAAATAATGCTGCTGCATCCTTTTCTACCGTATGCTCTACATTACATCTTGTACAGATGTAGGATACTGAGCCCATTTCAAGATAACTTGCATATGCGATATTTGTCTTTTCGCCAAGCTTATCATGTCCGAGAGGTGCAATTTCTGTTACTGTGAATGTAACAGCTTCATCAACTGCTGTATCAGGCTTGATGTTGTGCTTATTTTCATACTTATTGATTACTGTTGTTTCTGTAAAGTATGTCTCAGAGCCACATGGGCATTTTGTGCTATCTACAATCCAAGTATTTAAGCCGATGTTTACACAGTCAGGGTTAACTACATGGGCTGTAAGTGGGTGAGCAAGACCGAGATATACTGTCCAAGCCTTAAATCCGTTAGTATCGCCACAGTTAGCAAATACTTCATTGCTTGTACCGATATTGTCTGTTATTGTATATACGAAGATACCGTCGCACTCCTTGAATAAGCCCTTATTGAATGTAAAGTCAAGTGAGTGGTTATAAACATAGAAAGGTGTTGCATAGTTGCTTGAGCCTGCATATTCAAATTCATATTCGTTTGCATGTGTAACGCCTTCCATGATATAAAGTGTTTCAAGTGCTTTGAGATTTCTGAATGGATAGTTTTTAATCTCAATATTCTTACCGATATAGAGAGATGTTGCCTTATCACATTCCTTAAATGCATCAACGCCTGTGAATTCTACATTTATGTTATCTTCAAATGTGATTGAAGCAAAGTCAGCATAACGGAATGATTCTCTACCAATCTTAAATGAAGATGTATTTGAAAATACGACGTCGTTTGTTGGAGCTGTGTTTCTAAATGCATAGTCGCCGATTGTGTAGGTTGAGTTTTCGCCAAATGCAAGATATGTTACTGTGCTTCTGCCGTCAAATGCCTGTGAGCCAAATGTTGCGGTTACATTATTTGCGGTAAAGTCAAGCGTATTAATTGCTGAACAATCACGGAAGCAGTAGTATCCAAAATCATATGTAGAATTTGCACCGAATTTTACCTCGGTAAGCTTTGCGTTCTTAAAGCACTCTTGACCGAATGTATATGTGGAGTTTTCGCCACTTACATCAAGTGATGTTATTGCGCTCTTTCCGTTAAATACATGGTTAGCAACTATAACGGTTAAGTTATTTGCACTTGCATCAATCCTTTGAAGATTATTTGTTGAGTTGTAGCAGTTGCTATTAAAGTTATAGGTTGAGCCTTCTCCAAGTGTTAATTCAGTAAAGATAGAGTTTCTAAACGCTTCGTTATTAAACGTGTAAGTGCCGTTTTTACCGTTGATTAAAAGTGTCTTAAGTGTGTTCTTACCGAAGCCGTAGTTGTTTACTGTTACATTAAGGTTGTCTGCACTTGCATCAATCTTAGCTATTGGAGTTGAACCATTAAAGCAGTTATTGAATACATAGGTTGAGCCTTTACCAAGTGTTACCTCTGCAATCTTTGTATCAACAAACGCGCTACCGTTAAAGGTATATGTGGAGTTTTCTCCGTTAATCTTAAGTGTATCAAAAGCGGTATGTCCCTTAAATGCTTCACCTTCAACTAACAATGTAATTCCGCTTGCGCTTGCATCAAGAGCTTTGAAGGATGATTTATTTGGAGTACCGTTTATGCAGTATCTCTTGAATGTGTATGATGAATTCGGTGCTAAAACAAACTCTGTAAATAATGCATCATTAAATGTGCCTTCGCTAATTACATATGTTGAATTTTCACCAAATTTAAGTGTTGTGATAGCACCTGTTTGCTTGTTGTCTAACCATGAGTTAAAGGCACTATTGTTCATAGTTACAGTCATATTGCCTGCACTCATATCAATTTCTTCAAGTATTGTGTTTGTAAATGCTTGTTGACCAATTGTGTAGCTGCTGTTTGGCGCTAACACAACCTTTGGAATTGGACAATATGTGAAGCATCTTGATCCTATGCTATATGTTGCATTTTCGCCGAATGTTACGCTTGTAAGTGTTTTACAGTTTTCAAACATTCTATACATTAAATCAAAGCTTACTCCATTAGGGAAAACAAGCTCTGTCATATCGTTTCCGTAGAAGTTTTGTTCGCCTGAGAATGCATATGTGTTAGTTGCAGGGAATTTTAATTCTGTAATTGTACAGTTATAGAATGCATATGACTTAATATCGTAAGTTGAATTTTCGCCAAAAATAAGATTTGTTAACGCGCCTCTTCCATTAAATGCACTTGGCATAAAGGTTACCGTATGATTGCCCGCGCTTAAGTCGATTGTAGCAATCTTTTGCATGTCGCGTCTTTCGTTGTTTGGATTGTAGTAGCTACAGCTTGCGCAGAATACTACATTAGCATTTTTGCCTACTGTAATCTTTTCAACCTTTCTTAGGTTACCGATATTTTGAACATCAACCTTAACGCCATCAGCGATATTAAGCTCAACAAGTCCCAAATATTCGTTGTTATATTTTTCTTCATTGTGAGTTGTGATGTTAATAAACATAATTCCCTTAGGAATTGTGATGCCGTAGATGTTTCTAATCTTATAGTCGCCAAATGTCTTAATAGCGGAAAGTGTATAGATATAGTCGCCGTTTGAGCCTGATGTTGCAAAATCAAAGATTTCGCTTGCCTTTACTGTCATTTCCTCAAATGTGCCGTCATCAAGTTTAATTTTAACTGCAATATCAAGGTTAGATGGGTCAAGGCTATATGGACCCGTCTTAGACAATCCACACATTGAGCATGTGTATGTCTTTGAGCCAAGTGATGTGAGTGTTGCTTCAATATGCTCGCCTAAAACGAGGTTATGAGCAACCCTTTCGCCCCAGCTGAAATATGCATTGTGTCCACATTTAGCGCAGTTATAATCAGCATATGCACTATGTTGACAGCTTGCATCAACAGGAGTGCCTGAATATTCATGCTCACAACCGCCTGGAACAACTGTTGTGTATGTTTTTGAATCAACCTCAAATTCAGCAGATGACATTGTAACTGTTAAATCTTCAGTAAAGAATGCGAAGTTTGATAAACCAAGCACAAATTTAAAATCAGTAGTTTCTGTACCATCAATATTTGTAAATGAGAAGGATAAAATTGCCCAAGAATCCTTGTTATATACAATACTATAAGCATATTCTCCTGTGGCAGAGCCATCCATATTGTCAGTTACAACAACTGTGCCGTTTCTTCTTCTCTCTGTAATTGAATCTACCTTTACGTCAGACGCATCAGTTGCTTTCAAAAATTTGAAAACGTATGCGTCGTTATTGAAGGTTCCGGTGGAAGCATCGTAATATTTAACCTTCATCGTTGTATCGTTACTGTTACTATGTAGACCGCTTCCAGATGTCTGCTGTACGTAATATTCCTTTTTGCCTAAGAATGATTCAATAGCAGGCTTTGAGCCATCCGCAGTAATAAAGTTACCGCCATATATTGCAATATTATCTTTAGTAGTATAGTCGGTTGAATTAATGTCGTCAAGCATCCAATATTCTATTTTTGATGCTTCTGCAGGTAAATTGAAGGTACCGCCGTAAATAACAATATCAACAGATTGCTTTATTGATGCTGCGCTGTTATGGAAGAATGTTGGTCCGTTTAAGGTAACCTTACAGCCTTCAAAAAATTCAAAGTATGGTGCGCGGTTGTTATTGTTACCTACCGCACCGATGTTATAGCAATTTATTGTTCCGTAAACTCTAGTCCATGGATAGTGGCTTGCAGTAGCGCCGTCTCCGTCAGAGCCTAATAAAAATGTTGGGGCATTAATTGTTACATCAGCACCTATAACGGTTCTATTTAGGTGGCCGTTATAGCTGTGAGACTGATTGCTAAAGAAGCTGTGGCTTCCTACCTTACCGTCAGGGTTAGTAACGTTAATCGTTCCTTCTCCATAAATATGCTTACCTGAACGTTGTGAGCCCATAATAGTGCCGTTTTTGCTAATATTCAATGTGTATCCATTTAAAATCAAAATTGAATTACCTTGATTCCAAACGTTTATTGATTCGCTTGTGCTCATGTCAGCCATTAGCATTGCACAACCGCTTTCGTTGGTCATGGCATAGTTAACCTCTGACATAGTGTAGCATTCCTTTGCTACACATCTAAATAGCTTTGTATCCTCGTAGAAGGATACCTTTTCGCCACCCATATAAGTGCGGCCGTTTTCGGTATACCACACAACATTAAATCCATCTTGTGTAGCATAAGCATTATCGGCAGTAGTTGGAAGTGTAAACTCTTCTCCTGCCTTTACTGTTTGTGTACCATTTTCATATGCAACTTTGTCAAGAGTCGTTGTATCACTTGTGGTGTTTTGCTCTTTCATATATGAAATGGTAATGTCCTTTGCTTCTGCCTCGTTTGCGATTGCTACAACGCCTAGAGCTAAAATAGCAACTAAAACGAAAATCAAAGCAATAAAGCTCTTTTTCATTTTTGTTTCTCCTTGTATTATATATTATACAATCTAATGATATCACATTTTGTATAATATGTCAACTCGGTAAGCGTTAAGTGAAGCTTTTTTGTAACAATGCACAAATTAAACATCTTTTATTTATGCAAAAAGGCAAGAGTTCTTCTCTCTTGCCTTTGGTTGTTTTATTAAAGTGAAGCTAAAGCGTCAAGGATGCCTTGCTTTTGGCTTTCGTATTTTGCAAGCTTTGCTTTTTCGCCCTCAACTACCTTTTCAGGTGCTTTGTTTACGAATTCTGCATTGGAAAGCTTTTTAACAAGTCTTTCTATTTCAATGTTTACCTTGGAAAGCTCGCCGTTTAAGCGTGCTTTTTCCTTTTCGGTATCAATCATTTCAGCCATTGGGATATAAATTGTTGCAGCGTGAGTGATAATTTGAACTGCATTTTCGCCTTGGTAGTCCTCGGTTAATTCAACCTCGGAAGCAGATGCAAGCTTCTTAAAGAACTCGAATGTTGCTTCGTTGAAGCTGTCTGTATGCTTAGATGAAATGAATACCTTTGCCTTTCTCGAAGGTGGAACGTTCATTTCTGTTCTTCTTTGGCGAATAGCTTTAATTGTTTCAATTACTCTTTCCATAATTTCAAGCTCTGTGTCGAAATTATACTCATTTACAGCCACGGGGTAGGATGAAATCATAATGCTTTCGCTTTCCTCGAAGTGTGGAAGTGAGAGGTAGATTTCCTCTGTGATAAATGGCATAAATGGATGTAGGAGCTTTAAGATGCTTTCAAGAACATATACGATTACATTTTGTGAAACTAAGTTTGCTTCTGTTCCCTTAGCGGAAAGTGTTGTCTTTGAAAGCTCAATGTACCAGTCGCAGAATACATCCCAAATAAAGTCGTAGATTTCGCCAAGAGCAATACCTAATTCGTATGCATCAAGGTTATCTCTTACGCGCTTAATAAGTGAGTTAAGCTTGCCTAAAATCCATTTATCTTGGATGCCGAGCTTACACTCGCATGGCATTTCAACCTTTTCAATATCAAGGTTCATCATAACGAAGCGGGCAGCGTTCCAAAGCTTATTTGCGAAGTTTCTTGCGCTTTCAATCTTTTCATCGCTGAAGCGCATATCGTTTCCCGGGGAGTTACCTGTTGCTAAAGCAAAGCGGAGTGCGTCTGCGCCGTATTTTTCAATAATGAGAAGTGGGTCAATACCGTTGCCTAAGGACTTGGACATTTTTCTGCCTTGAGCATCACGAACAAGACCGTGGATAAGAACTGTATCAAATGGCTTCTCTCCCATGTACTCAAGACCGCTGAATATCATTCTTGATACCCAGAATGTGATAATATCGTAGCCTGTTACAAGTGTGTTTGTTGGGTAGAAGTATTTTAAGTCCTCTGTTTGATTTGGCCAACCGAGTGTGGAGAATGGCCACAAAGCTGAAGAGAACCATGTATCAAGGGTATCTGGGTCTTGGCGCATTTCCTTGCCGCACTTAGGACATGTTGATTTGCCTTCCTTGGTTACTACAATTTCATCACAGTCATCGCAGTAGAATGCAGGAATTCTGTGTCCCCACCATAATTGACGGGAGATACACCAGTCTCTAATATTTTCCATCCAGTGGAAGTAGTTCTTTTCAAAGCGTTCAGGAACGAATTTAATGTCGCCGTTTCTTACTGCATCAATAGCAGGCTTTGCAAGCGGCTCCATCTTAACGAACCATTGGAGTGATACTCTTGGCTCAACTGTTGTTCCACAGCGGTAGCATGTACCAACATTATGTGAGTAGTCCTCAACCTTAATTAAGAAGCCTTGCTCATCAAGGTCCTTAACGATTGCTTTTCTTGCTTCAAAGCGGTCCATGCCTGCGTATGCCGGATAGTCCTCTGTGATTTTTGCATCAGGAGTCATAACGTTGATAATTGGAAGGTTATGGCGCTTACCAACCTCAAAGTCATTAGGGTCGTGGGCAGGAGTAATTTTAACTACGCCTGTACCGAAGTCCATTTCAACATATTCATCGGCAACTACCGGAATTTCACGGTTTACTAATGGAATAATAAGAGTTTTGCCGATAATGTCCTTATATCTTTCATCGTTAGGGTTTACAGCTACTGCTGTATCGCCAAGCATTGTTTCAGGACGGGTTGTAGCAAATTCAAGGTAGCCTGTGCCATCCTTGAATGGATATTTAATGTGCCAGAAGTGGCCTGCTTGGTCCTCGTATTCAACCTCAGCATCGGAAATTGAGGTTAAGCAATGTGGACACCAGTTGATAATTCTTTCGCCACGGTAGATAAGTCCCTTATTGTAAAGGCGAACGAATACCTCTTTAACTGCCTCAGAGCAGCCCTCGTCCATTGTGAAGCGTTCTCTTGACCAGTCGCATGATGAGCCTAATTTTTTAAGCTGAGAAATAATTCTTCCGCCGTATTGCTCCTTCCATGCCCATGCTCTTTTAAGGAAGCCGTCTCTGCCGATATCATCCTTTGTTACGCCTTCCTTGCGCATTGCTTCAACAATTTTCGCTTCTGTTGCGATTGAAGCGTGGTCTGTACCTGGAAGCCATAATGTGGAATAGCCGTTCATTCTCTTATAACGGATAAGGATATCCTGTAAGGTATTATCAAGGGCATGTCCCATGTGGAGCTGACCTGTGATGTTCGGTGGTGGGATAACTATTGAATAGTGAGGCTTTGAATGGTCAACCTCTGGGGTAAAATACTTTTTGTCGCACCAATTTAAGTAAATTCTTTCCTCGAATTCACTTGGCGCATAGGTTTTGTTTAGCTCTTTCATTTATATTCTCCTTTGAATAATTTACAAAATAAAAAACACCCCGATGATAAAAATCATCAGGGCGCAATAAGCGTGGTACCACCTGAATTCATACCTTATGGTATGCACTCTTTCTCGTAACGGGAGATAACCGTTGATAGCTACTAATTTTCGCCACCACCGCTCGGAAGCTACCTTTGCCAATTCATCCTGCCGATTTTCCACCATCTACGGCTCTCTTTGAGGTATGAGCTTTGGCTACTCCTCTTCGTCATTGCGTTTTGTCGCACTTATTTTAACATATAAATTATTTATTGTCAATATTAAATTATATTTAATCTATAAGCAATTTTGCAAGCGCGCTTGTATGCTTCGGTAAAATATTCCTCATAGGTCATTTTTTCGTAAAATGCGTTTTCGTATCTATTTGGCTTTGGGCGAATGTTTAATTCAAAATTCAAAATTTCAAGTCTGTTTGATTTTTTAAGTCTTTCAACATTATAATCCCAATTAGCAACGCCATCAAATGGGAGAATATGCAAATCATCTGTCCAATAGATTGTGCCGTCATAGCGACTTATACCTAAATTGTCATTTAGGTGTGTCATAATTAGCCTATCGCCAAATTTGGCAAGAAGGTCCTTAGAGTAATTATAGCACATTTCGTGTCCGCTGTCCCAGCAAAAGCCTACTGTGTCATTGTCCTTAAAATGCTCCATTAGTGCTTCTAGGTGGTCAAGCCCCTCGGTGTTTT
>JBGVPY010000098.1:0-3290 GCA_045127235.1 Eubacteriales bacterium
GTGCTTACGCGATAGACGACAATGCGGCGCTTGTAATAGAAGACGGCGTAATCGTAGGAAGCGTATCGAGCGGCGGTAAGGCGTGGCGTTTAGAGCGCGACGGCGAAGCGTTGAAAAAGACAGAAATCAAGAGTATTTAAAAATACTCTTATATGCGGATGTGGCGAAACTGGCAGACGCGCAGGTTTCAGGTTCCTGTGGGCGACCATGCAGGTTCAAGTCCTGTCGTCCGCACCATAAAGAAACCATAATATTGATACGAAAAATATCGGTATTATGGCTTTTTTATTGCCAAAATAGGGGTGTTTTGCCCTTTTTTATGGAAATTATAGCAAAAATTAAGGCTTGCCGGGATGGTTTTCGTCCTTGCAAGCCGTTTTTGTTTTTAGTCGTAAAATACAAATCGTTCACTTTATACCCCTTTCGTTCAATTTATGGGGTATCGTTCAATTTGTAGAAAAATGCAAAACACTATAGAAAACTGTAGGAAACTTATTGAATTTTATTTTTATTTATGGTATAATTGCTATGTATTATTTAAATAAATTGGAGGCAATTATGGTAGACCAATTGAAAGATAATTATATCAGTATAGAAGAGGCTGCTAAATATTTAGGTGTAAAAACCTCTACTATACGTACTTGGATAAAAAATAACGGTATGCCATTTCACAGAGTGGGCGGAAAACTGCTTAAATTTAAGCGTTCAGAGATTGATGAATGGGTGCAAAGCGGAAAGAGTGGCGCAATAAATTGAAAAGCAGGAGTACTAAAATGGATAGATATGTATTAAGTTTATTCTCCTCGGCTGGAATAGGCGAGTTGGGAATAAAGGCTACGGGATTAAAAATACTGTTGAGCAATGAGCTGTTAAGCAGCCGATGCGCTTTATATAGAGAAAATTATCCTGAAACGGAAAGCCTTTGCGGCGATATTTGGCAACTTCAAGATACTATTACATCAAAATGGCAAGGATATGATGTAGGGGGTCCTTTTCTATTGTATGCGACACCTCCATGCCAAGGAATGTCCTTTAATTCTGTTGGTAAACGTTTACAAGCCATTCGCAAAGGTCAACGCCCCAAGGATGACCCTAGAAATAGATTAATCATTCCTACCATTCAGCTTGTAAAACGATTAAAACCTCAATGGCTCTTATTGGAAAATGTGCAAGGGATGGAAAATACCCTTATTTCCTTGGATGATGGAAGTTATAAAAATATCATTCAATATATTAGAGATGAACTCGCACCTGATTATGTAGGAGGTCCCGAGGTTGTAAATTGTGCTGATTATGGTATTCCTCAATCTAGAGTGAGATTAATTACCATTTTTACACGTTCAGATGAAGGAAAAAAACACTATGAGAAATTCGGTACATTTTTACCTTCAAAAACACATTCGGAGTTTGCTACCGATGGCAGGGAGAGATGGATTAGCTTAAGAGAGGCTATAGGGCATTTACCAAAGCTTTCTGCAGAAAAAGGTAAAAATATAGACCCTAATATTCCCTGGCATAGAGTGCCAATAATGAAGTCTGAAAAATTTTGGTGGGTAAGTAACACTCCTGAAAACGAAACTGCGTATAATAACCAATGCGTTTCGTGTGGCTATGATAAGAATGCCCGTCATGGAATGAGATTTGTTGACGGAAGACACACTTACAAGAGTGATACGCCGATTTATTGCGAAAGATGCGGCGCGCTCCTACCGAGACCTACGATGATTGATAAAACCACGGGCGAGCGCAGACGAATTAAGGGATTTGATAGTGCTTATAGAAGAATGTCGTGGGACTTGCCTGCTCCCACATTGACACAAAACCTACAAGCAGAAGCATCCGATAAAAAAATTCATCCTTCGCAAAATCGAACACTCTCTGTATATGAGGGTTTATGCCTCCAAACAATTATCGATTACAATTATAAATTCAGTATTGATGGTGAAACTATATCGTCTAATGCTTGTTGCAAAGTCATTGGTGAAAGTGTACCACCTAGATTAATAGAATTGATATGTAACAATATTTTAGCTATTGAAGGGAGAGCAAGCAATGTCAAATAAGAAGAAAAATAGCACTCCCCAGAAGATGGTAAGTTTGTTTGCGGGAATAGGTGGATTTGAACTTGGATTTAAAAAAGCAGGTATCGAAACATCTATGATTTGCGAGATAGACCCTGTTGCTCAACATGTTTTGGCTGCTAATATGCCTAATGCTCAAATCGTTAGTGATATATGCGACTTAAAAGAACTTCCTAAAGATACTGATATTTTATGTGCGGGATTTCCTTGTCAAGACATTAGTACCATAGGAATTAAGACGGGACTATCTGGTGAACGTTCGTCTTTAGTAAAAGAAGTGTTTAGGTTACTCAAGAAACGAAAGGTTGAGTGGGTAATCTTTGAGAATGTATCAAATATGCTATATCTTAGAAATGGTGAAGCTATTAATACTATTGTAACGGAATTGGAAGCACTAGGATATAATTGGGCATATAGAATGATAGACTCAATTGCTTTTTTACCACAAAAAAGAAGACGAGTTTTTGTTGTTGCTTCGTTGCACCATAATCCCTGTGATGTAATATTAAGTGGAAATTCGCAAATAGAACAGGGGGCAATTACAATCGAAGCCTTGACAGAGCCTTGTGGTTTTTATTGGACTGAAGGAAAATATGCAATCGGTTTATATCAAAATGCTGTTCCAACACTAAAGGTAGGTTCTTCTATTGGCATTCCTTCTTCCCCAGCTATCGCCTTCCCCGACGGAACAATAGGAACTCCAGATATAAGGGATGCGGAAAGATTGCAAGGATTTCCAATAGATTGGACAAAAGTTGCTGAAGAAGTGGCCAAACCGTCAGTGCGATGGAGATTAGTTGGTAATGCTGTAACGGTTGATGTTATTACTTGGCTGGCTGAAAAAATCAAATCTCCCGAGCGATACGATAATTCTCACGATAAAGAAATTAAAATAACAAGCAAACAAAAATGGCCAACCGCAGCTTGGGGTTGCAACGGAAAGAGGTATGCATCGACAGTTTCGATGTATCCTATAGATAGACAGGAAATATCACTAATTGATTTTTTGAAATATCCGTGCAAGCCATTGTCCTACAAGGCCGCAAAAGGATTTGAAAATAGATTGAATTCAGGAACTGTTAGATGTCCAGAATTTTTTGCCAAAGCTATTCACGATTATATAGTGTCAAAAGGAGGGTCTCAAAATGGCTGAAAAAACAATAGAAAAATTTAAGTCAGTGTTGGATGTGTTGATTAATGCAAACCCGC
>JBGVPY010000099.1:0-2707 GCA_045127235.1 Eubacteriales bacterium
AAGCAGGTAAAGGGAATTGCCAATATGTGCAATTTTGACTATCTAAACAATCGGGAAACCCGATTTTTATTCTTCTACCAAAATTAAAATTTTTGCTCAAAACAGCTTGACTATTCCGTGTTAATACGATACAATATTGAAAAGTAATATTAAGGAGAAACAAGCAATGAGACAACCGAGAGCGGTAACAGACAAAAGGTATGAAGAGAAACACAAGGAAGAAAGAAAAGCAAAGAGTTTGGTTTGGGGAACGAGTGTTCCGAGACAGTTTGCGGAAGAAATAAACGCTTTCCTTGAAAAGCATCACATATCCAAAGTAAAACTCATAGAAGCAGGTTTTAACGCTCTTATGGATGAAGTTGCCGAGAGCGATTTAGGACTTGCCAAAATTATGGACGGGTACGACGACTTTTTTGAAACGGAAAAGAAATAACGTTCTCTAACCCCTTTCTTCCTTATAAGCGAGTATCAATAACCGAAAGGCAACTCGACTTTCATATAAGGAGGATTATTATAAGTAAGAAAATTAAGAAAACAGTAGAACCTGTCGTAGATAAAATTGTACATTACTACGACGACGAAAACGGGAATTTGGTGAGAAGCCGACAAGTCAAAATCGGTAAGACAATTTACACGATAATATCCCGTGAGAAACCTAACGCCAAATCAACGGCGTTTGATATAACCAAGAGATTGATTGAAAGTCAAGCGGAAAGTTTGACGGACGATTTATCTATAACAACAGAATCGCTTGAAGGTTGCAATTCGGGAGGTAAAAAACAATGAATTTGCAATCGAATAGAAAAATAAAACATTTAGAACAGCAGTACACAGCCCTTTACTGTCGTTTGAGTTCCGACGACGACCTTGAGGGCGATAGCAACAGTATCAAAAACCAAAAATTATTGCTTTCGGACTATGCGAAAGAAAATAAGTTTAGGAATATCCGTTTTTACATAGACGACGGATTTAGCGGTAGTAATTTTGAACGACCTGCGTTTAAGAGATTATTAAACGACGTAGAAAACGGCGAAATATCTACCGTAATCGTAAAAGATATGTCAAGATTTGGGCGTGACCATATTCTCGTGGGATATTACACCAAGTATTATTTCCCTGATGCGGACGTAAGGTTTATAGCAATCTTCGACCAAATGGATACGGAAACTAACCCCGACGACGATATTATCCCGTTTAAGAACATCCTAAACGAAATGTATGCAAAAGATTGTAGCCGTAAGATTAAAGCCGTTGTGAAATCAAAAGGCAATTCAGGCAGACACCTTACTACGATTCCACCTTTGGGATATATGAAAGACCCCGAAGATAAGGAAAAATGGATTGTTGATGAAGAAGGCGCTTTGATTGTAAAAGAAATCTTTAACCTTTGCGTTAAAGGTTACGGACCTTCGCAAATAGCAAGAATTTTAACTGAACGTGGAATAGAAACGCCGTCACTTTACTTACATAGGAAGAAATTACCTTGTTCAATAAAGATTAATCAAGATTCGGACGTGTGGGATTATTCTACGGTAGTACATATTCTCGAAAACGAAGAGTATCTTGGTCATACGGTAAATTTTAGGTACTACAAGAAATCGTATAAATCTAAAAAGCGTTATAAAAATCCAAGAGAAAATTGGGCAATCTTTGAAAATACGCAAGAGGCAATAATAGACCAAGAAACGTTTGATATTGTTCAACAAGTCCGTGCAGGACGAAGGAGCTTAACCGATATGGGTACACCACATATGCTATCGGGATTGCTCTATTGTGCCGACTGTGGAGAAAAAATGTATCTTTGCCGTTGTACAACTATGAATCAAAAAGAGTATTTTAATTGCTCAACCTATCGCAAGAAAAAGAAGAAGTATTGTACGTCACACCAAATAACGGCGCACGCCGCTTTGGCTCTAATCCAAAACGATATACAATATACGATTAGGTTTGCGAAGAAATATAGGGACGAGTTTTTCAATATTCTTAAACGTTGTACTGACATAAGGACTAAACGGGAAATGACTTCTGCTATCGAAGAAAAAGAAGAAGCGGAAAATCGTATAACCGAACTTGATAAGATAATTCAAAGTCTTTATGAAGATAAGGTTGCAGGGAAATTATCCGAAGAACGCTATATGAAAATGAGCGATAACTACGAAGCCGAACAAAAAGCCTTAAATGAAAAGTTAAGTCGCGTAAAGGCGGAAATAGAAAAAGCCAAAACCACGTATGATAACATACAAAGGTTTATGGCTATCGTTAAAAAGTATAGTAATTTTGACGAACTAACACCTGAAATCTTACGTGCTTACATAGACAAGGTTTATATCTATGAAAAGCAAAAAGTTGACGGGCATTATACTCACACCGTAGAAATCATCTACAATTTAGTTGGAGCAATAGATTTACCCGATTTTGGTGATTTATTAGATGAAGAAAATTAAATAGCACGAGAAAAGGCGTGGCTTCACGCCACGCCTGACTCTTAAAAAGGACAGCCTTCCCGAAAAAATCCCTTGTAGGGACTCGGTAATGCAGTACCCTTTTTCTTGCCTTAAACGGGTGAAAAGGTGTCTCAACAGGGGTAAAAGCGAAAATAAGGTGTCCTTATATCCTATTAGTATCCACATAATATCCGTATATCGAAAGATTTTGCCCAACTTAAAAAACTTTCTTTGTCGCCCGATATAAAATCTGTATTTTTGAT
>JBGVPY010000100.1:0-26731 GCA_045127235.1 Eubacteriales bacterium
CTAAACTTAAAAGAATTTTAAGAGTTCCGTCTTTGTACATTAAGTTATCTCTTAATTTAAAAGTTTCTCTTAATTTTCATTGTTCAATTTTCAAGGATCTTTCCGTTGTTCCTCACAACGCTCAGCTATTATATCACTTCACTTCAACTTTGTCAATACCTTTTTTAAAATTTTTTTAAGTTTTTTTAAAAAAGTTGAAAACGCCCGTGATTGTTGGCTTTTTTAGGTATATTTTACTCTAAAACAGAGCATAATATAATAAAAATTTCAAAAAAAGAGGTGCGTTTTATGGATAACAGAGATAAAAACGGTGAAGAATCTTTTAACGATAGTCTTGACTCGATTGAGAAAAGCGGAAGCATTAAAGCCGACAATGTACATTGCATAAGTATTATTGGGCAAATTGAGGGGCATTATGTATTGCCCTCTGACCAAAAGTCAACTAAGTATGAGCATATTGTTCCCTTGCTATTTGCCATTGAGCGAAGTGAGGACATTGAGGGTGCGCTGATTATACTGAACACATTAGGGGGAGATGTGGAATCTGGGCTTGCTATTGCGGAGCTGATTGCAAGCATGAAAAAGCCTACCGTTTCATTAGTGCTTGGGGGCGGACATTCTATTGGCGTGCCTCTTGCGGTTTCTGCAAGAAAATCATTTATCGTTCCGTCTGCCACAATGACTATACACCCTGTAAGGGTTAGCGGTACGGTAATTGGCACTCCGCAAACATATTTCTATTTTGAGAAAATGCAAAACAGAATAATTAAGTTCGTTTGCGACAATTCAAAAATCACTCCCGAAAAATTAAAATCCCTTATGCTTGAAACGGAGCAAATCGCAACGGACACCGGCTCGGTTATTGATGGATATGAGGCGGTTAAGCTTGGTCTTATTGATGAGGTGGGCGGACTTAGCGATGCCCTTGAAGCACTTAATACCATGATTGAGGAAAGCAAATCAAGTGGCTGCGATGGCGATAGCTGTAAAATATGATAGGATAGTGCAAGAAATCAATGAGCAAATCTCGCTGACTGCTGACGGCTGACGGCTGGCGGCTGGCGGCTGTTCGCGTAGCGAACCATTGACCGCTGACCGCTGACCGCTGACCACTGACCACTGACCACTGACCACTGACCACTGACCACTATATATAATAAATAGGAAGAAAACCGCAACGTTTTCTTCCTATTTATTATATTACTTTGGAAATTCTCTTGCTATTGCGATATAGTCCTTGGCAAGAGGGATAAGATCATCAATTATGTATGCGCTATAACCGTTTGTCAGCGTGCCGATTGCTTCTGTTAGCGCGCTGCCTATTTGGTTCATGGCATCTACCATATTATCATAGTTAGAGTCTGTCCACTCAACTTTTTCTATTTCTCTTTTGAGCTGGCGATACTTTTCAAGCTGTTTTTTAAAAAAGCTTAGTATTTCGTTGCGCTCCATTTCTAAAGCGTTAATATCTATTTGTGTCATATCTTCTCCCAATGGATCATTCCATTTTTATCAATTACGCTTCCATCTGGCTGTGTTCCCCTTGCATAGCCTAAGTCTGCCATTTTAGCATTGAACGCTTTGCCACCTAGGAAACGAATATTGCTACTTGGCATGGCTACCTTTTTATATCCTTTTATGGCTTTGAAGAAAGCGTCCGCGTTCTTTTCGGTTACTGTGATTTCGCCATTGCCGTTTACCGATTGGGTTTCATGCGTTGTTTCCGCTTGGTCATAGGACACGTCAGCTGCATACGTGGTTGTGCTAAACGCGTTTCCTCTACCAAAAATGCTACCGCTTGATAAATGGGTATGTGTATTTTTAATAGTAAACTGTCTTGACATATCGTAGCTTGCGCCCTTTGAATATGAGGTCATCATTTCTATTCTTAACGCCATTTCGTAGGCTCTGTCAAGAGCGTGATTAAATGACGCGCAGGAGGATACGATAAATCTGTTTTCGTTTTTAATTGCATACGCCTTAGAGCTAAGCTCGGATACCCTTGCGGCAACGGTGGCAATCTCCTTTCGCATAGTATCCTCTATGGCTTGGAGCTTGGCAATCATTTCCTCAATTTTAGGCAACGCCTCGTCGCATCTTTTTGCGTATGCATCAATCTCTTGATTTCTTTTACGGATTTTTGCATTTTGCTCCTCAACCTGACTTACCCTTTGATGATATTCCTTGGCAATAGCGTTTTTCTGCTCAGGTGTGCAGTTTGCAGGAATTGAGGGCGGATTTGGTCTTGGCTGCTCCTTTTGCTTTTGGCTTAGCGCTTCCTTTTTCTTATTTTCAATTTCTCTCATATCAGAGCGAAGTCTGTTTATACCCTCATGGACCTTTTTGATTTCTCGTTGGCAATCGTTTTGAAAGTGAGCGTTTTCCGCTTCAACTGTGGAGCAAAGTCTTTCAAAGGTATGAGCGCAATCGCCCACATGTGAGTCAAGACCGCTTGAGCTTTTTTGCACAAAGGATATGGAATTTAAGTCAAATTTTACATCATTCATATGCTTCCTAAGCCTTTCTTAATATCCTCTGCCTGATGAATAAGATTATTCGCGGCGTTTGCTTGTGTTGCTAGATGGTCATAGCCTGCGGAAATTTTATCCGCCACATCCTTTAACGCCTTTGCGCCCTTATTCATATTATAATCAAAGTCGGTTTTGATTTTTTTAATGCTTTCCTGGGCGCTTTGACCTACTGTATCGTTCATTGCGCTCCAAATTTGCTTTTCCACATCGCTCATATTTGATGAAACTGCGCCAGCTTCCCTCTCAAGCTTGCTTATTTCGCCCTTTAATGCGGATACGGTTGATTTAGACATAAATTACCTCGTGCCTGTGTTGATAGCAATTTCAAGCTGCTCTGCATCTCTTTGCACATCGTGGGAAATTTCAACAAGTCTTTCCGCTTGCTTTACAATTACGGCGTTTACCTCTTCAATGGTTCTTGAAAAATCATCGTATTGCTTGCCCTGCCAATTAGAATGCATTGAGCTGTGGGTGTTGAGAAGCTTTTTCATATCTGTTTTTAACGATTCGGCGTAAGATGCAATCTTCTTTGAGATTTTTTTCATCTCTGCCGGTGTTGAGTTATTAATCATTCTGTTAGGCATTATCTTTTACCTCTCTTCAAGTAAGTTTCGTATTCCATATGCATTTGCTTTAGCTTTTTAAGTGATGTTTCAATAGCATCAATTAGCTTTTTATGCTCCTTGGCTACAATTTCCTTAGCCTTAATTGTTTCCTCGTAATTGTTATCGTCCCAAAACTCGTGGGCGTTTTTTAAATCCTTTTCAAATTGTAAAAGCTCACTTTCAAGCTTTTTCTTAAATTTTCGTAGGTATTCTATGTAGTTACCTACCTCATCAACTTCTATTTTATAAGCCATGGGGTTTTGCTCCTTTCAGTCGCAAAACAGCTGTCAGCGGTTAGCCGATAGCGGTTAGCGAGGTTAGTTTATCAATTTATTTAACGCAATGCTTTGCGTTGTATTTTGTTTGAATATAAAGTTATCGTATTTCGCTACCTTGCGATAGTAAGGCTATTTAGTTCACCTTTGGTGGGTTTCGCTCTGCGACAGCAGACACGCCCCCGTCCCCCATATTTTCACTTTAATAACTTATTACTCTTACATCTTTCAAACATCCATGGCTTTTACCCGTGGGTATTTTTACCGTTGGATGTCTGCATTCCCAAAACGCATATTGATTCACTTCATCAATGCTTTGTGGAATAGTTACGCTTTCTAAAGTAACACAGCCATAGAAAGCACAGGATCCTATTCGCTTCACGCCCTCTGATATTTGTAAATTCATTAGGCCCGTGCATCCATAAAACACACGGTCAGGCAATGTTTTTACACTTTCCGGTATTGTTATACTTACTAAATTATTGCAATCTCTGAAAGCATCTTCTCCTATATTGGTAACGCTATTAGGAATAGCAATATTATCAAGGGACATGCACCCATAAAACGCTCCCTGTCCAATATATTCAAGCTTATTTGGTAAATTGATGAATCTTAAATTTCTGCAATTTGAAAAAGCGGTTTTTCCAATATAAGTTAAGTTTTCAGATAAAACAATCTTTACTAAGCTACTTTCTGCTCTGCCACAATGAATAACTACAAACGCTGATTCTTCTATCTTTACTACGCTATCCGGCATAATTACCGTTTTTGTTTTATTTGCGTTCGCAAACGCCTCTCTGCCTATAACAGTAACACCGTCGGGAATTGTTACCTCTTCGTCATTACCCTTATATTTAATCAGTACGCCGTCTAATATTTCAAAGCTTTCTTTCTGTTTTTTTATTTTAAGCTCTGCAGCTTTTCTTTGCTTTTCCGCCTCTTCAGCCTTGCGTTTTTCTTCGGCTATGCGCTTTTCCTCTTCTTTGCGTTTTTCTTCAGCTATTCGTTTTTCCTCGGCTACGCGCTTTTCTTCTTCTTTACGCTTTTCCTCAGCTATTCGTTTTTCCTCGGCTATGCGCTTTTCCTCAGCCGCTTTGTTTTCTAAAGCAACATTCTCTACCTTCTTTAACTCAACTATTGATTTTCCGTCTTTCTCATAAACATACTTATCAATATTAGAAAAATCAAAATATTTTTGAGCGACAACGCTTAATGCTCCCTTAACAAGCTCCTTGTTAAATTCGGGTAAAATAAGCGCTTCAATGTTAGTTCCCTCAAAGGTGTCCTCATAAACCTTTTCGCAGGATGATGGAATATTGATTTTTACAAGAGACTTACAGTTGGCAAATGCTTTTTTGCCTATAATTTTAACGCCTTCATTTATTTCAACAAAGGTTACTAGTTGGTTATTTTTAAAAGCTTCATCGTAGATTTCCTCAACATCGTGGACAACTATACTCCTTTTGTTGCCAGAATATTTCATCAAAACGCCGTTATCAACGGTAAAGCCTTCCTTTTCAAAAAGCTGTTTTTCTGCTAATTGGCTAATTTCGGAAATGTCGATATTAAGCCCACTATCCGCTGGTAACTGCTCTTCGTTTCCTAAATCGCCAGCTACATTGTAGCCACATTCGGGGCAGAATGTTCCGCCTGAGAATTTTGTGCCACATTCAGCGCAAAAATATTCCTTGCTTGATTCTTCCTCGTGCTTTTTAATATTAAATCCGCATTTTACGCAAAATTTTGCGGTGTCGCTTATGCTTGCGTTGCATTTTGGACAATTCTTCATTGGTTTTGCTCCTTTTAGTCACTCCCGGCTGTCAGCGGTTAGCTGATAGCGGTTAGCGAGATTTGTTTAATGATTTATATTCGATAAATACCTATTTGTAAGTTGGTTGAAATGTAACCTTGCTGACAGCTGACCGCTAAATGCTGACGGCTGTGAGCGTAGCGAGCCTTAATAGTCTATAAACTCTCTGCCGTAGGTATCAAGACCGTATCTTCTGCCACGGGGTACATACATTTTAAAGCCGCCACCGGAGAAACCAACATTTCTTGGGAATGCGCTATCGCTTATGGATTGCACGCTTTGCGGAATTTTTACGCTCTTTAATGCATGGTTATTAAACGCTTCTGCTTCAATGGTTCTTACGCCCTCTTCAAGTGTTACATTTCTAAGTGAAGAGCAGTATCCAAACGCGCCATATTTTACAGTTTGCACGCCTCTTGGAATTGTAATGCTTGAAAGTGATTCGCATTGCTGGAATGCACGGGCGCCTATTTCATTAAGTGTTGATGGTAGCGTTACGCTTGATAGCATATTACAGTTAAAGAATGCATAATTGCCCATTCTTGTAACGCCCTCGCTAAGAGTTACTGTTCTTAAATTATAGCAGCATGAAAATGCATTATCCTCAATTACTGATACATTGCCCGGAATTGTAATGCTTGAAAGCGCAGTACACATTTCAAACGCGTTATTGCCGATTGTTGTAACGCTGCTTGGAATATTCAAGGTGCTGAATGCTGTTCCACAGAACATATGCGGAATTATGTATGTAAGTCTATTGGAAAGATTAAGCCCCGTTAGCTTTGTGCAACCTGAAATAGCAGACTGGCATACCTTTTCTACATCGTTTGGCATATCGTAATAGCCGCTTCTGCCATTTGGGAATTGAACTAATGTTCTTCCGTCCTTAGAGTAAACTACGCCGTCAACGCTCTTATAGGTGTTATTGGCAATATCAACCTCGTATCCTTCGGCGCATTTTGAGTATAAGGATACTTCCTCAATTTTAGTTACGGTTTTTGGTATTCTTATTGTTTTTGCAGAAGCATTATAGAACGCGCTATTGGCAATAGTGGTAATTCCCTCAGGAATATTTACCTCTTCCTCGCTTCCTTTGTATTTTACTAAGGTTGTGCCTTTAACCTCGGCATTTCTATAAAAGTTTTCCTTTTCCTTTTCTGCATTTAATTGAGTTTTCGCTTCATTTTCAATGCTTGAAAAGTCAAATGAGCCAAATGAGCCGAAGCTATTTGAATTGATATTTGAGTTGTTGTTTGTGTTAAAATTATTGCTTGAGCCAAAGCTTGAAGCTCCGCTATCGCCTAAAAAGTTGGCAATATTACAGCCACATTCGTGGCAGAATTTTTGGCTTATAAGTTTGGTTCCGCATTCTGGACAGAATTTCATGTGTTTTTGCTCCCTTCGGTGCAAACAGCTGTCAGCGGTTAGCTGATAGCAGTTAGCGATATTAGTTTATTGATTTTTTATTAACTATTTGTTTGTAAACCTGTTAAAATGTTACCTTGCTAACCGCTAACTGCTAGCGGCTGGCATCTATCATTAATACGAAAGTTCGCATTAATAATAGATTATCTGTGCATCAATTTCTGAGTCTTCGTAATCGAAATTCAAGTGGCGAGGAACATAAATTTTTTTGAGATTATCACAGCTTACGAAAGCATTGCCCTCTATTTTCTTTACGGATTTTGGAATTTTAATTTCTCTAAGGTTTAAACATTCAAAGAATACATAGCCTTCTATTTCGTAAAGCCCCTCAGGCAAGGTGATGGTTGATATTCCCGTTCTTGCAAATGCGCCGTGCTCAATTGTTCTTAATGTGCTTGGAAGGCTTATTTGTGTTAAGCTTTCACAAAGCTCAAATGCGTTTGTTCCGATAGTTTTTACGCCCTCGCTTACTGTTACTTTTTTTAGATCATAGCAAATTCTGAACGCTTCCTCGCTCACAAGTTCAACGCCCTTTGGAATAACTACGCTTTTTACTCCTGTATTTTCAAAAGCATTTTCGCCAATTTCGGTTACTGAGCTTGGAATATCTATTACTGTCAGTCTTTCGTTAAAACTGAATGCACCCCTACCAATTTTTTTAAGTCCCTCAGAAAGTGATACCATTCTTAAATTTTTAAATTCGGTAAATGCATCGTCTCCGATTTCCTTTACATTTGTGCCCACGATTACGCTTTCAACGAAATCGTTCATATAAAATGCTTCATCGGCGATTTTAGTTACGGTAGATGGAATAGTTACTTTCGTGCTTCTGCCTGTATATTCTAAAAGCACGCCATTTTTGATTTTAAGTCCGCTATCAATTACGCCGTCATCATATGATGGTGTGAAGGTGCTTTTTGGGATAGGCGGAGTGTAGTCATCCTCATCATCGTTGTCAATTCCAAGGCTTGAAAAATCAAATGAGCCGAAGGATGTGTCGCTTGCGGTATCATTTTTTGGCTCATCAAAGTCAAATGAGCTATTAAAGCCTGTGAACATTGGTGGAAAATCATCGTTTGTGTTTTGTGGTGCGCTTACGCTATCACTTAGCTTGCAGCCACATTCGTAGCAGAATTTTACGTTATCTACTAATTGTGCTTGGCACTTTGGACATTTTTTCATATTGGTTTTGCTCCTTTCAGTCGCAAAACAGCCGTCAGCGGTTAGCGGTTAGCCGTCAGCGAGATTTGATTATTGAATTATCTAACCATAATCACGCGTAGCGTGTATGGAATCAACCGTTAGATTGTATGGAATCAATGCAAAGCATTGCATGGAATCGACCAAAGGTCGCATGGAATCAACCGCAGGTTGTATATAGTGGTCAGCGAGGTTTGATTGTTGATTTCATTTATAATTTTGCTTTAAGATTATTTAAACGCGATATCGCTTACGCGCGTTACGCTTTCGGGTAATTTTACTTCCTTTAATGGGCAATTATGAAATGCAAAATCTTGAATTTCTATAAGTCCATTTGGAAGGTTAATTTCTTTCAGCTTAGTACAGTTTTGGAATGCGCCCTCTCGTATTACGGTGCATTTTCCGCCTTCTTCAAATTCTACGCTGACAACATTTATAATTTCACGCTTGCCCCAGTAATTAATTTCTGTGGCAAAGAGAAATGCGGGAATTTCTCTTACATCCTTGCCGATAACGACCTTAATTCCGTTTATTAAGCCGCTATCCTTAAAGATTTCGCCTCTTTCGCCTGTCTTTTTTACTAGGTCTGCATTAAAATATACATTTTCAAGGGCAATACAGCCACCAAATGCACATGAGCCTATACGGCGTACATTTACGGGAATTTCAAGTTCGGTTACGCTATTACATCCATAAAATGCATATGGATTTATATTAGTTAAGCCTTCTGGAAGGTCTATATATTTTAGCGCGGTGCAATCTTGAAATGCGCCTGCTCCTATCATAGTTAAAGTAGATGGAAGCTTTACATCTCTTAGCTCAGCGCAGCCTGCAAATGCTCCGCTCATTATTTCTGTAATGCCCTCGGGAATGATAACTGATTTTAAATTCTCGTTTCCTGCAAAAGCATTAACGCCAATTCTATTAAATATGCTTGGTATTACAACATGCTCTCTTTTGCCATTATAGCGCATGAGCGTGTTGCTTTTTATTTCAAGCTCCGCGCTTATTTCTTCCTCGGTATATGTAATTACTTCATCTATAAGCATAATGCCGCATTGGTCGCAGAATTTTGCATTTTCATCTTGTATAAAATGACATTTAGTACAAATTTTCATTTTTATCCCCCTCTCTTAATAACGGGTAACCTTTAAAGAGCCTCTGTTATAACTGCCAAACATTATCACACAGTCCTTGCTTATCTTTATTTCGTTTAAGGACTTACAGCCTTTGAATGCGTTATGTGCAATGGTTTTTACGGTTTTGGGAATAGTTATTTCTTTAAGGGACTCGCATCCGTCAAATGCGCCGATATTTATTTCTGTTACTCCCTCAGGAATTACAATAGAGGTTAATGATTTACAGTCCATAAATGCATAAAACTCTATTTCCTTAATTTCGCTTGGCAATGTAACTGTTTTTAATTTTTCGCAATCCTGAAATACTGCGTCTCCAAGCACCGTTATTGTATTTGGAAGATTGATTTCCTTAAGGGATGTGCAACCGCTAAATGCGCCCGATTTAATTTCAGTAACTCCGTATGGAAGTGATAGCTTTTTTAAAGAGGTGCAGGTTGAAAATGCATCTTCCTCAATTATTTTAAGATTTTTTGGTAATGATACCGTAGATAATGATGCACAACAGTCAAATGCACAGATGCCAATAGATACTACGCTATCGGGAATATAAACCGCTTCTAATCCACCACAACACCAACACATTTTTTTGCTTATTTTAGTCATGGTGCTTGGTAATTTGATTGATTTTAAATCCTTGCAGGAATAGAATACGCTCTCTCCCATATCCGTTATGCTTGCAGGGATTTCCACATCTTTTAATTTGGTGTTAGCAAATGCGCTATCGCCTATATATGCTAAATTGCTTGGCAATTTTATCTCCGTTATATTCGTTAAGTAAAACGCTTCCCTTTTAATTTCGGTAACGGTGTCAGGGATTTCTACGGATGATATACTAACACCCATAAATGCTTTTTCGCCAATTATGCTTACTCCCTGTGGGATTTTTACATTCTTTTCCTTGCCCACATATTTATATAGCGTTTTATCTTGAATTAAACAGTCATTTATAATTTCAAAGCTTGCATTGTCATTTTGGCTTATCTTAGTGCCACATTGATTGCAAAATCTTGCTCTTTTTGCTTGTTCAGCATTGCATTTGGGACATGTTTTCATGGGTTTTGCTCCTTTATGGTTCGCTACGCTCACAGCAGTTAGCCGTCAGCCGTCAGCAGTCAGCGAGATTTGATTTGTTCGCTTTGCTCACAGCCGTCAGCGGTTAGCTGTTAGCTGCCAGCGAGATTTGATTTGTTCGCCTTTGTAGCTGCTGGCTGCTGGCTACTGGCTACTAATCATTTATTATTGATGCTATATCGCATCAATAATAAATGATTCTCGTTTCATCGGGACAGTCTATGGTCCATTTGGTGTCGTAATTTTTATCCTTGGGGATTTTTACATATTTTAAATTGATACAGCCGGCAAATGCGCCGTAGCCGATTTTTGTAACGGTTTTTGGTATTTTTATATCGGTAAGTGATGTGCAATCTGCAAATGCGAAGCTGCCTATTTCACTTACGCCCTCATAAATATCTACCATTTCAAGCTGGTAGCAATTTGAAAAAGCGTAATCGCCTATTTTTTTAACATTATTTGTAATTACGGCGTTTTTTAAGGACTTACAGCCAGAAAACGCGTTATTCCCAAGCTCGTAAACGGTTTCGGGAATAATTACGCGCTCTAGCTTAGAGCAAAATGAAAATGCGCCTGCGCCTATTTTGTCAAGTCCTCTTGGCAAGGAAATTTCCTTTAAGGCTTCGCACCAGCTAAATGCGCTAATGCATATTTCATCTATATTTTTTGGAATATTTATTGTACTTAATTCCTTGCAATGCTCAAATGCGCTTTTTTCAATAATTTCAATGTTATCGGAAAGAATTACCGTTTCTATCTTGCTTTTATAAAAAGCGCGCTCGCCTATACGAACAACGGAGCTTGGCATTTCAATTCGTTTAAGATTTTCCACCTCTGTAAACGCGTTTTGTCTTATGCTTACAGTTCCATCGGGGACTACAAATTCCTCTTTTTCTTTACTCTTAGGGTAGCTGACTAAATCGTTAAATCTTTTATCGTATATAACGCCATCAATGGTAATTAAGCTCTTTTCAGCTTCTTCAATCATCTTGGCTTTTTCCTTTTCGTAATCCATTTTTGCTCCTTTGCGATTTAATAATCGATAGCTTTGGATCTTTGTTTAATATCTAATAGCCGTAGCAGGAGACTCCTCGTTCCACTTGCTGTGGCAATAGCAGTCCTTTGGTATATAAATGGTTTGTAGATTTCTGCATAAGTAAAATGCATAATCGTTAATTATCCAAACGCTGCTTGGTACTTCTACATTTTTTAAGTTTACACAGCCGCTAAAAGCGAATTTGAAAATATTCTTAACGCCATCTTGCATTTTTACACTTTCTAAGTTGCTGCAATGTCCAAACGCGCCTTCGCCAATAAGCTTAACACCACCCGGTATTTCTACACTCTTTAAGCTTGAACAGCCACTAAATGCGTATTCGTCAATTTCCGTAACGGTGCTTGGTATTTCTACGCTTTTCATTGTTTCACAATATGCAAATGCATTGCTACGAATAGCGGTAACACCGTATGGTATAACCACATGCTCTGCGTTACCTTTGTATCCAAATAAAATATTATCACTTATTTCAAAATCCATTTTTCTCTCCTTTGGGTTCGCTTTGCTTTACAGTGGTCAGTGGCTAGTGGTCAGTGGTCAGCTGGATAGCTAATCGCTGATTTTCAACACATTCTCTGCAAAGCGTTCTTTACTTTTTATATCGTTAATTTCAATCAATAATGTAATCTGCTGATCACTGACCACTGACCACTGACGGCTAGTAGATTGAGCGTCGCTCAATCTACTATGCTTTTTAGGTAGCCTTCGCTATTATCGTATGGGATAAATAAAGTAAATTTATTTTTTATGCAAAGTAGGTGTAGCTTTGGATGTAGTGCGCTGGAAGTGGCATTTCTTAGAAGCTTTGTGCCTCTTGGTGTTTGGCTTGCCGCCATTTCCTCAAATGCTGCACAAAGCTGAGCTGAGGAATAGCCCTCATCTGTGCCAACTACTCTGTCAGGCAATATAATCGCGCTTTCAATCATATCCTTTACGCCAAAGAAGCGTGGATATTCGGTGCATTGAACTACAAAGTAAATATTATTTTCCTTGCCCTTATCCATAAGCTCCTTTAATTCATCGCGCTTATCATCATCGGCTAAGTATTCATCAGCCTTTGTCATAACAACTAAAATTGGATAAATCTCGCTATCCATATCTGTTTCTCTTTCATCAATAATGGACTTTAATTCTTCCATTATATCCTCAACGGAATCATTGTCCCCGTATGCCACCTTGCCGCTTGTTTCCCAAGCGTCGCGGAGGCGCTTCATTATGTTATCATGGCGGCGAAGTGCGTTATTTTTGTTAAGATTGATATAATACGCTGTGGTATTATCAATATCCTTAGATAATGCAAGGGTATCCTTAATTAAAGCGGCTTCAATAGCTTTTGTTTCAAGGAAGTGTCCGAAAATAAAGAGTGTATTATTTGATGAATCAAATGGGAATTCAACGCTCTTATTTGTAAGGTACGCTTTACCTAAGCGTGTTCTTAAAACGCCTTCCTCATCGTATGCTAGTGCGGCGTTACGAACGGTAAATGGAGCATCAGAGTCCCTCTCAACTCTTTGTGCTTTAATTTCGCTTTGAAGCTCCATTTTGTGAGATGGGTATTTTGCTTTTACGCTATTTATGTGGGCTTTGAGCTTTTCGCCCTCCTCGGAGTATGCTACCTTAACAGTTGATATGCTTCCACCGTTTGAGTAGAAGCAAAGACCCTTGCTACCAACTAGCGTGCTTTGCATTTCAGATGCCTCAGGAATAAGCTGCCCTGCATTTTCGCCTGACTTAAATTCAATTCTGTTACCGAAAAGGTGCTTAATTGCATTAGTTTCCACAGGGAAAACAGTTGATGAAACAATAAGGCTGATACCGAAGGAACGGCCCATTTGTGCAATCTTTTCAATTTGCTTAATTGCTTCATCGCTTTCCTTAACAAGCTCGGAAAACTCATCAATGATAACAACGCATCTTGGCATTTTCTTTTGTGCCGTTTGGTTATATACATAAATATCCTGATTTTTCATAACCGCTGTTCTACGGCTCATTTCGTTATTTAAAAAGTCAAGAATATCGTTTGCAGATAATGTGTCATTTCCTGTTACTACTGTCTTTAGGTGTGGAAGTCCGTTATCCTTAAATACAACGAAGTCGCCCTTTGTCATAACCATCATGTGAAGCTCTAATTCATCAGGGGAATAATGCTTACATGCAGATAAAACAAGTGAGTTAATAAATGCAGTTTTACCTGAACCCGTTGTACCGATTACCGCCATATGCGCAGTTGAGGAGTCGGCTCTTAATTCAATGCTAATAGGAGCTGCTCCCTTTTTACCGATAGGAATAGATAGGTTCTTTGAAAATGATGTTCTTCTTTTTGAGGAAGCAAAGCTTTCATTTTCAATAATGCTATCAAGGTAAACGGTTTTATCGCTACCTGTTTTCTCGCTTGACTTAAATGCAGAAAGAATATTTCTTACATTATAGCTTGGTCCACGAGTGTCCCAATGATAATATTTTCCATTATAAATCAACGCCATTCTGCCACCTTGGCACTTAACGGTTACAATATTCTTAGTAAGGTTATCAAGGCTTGGCAAACGCTTAGTGTAGTATCTTGAATCCTCATCTGTCTCTGTGCTTTCAATGATTAAGAAGAATACGCCTGCACGCTTGCCGTTACTAAGCACGCTTGAAATATCATCGTAAGCGTCCTCGTATTTTGATGGATAACCGTTTAATACAGCCAAAATAATAGGCTGAGGGTTGTCCTGATTTTGCTTATTATATTCTAAAATGCTTTCGTATCTTGATTGACCTAAAAGCATTATTCTTTCGTTGATTGTTTTGTTTAATTGAGTTATTGAGGCTCTTATATCCTCCTTTGAGTTTTTAACTCTTTGGTCGCCCTCAAAGAATAATACGGGAGCGTTATCTCTTAAGCTTCCTGCAAGCGTTGTAATTTCCGGAGTTGAATAGCCATCGCATAAAAGAACTCTCTTGCTAAGCTGTGGGTACGCAAAAAGGAATTGCAAAACTGCGTTGTTTGCAACTAATGATAGCTCGCTAAGACCATCGTTGTCCTTTGATTTTCTAAGCACTAAGAAGCCATCCTTATTTAAGCACCAATTAAGTGCTGAAAGGTAAACTCCCCCTTGGCGACCAAGCACAGAGCCATCTATTCCCTCATAAGCCACAGGGATAACAATATCGCTATCATATCCGCCTTTAAATTCAATCTTATCATTGATAATAACGCTTGAACGGATTTGGTCGCTGTTGGAGGCCACTTGATTTACCATTTGGTTAAACTCAGCTTGACTTGCGCATAATGCTTGCTTCTTTAATTTTAGCTCGTTTATATCTCGCTTAAGCTCATCCACAGAAAGCTTAACGCCTTGAGCCTTTAAGCTATCTATGTTTATGTAAATATCAACAACAGTATTATAGCGCCTTGCAAACTCGCGAAGATTTGTATCAACATTATTTTTCTGCACTATCATAGCAAGAAGCTTTATTGCCTCGCTACCAAGCTTGATAGCTGCCTCGGGCGCATTGAACGCTGTATATTCACAGCATAAAATTCCTTCGCTTAGCGCAATTTTATTGTTTCTTATAGCTACCTTTGTTTTATAAATGCCGCATATTGTTTCAACTGTTGGCTTAATTTTAGAAAAGTATCCGCTTAGCTCTCTTTTTAGCTTTTCGTATGTTCCATGAAATTGAGCTTGATACTCCCTCTCCTTTGAGGGTATCTCTCTTTCCTTTGCATCAATCATGCTTGATAGCTCTAAATAGCTGCTTATTTTTTGTGCGTTAGTCATTAGTTTTGCTCCTTTTAGTCGCAAAACAGCGGTCAGCCGTTAGCTGTTAGCTGTTAGCGAGATTTGTTATTGATTGATTTGGTTCGCTTCGCGTAACAGCGGTTAGCCATTAGCAGTCAGCACGCACCGAAGATGCATATCGCGCTTTCGCTTGGCGAAAGCATATCGCGACCGAAGAATTTATTCGGTTATATCGCGACCGTGCGAAGCGTGGTCTATATCGCGCGTACGCAGTGCGCTATATCGCTCTGCGAAGCAGACATGTCAGCCGTTAGCTGTTAGCGAGGTTAGTTTATAGATTTAATTTGTTTCGCGTTCTCCCTCAGTCAGCTCTGCTGACAGCTCCCTCCCGGAGTGAGCCTAAGGGTTAGCGAGATTTGTTATTGATTTATCTAGTTATAATCACGCGTAGCGTGTATGGAATCAACCGTTAGGTTGTATGGAATCAGCCAAAGGCTGTATGGAATCAATGCAAAGCATTGCATGGAATTGACCTAAGGTCGCATGTAATCATCCGCGGGCTGTATTCTTATAACGAACGGTTGCGCTACAAAATCCTAAGCAGCGGTCATCAACGGAATAATTTCCACACACATAGATGCTTCTAAGACTTGATTCGGAAAATGCGCTTCCGCCTATTTCAGTTATATAAGGTGGTAAATATATTTCTGTTAGACCTGTGCAGTTTGCAAATGCACAGCCGCCTATCTTAGTTACGCTATCGGGCAACTCAATTGCTTCAATATTTTCACAGTTAGAAAACGCGCTTTCGCCAATTGCTTCTACTCCGTTAGGTACTGAAATGTGCTTTCTTTGTGTTCCCTCAAGACATAAAACCAAGGTTTTTTTGTCCTTTGTGTAAATTATATCGTTTTCTATTATGTAATGTTGATTTTCCTTATCTATGATTACCTCATCAAGATTTTTGCTCTCATTAAATGCATCAGATGCTAAATATTCTAAGTCCCTTGGTATTTCTATTGTTGTAAGCTTTGGGCAATCATAAAATGCAAAGGATCTTATTTCCTTTAAGCTTGGAGGTAAAGCTACAATTTCAAGTGATGAGCATTTGAAAAATGTATAAGCAGGTATTGTAGTTACGCATTTTGGTATCTCTATAAATTCAAGACAATTACAACCACTAAATGCACTCAAGCCAATCTCAGTTACGCTATTTGGTAAATTTATTTCCTTTAAGCCTGTACAATTCTCAAACGCCCACCTATCTATTACTGATACGGTGCTTGGTATTTCTACATTTGTTAAATTTGAGCAACCGGAAAAAGCTCTTTCGCCTATTTTCGTTACTCCGCTTGGTATTTTTACGCTTTCAATTTCTGTACAGCCTTCAAACGCTTCATTGCCAATTTCAGTAACGGTATTAGGAATTATTACATCGGCTTCATTGCCCATGTAGTTTATTAAAACTCCATTTTGAATATGGAAAAACGGTTCTTTTCTTTGTTGTTTTTTCATTTTTTCTCTTATTTTTGGTTAAATTGTATTGGTGTTTGTAAAATAAATCAATGACCTAATCTCGCTGACCACTGACATAGCCTCCCTTGTGTAAAGGGAGGGGGACCGCATTTGCGGTGGAAGGATTGTCCTTTCGCTGACCACTAATAGCGCACAACGCGCGCGTTAGTCCCTTTTTTCCAGCCCCACTTTAGGCGGCAACGCTTTGGCACTCTTATTTCAGTAAGAGATGTGCATCCGCCAAATGCGCCCTTACCTATTGATTTTACGCTTTTTGGCACTTCTACCGTCTTTAGTGAGGTACAGCCCCAGAATGTATATTCGCCTATTTTTTCAAGATTGCTTGATAATTTCAGCTTGGTAACCCCTGAGCATTCCTCAAATGCGCAATCATCAATCACGGTTACAGTATCGGGCATATCAATTTCAGTTAATGACATACAGCACCAAAAGCCGTAAACGCCGATTTTTTTAACTCCCGTTAAGTCAATAGATTTTAAATTTATGCAATGATAGAAGGCGCTATGCTCTATTTCCTCTACCGTGTCAGGCTTAGATATTTCCTCTAAATCCTCACACATACCAAACATTTCAGTTGATATTTTTTTAACGCCATAGGGCAAGGTTATTTTTTTAAGGTTAAGCCACTCAAAAAACGCGCCCGCTCCAATATCGGTCAATTTTTCAGGTAGGTCAATTTTTTCAACCCAAAGCGCTCCACCCGTTGCATAGTCCTCTATTTTTTCAAGAGTGCTTGGATAGGTAATCTCCCTTACATACATTACATTATGGTCAAATGCTTCTTCCTTAATAACAGTTACTCCCTCAGGAATATTTAATATTTTGTCATCCTCAGACTCAATGTACTTTACTAATTCGTTATTTTCTATTATAAGCTCCATGTTTTTCTCCCTTCGGTCGGAAAATAGCTGTCAGCCGTCAGCGGTTAGCGATATTTGATTATTGATTTATCTAACCATAATAGCGCGTAGCGTGTATATCATCAATCCACAGGATTGTATATCATTACGCCAAAGGTGTGCTTACTATCTGCTTCGCAGAACGAGATAATTTTGCTCCGCAAAATAGCGATATAACGTAGCGTTGCTTCGTAGCGATATGTGATTGCAAGCAATCACGCGATATGCACCTTCGGTGCGCTAACCGCTGGCGGCTGGCGGCTGGCTGCTATTTTGATTCTAACATGAGGCGGATAATTGCCTTGTCCGTCTCACTCATGCCCTCTTTGGCAAGTCTGCCTACATTCTTTATGGTGTTCTCAACGCCCTTGACAACGATACCATCGCCACCCATAAATTCTCTGCCTGCTTTCATCATTTCGTAGCCTAAAATTCCTGCTTCAACTGCCATTGCAATTTTTGCCGCGCATGATGGCTTTGCTCCATCGCAAATTGTTCCGGATAGAATTGCTACTGCATTTACAAGAGTATGTGCAATTTCGTGATATTTGCCACCGTTTAGATATGCTATGCCGCAGCCTGCTCCACAGCCTGCACTAATTGCTCCGCAATATGCACTAAGACAGCCGATACCTGTTTTTTGGTGAATGGTTATTAAGTCGGACACAAGCAGCGCGCGAATTAACTGCTCCCTTGTTGCGCCCATATCCTTTGCATATATTACCACAGGAATTGTGGCGGTCATACCTTGATTTCCGCTACCTGAAATTATGCAAACAGGCATTTCGCAGCCGCTCATTCTTGCATCACTTCCTGCTGCCGCAAATGCTCTTGCTCTAATTCTTGTATCTGTGCCACCGTTTAGGAGTGTTTTACCGATACAAGCGCCCCATTCGTTATTTATGCCTTCCTTGGCTATTGCCATATTTAAGTCAATTTGTCTTTCAATAAGCGGGCGCACCCTCTCAATATCAACGGTGTCGGCAAATTCTATAATTTTCTCAACTGTAAGTGAGGAACGGTCAACGCTCTCGCCTATAACCGTGTCGTTTTGTCCGCCTGAATACTTGTCCGTATAGTCTTTTCCGTTACACTCCGCAAGAGTAATATTTGTATGTCGCTTTGCAAAATGCACTCTTGCTCCATCTGCTTGTAAATCAACCTCAAATGCTTCATCGGTTTCAATTTCGTAAATTTCAATTTCTACCGTATCGTGATAGGACTTGATTTTGTCCGCATCCTCTTTTTTAAGGGAGCATAAAACCTCAAGCTTTTTATCGGGAGCATTGGCAATAATTCCCGCACAAATAGCGGCACTAAGTCCATGCATTCCACCTGTTGCAGGCACAATAACGCTCTTAACATTCTTTATTATGTTACCGCTAAAGCATGCCTTTATCCTTTTAGGGTTGTCCTTTAACATATTACGAAGAACAGATGATGCATATGCAATAGCAATCGGCTCAGTACAGCCCATGGCTACAAGTAGCTCCTCGTTTAGTATTTCTATGTATGTATCTATCATTGGTTTTGCTCCTTTTAGTCGCAAAACAGCCGTCAGCGGTTAGCCGTTAGCAGTCAGCGAGGTTAGATTATTGATTTTGTTTGTAATATTACTACGCGCAGTAAATTCACTAATTAAAATTTACTGTCCGCCTTGTTAGTCTATATAAATTACTTCCGCAGGGCAATTGTAATTCCAACTGTCACCACAGTTACAATATCTTGACATTTTAATAGTTTTTAGATTTGTGCAATTTTGAAATGCCCAGCTGTTGATTTCTGTTACGCTATTTGGTATTTCTATGCTTGTTAAGCTTGTGCAATTACGAAACGCCCAGCTGTTGATTGTTGTTACGCTATTTGGTATTTCTATGCTTGTTAAGCTTGTGCAATTACAAAACGCATCATTGCCGATTGTCGTTACACCGCTTGGTATTTCTATACTTGTTAAGCTTGTGCAACCGTAAAACGCATAACCGCCGATTGTCATTACACCACTTGGTATCTTTATGCTTGTTAAGCTTGTGCAACCGTAAAACGCATAATCGCCGATTGTCGTTACACCACTTGGTATTTTTATGCTTGTTAAGCTTGTGCAACCACAAAACGCACCCTCTCCGATTGATGTTACACCACTTGGTATTTCTATACTTGTTAAGCTTGTGCAACTATTAAACGCATAATCGCCGATTGTCGTTACACCACTTGGTATTTCTATGCTTGTTAAGTTTGTGCAACCGTCAAACGTACTTTCTCTGATTGTCGTTACGCTATTTGGTATTTCTATGCTTTTAAGATTTATGCAACCGTTAAACGCACTATTGTCAATTAATGTTACACTTTTTGGTATTTCTATACTTGTCAGATGGGTACAAAAGGCAAATGCGCTTGCGCCGATGACCTGTACTCCCTCTTCAATAACTACATTGGTTATGTACTCATTTTCTTCAAATGCACCATCAAAAATTTCCTCTATTGTGCCAGGGATAACTACATTTCTTTTCTTGCCAACATATTCAACTAAAACTCCGTTTTCAACCTTTAAGCCGTTTTGCTCGTATAATTGTTCAGTTGCAACGGTGGATATATTGTCAATCGCACCAAAATCAAAGCCTGCGCTTGACGCACTCGCATTATTTGTATCAAGCTTAAAGCCACATTCCTCACAAAATGAGCTACCTAACGGAATTTTTACACCACATTCCTCGCAATAAATATCGGCATTTTCTTCCTCATATTTTTTTATATTAAATCCACAATTTCTGCAAAATTTTGCGGTATCGCTAATCGCAAATTTGCAATTTGGACAGTTTTTCATTTGGTTTGCTCCTTTTAGTCGCTCCCAGCAGTCAGCGGTTAGCCGTTAGCAGTCAGCGAGATTTGTTATTGATTTAGTTTTAGCTAAATTACAAGGCTATGCCTTGTAGCGAAATTATTGCTATGCAATAGCGAAATTTCACTTCGTGAAGCTAAATTAAATTTGCATGCGCAAATTTAGCTGCAATTTGGCTTAATCCAAGCTAATCCACATTGCAGGGCGGACGCCGAAAATTGTTCCTGTAACATCGTAGCCCATTTGAGAGATGCCACCGGTATAGAAAATATATGATGCATTTTGTGGAAACTGTCCTGCGGTACGAAGCCACCAATAGCCGAAGTATGCGCCATCGCAGTATGCACCGTTGTTCTTTGCAAATAATGTTACTTGACATTTTGTTTCATTAAAGGTTTTGTAGTATTTTTGAACTTCATCAGCGCTTAACAAGAATATTTTGTCGTTTGTATCATTACCGCTACTTGTACCGTGCTGTTGATTTGGCGTATTTTTCAAAGCGGTAGTTAAAATCTTGCTTTTTTCCGCATCAGTAAAAGCAATTTTATAAAAATAGTTATTGAGCCAATTACGAATAGATGACCTTTCCCAAGTGGTTGCTTCAGCGCTTTCGTTAAACTTTTGTCTGTCAATAATATATTTGGAAATTAAAAGTGCCTTACTTCCGTTTCTTTCAAGAACAATCCATTTAATGCTTTGTGTCGAGGTTCCGTGATTGTAGGAGCCAAAGGAATGCTCTGTTCCTGCATTATACTGACTATATATTGAGTTTCTTTCCTCTTCCTCTTTGCGCCTTCTTTCAGCCTCTATGCGTTCTTGTTCCTTGCGCTTTTCCTCGGCTATTTTGTCCTCTTCCTCTTTGATTTTGCCTAAAATAGCATTTTCAATGCCCACAATGTTAACTCTTGATTTGCCATCACATTCTGTAACGAAATCCTTAATGCTTACAAGGTCAGCTCTGCTTTGAGCCTTATCACTTAAGCAAGCCTTAATAACGCTTTCCTTATAGAAGGTAGAGCCTAAAATAAGGGTGTTAAGAGATGTATTTTTAAATGTATCGGTATAAATAATTTTACAGCTTGCAGGAATAGAGATTTCAATAAGAGATGAGCATGAGGCAAACGCTTTTCTTCCTATGCTCTTAACCCCTTCCTCAATCTCAACGCAGGTAATTGTTTGATTACCCTCAAACGCACTATCGTAAATTTCCTCAATAGAGCCAAAAATTGTAATGCTTCTTTTTTTGCCTGTATATCCAACTAAAACGCCATTCTCAACCTCAAAGCCGTTTTGAGAATATAATTGCTCGGTGGCAACTGCGGATATTGAGCCAAGAGCATCAAAATTAAATCCTTCAGTTATGCCACTTGATAAAGCAGAATTTTCCTTTACAACATCAGCTCCGCACTCAGAGCAAAAGTCAGCATCTGCCATTAGCTCCGCGCCACATTCGGTACAGTATAGTACCTCATCATTCTGTGCTTTTTCATCCTCGTATTTTTTTATGTTAAATCTGCACTTATGACAGAATTTTGCGGTATCAATAACGCTCGCATTACAATTTGGACAATTTTTCATATTTATGCCTCTTTCGTTTAATCTATATATACTATTTTCGTATTACAATTGCCACCAAACTTATATACATCAACATCAATTCCTCTTGGCAATTTTAAGATTTTTAGTCCATGCTCCGTGCCGAACACATAATTTTCTATGGTTTCAAGTGTTCTTGGAATTTCAACGGTTTCAAGGTAGTTACAGTCGCTAAATACGCCTTCTCTTAATACTCTTACTCCGTTTTTAAGCTCAATCTCGCGTATATTTGGACAGCGCATAAACGCGTAACGACCAATTTCCAAATCGCTGCCAAATATTCTTACGGTTTTTAGTTCTCGACACTGGCTAAAAGCGGCGTATTCAATAAGATTAACCGTGCTTGGAATTACTACGCTTGAAAGGGAAGAACAACCCTCAAAGGCGTTCTCGCATATTTTTCTTACACCATTATTCAATTCAAGTGTGGTTAAAGATTCGCAAGCAAAGAATGATTCGTACCCAATTTCCAACCAGTTTCCGCTTATTCTGGCAGTTTTTAATCCCTTGCAGCCTAAAAATGCAAAAGCACTTATACACCTTACACTGCTTGGAATATCGACCTCTGTAATACCGTTGTTACATTCAAATGCGCCAACATGGATATTTTCAACGGTGCTTGGAATACTGTAAAATCCTCTTATACTTGATGTAGCCTTAATAAGCTCACGACCATCATAAGTAAAAAGCACGCCATCAATTACCTTGAAATATACACTACCCGAATCAACCTCTATCTGCTCTACATAATCAGGTAATGCTATGCCTTGAATATTACTGCAGCTTGCAGGCAATCTTATTTTTTTAAATTTTTGTCTAGTATCAAATGCTTGTGGTTCAATGGAGGTTATTCCATCAGGAATATAAACAGTATCATCATTTCCATTATACTTAATCAACTTCGTTCCATCAAGCGTTGCATTGTTATAAAATTTTTCAGCTTCTATTTTACTGTTAAGCTGTGCGTTTGCCTCGTTTTCAAGGGAAGAAATGCCACTAAAGTCAAATCCAACTCCCCCACTTTGAACAGCTGCGCCACATTCAACGCAAAAAGCGCTGTCGGGTTGAAGCCTTGCACCGCATTCGGTACAGAATAAATTTTCATTTGCTTGGAAATTATAACCGCATTTGTTACAGAATTTTGCGGTGTCAATTACGCTTGCGTAACATTTTGGACAATTTTTCATAGGTTCACTCCTTTGGGTTCGCTTTGCGAACAGCCGTTAGCGGTTAGCTGTTAGCAGTTAGCGAGATTTGATTATTGATTTATTTTGGTATTAGAGGATTTTCCCTCGCCCTCTAAAGCATTTGTTTTTTTGTTTTTAGGGGTTCGCTTCGCGAACAGCCGTTAGCGGTTAGCTGTTAGCGGTTAGCAGTCAGCGAGATTTGATTTTTGATTTATTGAGTTTGCTTCGCAAAACAGCAGTCAGTAGTCAGCGGCTTGCTATTAGCGAGATTTGATTTTTATTACAAATTTCAAAGCTTAAATATATAATAAAGGATTTTATAATATAGATACTTCCATTGTAAAACAAAAAAAGCCAAAAATCAAGTGGTTTTTGGCAATTTCTGTATGATATTTTAATTTTATTACATTTTTGCTATTTCGTTGGTCTATCTTCGCTAACCGCTAACGGCTAACGGCTAACGGCTGATTACGGCGGATAGCCTTTCTAAGTAATTATCAACGCCAAGCGGTCATTTCCGCCGTAATCCTTAATAATTTCATAACGCTTAATTTTGCCGTCCTTTTGCTTTTGGGTTAACAGAGTATCCATAATCCCACCTTGGTCAAAGCCAAATTCAATAAGCATTTTGCCGTTTTCCTTAAGGTAGTTAAGTCCCTCGCCGATTAAAAATCGGATAATGTCAAGACCATCATCTCCGCCGTCAAGAGCTAGCATTGGCTCTTTTTTTACCTCATCGGAGAGATTTTCAATATCCTTGCTTGGAATATACGGCGGATTTGAAACTATCATATCAAATTTGCGATTTGGTAAATCTCTTGTGATGTCCCCACACAGAAATTCGCATTTACTTGAAACGGTGTTGGAAATGGCGTTTTTCTTAGCGATTTTTAGAGCCTCGCTTGAAATATCGCAAAGCAGCATAGATGAAATATCCTCACGGTAAACAAGCATAGAAATGCCAATGCAACCGCTTCCCGTGCACAAATCAGCCACACTCCCCCCGCTTTTTAGCTCACGGAGAGCATTTTCCACTAAAATTTCCGTGTCAGGTCTTGGTATTAGCGTATCGGGAGACACATAAAATTCACGCCCCATAAAATACCATTTACCGATAATATGCTGAATGGGAATGTGCTTTTCTCTTTTCTCTAAAATCGGTAAAATTTTGCCGTCCTCATATTCTCTGTCTCTGTCGAAAATTATATTAGCCTTGCTCACTCCAAAAAGATGATTTAATATAATCTCAGCCTCAACATCGGAGTTTTCAACACCAAAGCTGTCTAACTTGCTTACTATATCACTGTATTTCATAATTACTCCCTTCGGTCATTTCCATGCAATGCTTTGCATTAATTCCATACACGCTTCGCGTGATTATAGTTAGATAATTAGGTAATCAAATCTCGCTGACTGCTAACAGCTAACAGCTAACGGCTAACAGCTGTGAGCGTAGCGAACCTTTATACATTTTACAACAAAAACAGCCAAAAGGCAATACCTTTGGCTGTTTTATTCATATAATCTAATTTTGCTGACTGCTAACTGCTGACCGCTATTCATCGCTTTTTGAAGCGATGAATCTCTTAAGATACTCAATCTTTTTAAGTATTCCCTGTCGGTAGTCCTCAACTATCCACATGTAGGTGGAATACATGCCGACAACTCCGCTAGTTATATACATAACGATTTGCAAGGCGTTCCAAATCACGGTGGCAAAGTTGATTTCATTAACCAAGGTAACGCCGAAATATCCAAAGATTACCGCCATAATTACGCGAGTAATTATATCGGTGGCGTTTTTGCTCTTTGAAAATTCCCGCTTGCTTTTACCAAAATCAAAGGGGTTATCGGTATTTCCGCATTCAAAGGTTAGCGCATCAACAGTTAGCTCCTTGATTTTTAAATTCACAGCTTTGCGGTAGGCGCGCATGATTTTGCGGTTTTTTCTGCGATTTTTCCTATCCTGTGTCAGTAAAAGCTCCTTGCAAACGCCATTTTCATCAAAGCAATCGTTATATTTTAGCCCTACGGCTGCAAGAATTTTAATGCGGATTTTCTTTATAGCATTTTTATTTTCGCTGTCGCAGAATTCTTCAAGCTTATCAAGATGGGGCGACACCTGACAAAGGACCTCGGCGTGATTTTTTTGCGCTTCAATCATTTTTTCGTTTTCCTCGCCACGCCTAACGCCAACGGAGCGTAAGGAGCCGTTTATAAGGCTGCCCACCACCATGCTTATAAAGCCTGTGCCGATAATTTCATAGATGCTTTTGCCTGTTTTTGAAATTAGAATTAACGAGCCGGCTATGTATATTAGCGATATTAGCCCTACACAGTAATACCCTGCGTTTTTATATAGGCTCTCTAAAAAGCTGTTTTTTTCCATGTGGCGCACCTCTTAAATTATCTGTTTATTTGATTTGATATTTCGCTAGCAAAAAGCTTTCTTTTCTCTTTAGATATAATAGCTTGCATAATGCTATCTCCGATTTCACCAACAAGAGCTAAAAACGATAGCACCGTTAAGTCCTGAATAACAGGGGAAAGCAGATAGGAAAGCATGCAAATTAGACCAAAAAACGACACTCCTGTGGGGATTTTCAGCTTTTTTAATGTTTTTAAAAGTAGCATTATAATAATAATCAGCCCACCTGAAAACAGCTTAATTGCATCGTATTTAGTATAGAAATATCTGTCCTTATTTACTATAAGATATGTAAAAAGCGGTCCTACGCTAAACGCAAAGGAAATAAGATACAAAATAAAAATTTTAAATCTCTTCACGGTTATTTAGCTCCTTATTTTCCTTCGCAAGAATAACAATTTCCCTTGATGCTCCCTCTAAAACTAAATCCTTATCCTTACAAAAGCCAAGTGCGGCAATTTGGGATAAATTTTCAATTTCCTTTGATAGAATTTCAGTTTTTTCCTTTAACTCCAAAAGTCCATCTTTTATCTGCACCACCGATTTAATTTCCGATTTAATTTCATTGTACTTTTCGGTAATTTTCTCAAGCTCGGCTCTTGAGCTTTCCTTGATTTTTTCCTGCTCCCTCTCAAAATTTTCCTTTGATGCTTTTAAAGACTTTAATGAGGAAAAAATGCCTCTAAGTGTGGATAAAAGCGCAATGATTGAGGTAACAACACCCACAATAATCGGTAAAATCTTTTCTTCAATGTAGGTCTTGAAGGATGTAGGGTGTAGGGGGTAGGATGTAGGGCTTTGTTCTGTCTCCTGATCACTGACCTCTGACATCTTATCACTCGTTTCTATATTCTCTCCTGCATTTACTACTACAACAAGTAATAGCGTAATAAATAAAATAAATAATAGGCTTAATGTTTTTTTCATGTTTTTTCCTTTCTATTTTTTGTTGTAAATTAAAGTTATTTCCATATCATTCCCCGCGTAAACGGTAATGCTTTCACTCTCTGGCTCATAGCCATCAATATTTGGGGATATAATCTTACATAAGCTATCGCGCCTTACAAAATGCTCATCGCTATCCTTAATTTGTATTCTGCTTATATCCTCGTAATTTACCGTGATTTTATGCTTGTCCTCTTTTGTTTTTGAGTAATATTCAAGACTTACATTGCTAGGCGCAAAGTCGGCTGACACCTCAAAAATTACGCTTTCGCCCTCAGGCAAGGTTAAATTTAAGAGATTTTGCCCCGCCTCGGTATTGCTTATATCAATTTGATGCTCATTTTCTAATACATATGCAATTTTTACATCATTTTCATAGCACCATGCTTTAAACTCCTCAACCGTTCTTTTTGGCGGATAGTAAAACCAAATTTGTCCTGAGGCTGTAACCTCAAAGCGAGGG
>JBGVPY010000101.1:0-49512 GCA_045127235.1 Eubacteriales bacterium
GGTGGTAAATTTACCGTATTTTCAAGCTCTAATTTCTGCACGCCCTGCGCTGTGGCTTTTGTGCCTCTTATGTAATTTCGCTTTATAAGCTTGCGCCTATGATTATTAAAGTATCGCATAATCGCATGCTCCTACCTTGGCGATAATATATTCTCCTACACGCTTTATGTTAATCTCATAAATACGGTTGCTAACGGGATAGAGCTTACCATCAAGACAGTCATCTTGAGTGAAAATAATTTCATCCGGGCTGTCGAAACTTGTAGCGGTCGCTCCGGATCTGAAATTAACAATGCACTCATAATCACTCGGAATCTGCACCGGTAAATTTAGAATAACACTTGTCCTTAAGCCCAGGTTAAATTCAGTATCGTTAGCAAGCATCACCGCCTCGGCTGTTTCAGTCCTTACTGTCGCCTTAGGCTCAAGCTCACCTATGCTTGCAGCCATTTCATCCTGGTATTGTATAAATTCATCATACATTTCACTTAAAAACGCCTCTGTCATTTGAAGCTGAATCGCCGTTGCGAAAAGACTTGTGTCGATGCCGCTCTCAGAAGGCACTAACAAATAGCCGTCGTAAAAATAATTTCTTCCTACCTTGAATTGGTATGTGTGTATATTTTCCTGGCTTATATCGTCAACATTTTCTTGATTATCGTACTCATAATTTTTTGCAAACAGAGTAAAATCAGGCACCTTGGCTTCAGCAATAACAAACTTATCGCCTATATTTAACTCATCACTTAAAAGTGATATCATTTCTTCCGCATCGCTGACAGGATATACCTTCGCCTTGCCTGATGCAAGATTATAAGCATTATTCGCCTTTTCAAGCGCATTGTTAATTAACGCTCTTATATCGCTGTGCGCACTCTTTGATGTGTCATGTGCACCGACATCGCCATCAATCTCACTGCTTAAATTACTTAATGCTTGCTTAACACCGTTGTAATGCTCTGTTATAGCAGTGCCCTGCTCCACATTCTGCACCTGCAAATCATTGATTAACTTAAGAATATATTCGTGCGCTATTTTGCTTGCATCGTGCTCGCTAACAGCGTTTGTAATTCCACTCTCAATTTTGCCAAGGTGCTCATTTAATACCTTGAATAAAGGCTCTAGGAATTTCCAAAAAAACACCTTTATCGCATCAGGTTTCATCCCTCTTTCAGAAGGATTATTAGGTAAGGACCTTGCAGTATAAAGCTTGACCGTTTCCTGCTCTTCCTCTGTAATTATGTATTTATCCATTATCTGTCTCCTTTCAGTAGCTTATTATTGCTTGAATATACACAAGTAAATGCTTCGACTGCAAAATCACTGTCGCTTTTTGAAGCGAATTTGAAAAGAATGTAATTAAAATTCCTTTCAAATACTCGCTTTATGTGTGTTTTATAAAATGCGCCATCAAAAGCAAAGGTATTAAAGTCAAAATTATTAAAATCAAATGCGCTACCGATATTCCTTTTCATAAAGGTGTTATTGTTGTTAGTCTGATAGCCGATTTCAACAAGCCCCTCTGTCTCGTTTGACACCGTAATTGCTAATTGATTGAGAATTTTAAGGCTTAAATGCGAGCCTAAATCCATTACAGGCGTGCGATATTCACATTCAACATTTTGCTCATTTTTAATAATAAGCTCCATGTCCCAGCTATTAGCAGCACAAAGATAGCATTGCTCTTTCTTAATTTCAGCACCAAGATAACATTCGTCTAATAACGAATATCCTCTATCTTCCTTACTAACTATGTAGACCCTATCCTCAACATCTACAATAAAGGTTTCAAATTCATTACAGGCATCTGCGTTTATATATGCGATACATACATCATCCTCGATAGCGATATCAGTTATTTCATAAGGCCCACGCATATCAATCTCGAAATAAATCTGCATACCGATATAAATAAGCCCTAAATCGATAAGCTCCGCATCCTCTATAATTGCTCTTACCTTGCCATTTTCAAGAGAGGTCGCAAATGCACCTAAGAGTGAATATGCGTTCTTAAGGTACAGCTTGCTGCCTTCTGTTATTTTTAGCGCCTCATTAAAAGTGAAATTCGTTCTGCCTCGAGGCTGAATAAAGTACAAAAAATCGCCCATCGAATATCTTAAGCGCTCATGGCTTCTGTCCTTATATTCCTTGTTGAAAACAGCAATCTTGCCGTTTTCTTTACCTAAATACAGCTTACCGTCAATGGAGCAAACAAATGATGCCGGGCAGTTATCCCATATCCACCACTCATATTCAAATGATGTATCAAGACGGTTGCTCTCATATACCTTAAAGCGACTGTCCCCAATGTAAACATCGCCGCCAATGAATAGATAATACCTGCCATCGTGCTCACATGTAACAGCACTCTCAAGCTCTGCCTTGGTATATTTCTCAAAAGCTCTGCTTATATTGCTTGAACGAAGCCTTAAGGACCGTTGCTGTGCCGAAAAATCAATGCCGTAAACGCCTGCGCCGTCAAAAATAAGCGTGTCCCCATTGACCTCACAGCATACAAACTGATTTACGCAGCCACTGCTCTCCGTTGATACTGTGATTTGAGGCACATATTCAGCCTTGTACGCCTCACTGTCCGTACTAAAGGTAAATCCTACCCTGTAAAAGCTCTTGCCCTTAAAAACACCCACACAGTCAGCCATGGGCACAATAGCCGTTATTTCATCCCTGTCAGAGCCAAAGGTTATAAATTTCTCAACAGGAATATATCCAAAGTTGTATTCACAGTCTTTACTATCGAGTCCGTTATAAAAAATCGCATTACCTCTGTTAGCCACAAGAAGTAAATCAACACCGTTTGCCTGCGTGTAAACAGCGCTTGAGGTTAAATCTATATCCCTCTCATAATCGGCATAATATTCAACTGTAATGTTGCTATAACCTTGTATAGGTGTTATAACATTGCTTTCAAAATGCACTGCACAATGATTTGGCCAATTTTCCATGTAAATGTTAGCGATATAATTTTCACCAGCCGTTCCGTCGCTATTTTTTTGCTTAAGAGCAACATCTTTTCCCTTATACGTGGCCTTATTGTAATTGGTTCTATTATTTTCTTCGGTAATGTTATATTCAAGCTCCACTCTACCTAACACAGTCCTTGACTCGCCATTATCATTGTAGCACGCTATTATGTCAACCTCGTTTTCACCGTTACCCACCGAAATTTCAACGGTTATAATTACATTTTTTTCAAAATTTACCTTTCCGTCAAGACCGTAAGAATTTGAATATTGATTATTGAATTCGTAATATCCAATTTCTCCTATAAGCTTATTTTTTCTCTTATTAGTAAGCAAATTCAGGTCCTCAAAGCTCTCCGCTTTTCCACCCGTTGTTATTCCAACAGAAGTAATCGGCGCATAAGCGTACTCCGAATTTTCTACCTTTTGAATTTTTGTACCGTCATACACAAGATAGTCCCCACAGCCGATAATCCAAAGTAAACCATCCTTGTAATACGCCTTGCATTTTTCGCCGTTAACGTTAGCATCCGATTCCACCGTTATTTTCTCTTGCACGAGAAAATCATAATCGCATTTAAAGAACTGTTTCCCAGCATAAACAATTAAGCTTTTATCTTTTGTATCAGGATGCACATACTCCCAAATACCATTTATTGCAAGCTCGTTTCCGTTTTTATCCTTAAAGCTTGCAATTTCATTCCAACCGTGTCGCTTCTTGTTAATTCCACCATCGTTTATCATATTGCGCATGTAGCTTGCCCTGGATGGCACCACATTAAGAGGCGAGGAAGAAAGGTCCACGCCTCTATTTGTGTTTATTTGATATGTTCTTTTTGTCAAAGCTATCACCACCTAATGCTAAACTCACTATTTACATTCCCTTGGTAGCCGTATTGCTCACTTAAAAGTGTACTTACAAGCTCGCTAATTCCCTGCTCATAAAGCGCACGAGCGCTGTTTGCCTCGCTTTCGTCATCTGCTCTTATAACCTCGCTTTTTACAAAGTAAGGCATAAGAGATGTAACTCTGTCGGGCAAGCTGATAACATAGGATGCTACTGTAATATTCTTAATTCGAGGAATAGAAGGCACAACGACAAACACATAAACACCATTCCCCTCATCCTCACATAAAACGGTGCTGCCTTCTCTCGTAAAATCGCACCTTGATTTATAACCATTCTTGTCATAATAAGCAATATACTGCAAATAGCCATCTGTTATATCGCTTAAATTGATTGATAACTTACCGCCACGCTCTGTAAATCTATTCCTCGCAAGCTCGATTGACTCCGTAGGTAACACACCCTTGCTCTCAAGATTTGTAAAGCAACGGTTAATTGCCCCTGTCATAGCGCTTAAATAATCGCAATAATTCGGGTCGGCCTTAAGATTAGACAGCGCCTCATTTAGTGCATCACCGCTTTCGGTGTCAACATCAATAGAAATCGACGGAAAAATCAGCATAAGCGTCTCTATTTTCAGCTCACCTAATTTCATAATTTTCACTCCTTATATGTCGCCCTTGAGGGCTTAGATTGAATATTTGAAAAAGCAGGATATAGAATACAGAATATGTCCTATATCCTATACCCTATACCCTGCCCCCTTTTAATTAAGCATACTTAACGTTAATGTTAATGATTTCCTTAGGTCTTACAACCTTACCGTCAAAGAGTACATAACCCTTAACCGCATCAGCAAAGCTCTTTTCAGGGCGATATGCTTCTGTGTGTGTAAGAGGATTTACGAAAGCAATTGCCTTCTTTGTTCTAATCATAATGTTGTCAGTATCGCCATCTGCAGTGGTCTTTGTTTTAACAACATTGTTAGAAATCTTAACTGTTACAGAGCCGTACATAGCAACCTTGCCATTTTTAAGCTCTTCGCTATTGTTAGTGTCCTTACCGATATAAGCCTGCTTAAATAGCTTATAGAAGCGCGGAGAAACTGTTACAGTAACGCCAGATGCAATGTTAACATTATTTTCCTGAAGCTTCATAATAGCATCATCAAGAATGTCAAGCACATTGTCCTTTGTTATAGTTGTTGCTGTTGCTGTAAGCTTTGATACAGTGGAATCTGTCGCCATATTGGCAACAAATTTATCCATTTCATCAGCAAGTCCGTATGCACTTTCCTCTGATAACGCGTCCATAAGACCGCCAACCGCTTGTTTTTTGTCAATATCGCCAACCATATAGTTAAAATAGCTGATATGGTTAATAGTTAGTGGGAGAGAGTTGTCCTCAACCTCTTCAGGTCCATCGATTTGACCTGATGCGTTTGCTCTGTCTAATGTTTTAATCGTGGGCTTTCCAATGCCTAAAATATGTACTGTATCTCCGGCTTGCGCAACAGTTCCCTCGTACTGTCTGTTACAGTCCTCAATGAATACTTGCGCCTTTTCAAGCTCTCTGTTAATAGCCTCAGCCCATAGTTGTGGAATAAATTTTGTATACGCCATAGTTTTAAACTCCTTTTCATAAATAATAATTTAGATTTTTAAATTTTTATGCACCTATTTTCAAATTTCTTGTATGCATCCACATACAATTCGCATTTGTTGCCATTATATGTAAGCTCATAATACATACCGTCGTGTAAAGTGGTGCTAAGTAATGCCTTGTTATTCTGCAAGGTCTTACAGCTCCACACAACGAAAACATCCTTTTCGCTTATCTGCGTATTGTCAGACTTGTCAAGATGCTCGTTTGCATAATCGCAAACTGTTTTAATTGCTAAATCAATGAATTGTTGATTGTCCATCACTTTGCTCCTTTAAATTGATTTTTTCAATTTCTGCTCTTATTTCAAGAGTGTGCAGGTACATTCCCATTGCCTTTTGTTGTTCTCTAAGCAACGATAACGGACAATCGTGCTTTGGCATTTCAAGAGGTTCCGCAGCACCGCTTTGAATTGTGATTTGTGCAGCCTCAATCTTGTTGTTAAAAGCCTTAAGCTTTTCATATCTAATTTTAGTTTGCTGATATTCAGCTATAAATCTCTCTTTATAGTCAGCACTTTGCATTTTTTGCACAGTATCTCTTAACTCTAACATTACCATTTCTCCTGACTTTTTCTAATTTTCTCGTAATTTTTACTAATTTCTGCAGGCGACATTTTCTCAACCTGCTCCTTAGTAAAGAAATCCTTATCCTCGCCTGCTCCTGATGAAGCAAGAGAGCCAACGGATGCTTGAGAATTAGCAATTTGAGTAGCTTTTTTCTCAATCTCATTTGCTTTTTTCTCTTTATAAGCACTTGTCTTTTCATATAGACCGTATAGCGTTGCAAGTGGTACCTCGCCAAGAAGCTCCCCTGCAAAATCCATAAAGTCCTTGTTGTCAAACACATCAGACATCGCTACATCAGGATATTTTTCTCCAAATTTTGAAATATCCTCGTTAATTCGCGCTTGCTTCTGTTCCTCGCTAAGCTCTCCGAAGGAAACGCTAACAGACTTTTCCTCGTTCTTTTTAGATTCTGCCTTTCTTTCCTTCTTAAGGTATTTAGCATAGTCATTAAGAGGATCGCCGCCCTCTTTTTCAATTTGCTTCATTAAGCGATACTGCTTAATATCGTCTGCATCCTCAATAGGCTGCTCAGTCCAAGGATTTACACCAATTTCGCGCTTGTAAAATTCAAGCTCCTGCTTGGCTTTCTCCTCTGCCTTTTGTTGCTCTCGCCTTCTGCGTGCAAACTCTGCATTTGTTGCACTATCCTGCTTTTGCTTACCTTCATCCGCCTTGTCAGCACCATTTCCTGTTTGCTGACCGCTACCGGCAGGCACATTTGCAGAACTATCACTCTTTTCGGTAGCTGCTGGGGGAGCTACCTGTCCGGTGCCTGCATCCGTGCCTGATACATTGTTATTGACATTATTTGTTACTCCAGCATTTTTGTTTTCGTTTTCCATAAAAACTCCTTTTTGGGCTTTTTCCGCAGTCCCACGCGAAATTATTTCAAGCCGTCAGCCGTTAGCAGTTAGCCGCCAGAAAACTATTATTCTGACTGCTGACCACTGACTGCTGTCTGCTCATTTAGCTCACTATTTTTCAAAATATCCTCAGCAAAGGCTGTCGCTTCACCCTTGTGATAGTCAATTTCTGCTTGTTTTTGTTTTAACACTGCCATTGCTTCAGCCTCAAACGCCTTTGCCGCCTGCATATAATTTGCATAATCTCCGCCGAGTTTTTGAAGCTCTAACGCAAGCTCAGAAATAAATTCTCTTTGCTTTTGATTTTGCTGAATTGTAGGCATAATGTTATTAACAATCTTTTGTAATTCCGTGTATGAGCCTATAATTTGCTCCATTCGTTGCTCCATCTCTTTAATGGTAGCAAGTGCATTAGCAAGCTTGCCCTTTTTCTGCATTTCTATATGCTTTAAAAGCTCGCTCTTATTGCCTATCGCACAGTCAGGATATGCTTTTATATAAGTCTCAAGGTCAATTAGTCCCTTTCCAAGAGCGGTATCAAGCATAGATATATCGGATGCAATGCTAGAACGAGTGCCCTGTGTGGCCTCGACAACTATATCAAATTTTGCATTTGCATAGTCGCTTGAGCTAAACTCATCACTCTTGGTCTCTTTTTCGGTTGAGCCCTCGACCTCATCCTCATAAAAAAATTCCTGCTTAAAGTAATATTGCTTCATAAATTGAGCAAGAATCAAGCCGATTTTCTGTTTAACAAGCCAAAAGCCGTTACGAAGGTCCTCAATAGGCACCTGCGCCTGTCCCTGAAGCATAGCAATAGCCGCGCCACTCATACCGGCGCTTGGAAGCTCGCCCGACACAACCTCGCTTGCACCTGACATATTACGGGTAAGATTGATAAGCAGCTCGGCTGCATCCATAGGTATTGAATGTATTGCCTGCTCCGTCATTTTTTTAATGCCGTTTCCTGTGCCTGAATAGTCGATGAGCACCTGTCCCGGCGTGTTTGTAATCTTTTGCCCCTTCAAAGCGTTTGGCATAGCAATATATTTGCCCCAAGCGTTCTCCTGAGAATTTAATAAAGACATAGCTATTTGAAAATTTATTGCCTTTTGGTTGGTTATGAGACTTTCAACCTCGCTTATACCGTAAATAGACGATTCTGCTTCCTCATAGCTTCCTGCTACAATAGGATACAGCTCAGCTCTTGGTATTGTTTTATCAGACATAACATCATCAGGTAAATTGTTATTGGCTGCATCCTCATTTAAAATCTGCCTTTTAGCACCTTCTCTGTCAGGCGTTATACGGAACGGGGCCTTAACAACAACGCTTTTCGTAGCTTTCTCGCAGTACACCTCTCCGTCCTTACGGAAGTACCTCGTAAGCACTGTGCATCGACTGTCCTCGTCCTGCTCCTTAGTGTTATATGCATTGTTGTCGTAGTTATCGGATACAATATCATCAGGATTTACATCCTTATCCGCCATTGCTCTTACGGTGTCAACATTTTCACGGGATGCAATTAAGATCCATTTTTGCTTCTGCTCATCCTTTTCGCAAGGATTTTCAAAAAATATGTTAAGGATATCAATTATCTCGCCACGCAAAGCACCCTCTATCTCGCCGTTTATGCCCTTTGCATCTCTGTCCCAATAATAGTGATAGAAATATGAGCCCTTTTTAACCGCATCAAAAATAGCCTTGTTGTCAAGCTTTTCTTGCTTCAAGTCCTTTTGTGTGTACTCTGCAAAGCGATTGAATTTTGCTACATCAATATTAGCTGAAAAGCTCTTATAAATAAGCCTTACAGGAGAGGATAAAATCGCCGCCTTTTTGTTACGGCAAATCATTTTGATAATATTAACAACCGGGCGAGGTAAATTTTTAGTATTTTCCGTTGCCTCAGGCCATTGCCTTCCCTCAAAAAAATCAACATTCTGAGGCACCTTCTGTCTTATTCCTGTCTGACTTTGATACGCAATACCCTTTTCGTACATCTGCCATAGCGTTGTTTCTCTCTCGTTAATCACTACATCCTACCCCCTACATCCTACTTATTTGTACCGTTGGCGCTTCCGTTCAGCCATTCATCTATAACGCCTTTATAATCAAGCTCGTTCTTATTCTCTTTTTCTGCCGAAGCACTATTTTCCATCTTTTCAAAAGCCTCTAACACAGGCTTCAGTAAATCATCAAGGCTTTCCTCGAGATCCTCTATCCTGCCCTGAAGCGTTTCAACTGTTCTTACCAAGCTTGCCACCGTATTTTCAAGCTCTTTAATTTTCTTTTTCCTAAAAATCATTACATCTATCTCCTACATCCTATATCCTGCACCTACGGTGCTAATTACCAATCAATGTATCCGTCTTGATTTTCAAAGCTGCTATTTTCATAAAACTGCTTCAAAATATCGCTATTTTCATTTACCACCTTTAATTCATGGTCGTATTCCAAGGAAATGTACCTTGCTATTGCCGATGATATTACCAGGTCATCATGTGCACCGTCTGCAGCCGCCGCCTTTCCGTCATCACGCTTTATAAAGGTCGTCATTTCTTTTAAGGTCTCACGGTCAGTCTCAAGCATAAGATTTTCACGCATTACGGTAACAAGATTCGATATGATAATCGGTCTTGTTATACTTGACGTGACAAACCCGTAATAATCGCTTGGCACGTCCATAGCAGTAGTAATTTTCTTGTTAACGTATAAATTCGTATAACCCAACTGTCGCAAAACTCTCATAGGATGCCTTGAATAGTTAGTTTCAATGCCGATAAATGCGTTATTATAGTATTTTCCTAAACAATAAATCTGCTCTGCAAATAAGTCCTCGTCAATTCTCTGTTTTCGCAAGGTAGCAACACATCTGCCCGTTACGTTGTCAATAACCTTAGCCGTAAAGTAGTCCTGTCCCGTGCCAGCAGTATCTGCGCCGATAACATACGGCTTTTCCTTTTTAACGCCCTTAACCTTTTCCTTAAAGGGCTCCTCAACAACAGATATGTACCCGTTTTGGTCCTCTTTGAAGGTTATATCCTCAATGATAGTCTCATATCCTGCCACCTTACCGTCCGTATCATAAACAGGCTCTAACCGTTTCTTATATTCAAAGCTTCCAAGCCTTGACTTAACATCAAAGTTGCTTAAGTAATTTGATATTGCCTCTTTATCAAAAATACAGTCACCCGAAGATACAAACGCTTCCTCAGGCGAGCAAGGATATTCCTGCTTTATAGCAGTTTTGTCAATGTATGATGCATATTTTTTTGCATACCAGCATAATTGCTCACGGCTTAACCCCTTGCCCTCAAGCATCTTTAAACGGTCCTTAAGCCAACCGTCAACATTCTCTAAATACTCAAACTCATCCGACACATATTCACCTGTCTGCCACCACTCGTAAAAAAGATTGTGGCATGAACCATTGTCCCAAAGGTCCTTTGCCTCGTTAAAGCCATTAGCAGTAGTCTCATAAATGCTAAGTGCATCCTTTGTCGCTGCCTCTTGAATAGATTTCTGCAAATCTGCAAGCCCACATCTAAAGAAAGCAACCTCAGAATAGTGAATAAAGGAAAGTGTACGGCTACGACCTACATTAGATGTCGCCGATGCAATTCGCCAAGAGCTGTTAAGCTTGTCGAAAAATATCTCATTTACAGAGTTAAATTTTTCGTGAGGCTTTAGTCGCGCCGGCAAAGCTCCGTATATGTATTTTGCCTTGTCAATAAATATCGCCTTGGTGTTGTCGTCTCTGTCTGCAAGAGTAAAGCCCGAAAAATTTTTACGCACAATAGCATAAGCAAGCTGTATAGCAGTAATTACAGTTGTAAAGCCCTGTTGTCGTCCTTTAAGAACGTAAAACGGTTTACTTCTTCCAAGCGTTTCAATCTTTTCGATAAAGTCCTTCTGCACCGTGTTCAAAAAAAACGGTACACTGCGCTTATTCTTGTCAACGATAGTAAAGCAGCACTCAATTAGCAAATGCGGTTTGTCAATAATCTCCTGCCTAAGCCTCGGACTGTCAAGAATTTCATCAGCAATAGCACAGACAAGCTTCGCATCAAGCTCAATATCGCATTTTTCTTGCCAAATCCGCTTGCGCTTTGCCACAAAATCAGCAATTTCATACTCTTTTTTGTGATTTTTTCTCAATTTAACGCCCGTTTTTTGTGATGTTGCGCACTTTTTCTGCACATTAGCAGTTTTTTTCTTTACATTCGCACGATTTTTCTTTTCATTAGCCATTTTCCTCTGTTTTATTTTCTCCCAGCGCTAAAAAACAGCACTCGTTCTTAGCAGCACGCTTTTCGTACTCCTCGCGAGTAACCTTCCTTGGTACATTATTCTCAACAATGTAGTATCCAGGCAACGTTACGCTGAAGCAAAACGATTGACCGCTAAAATTATTCTTATTTTTCTGCATTCTCATATTTTTTAAGCAACCTTGAATATCCGTAAAGCCTGTGTTTCTTAAATTCGCTTTTAAGCTCTGATATAGCAAAAACAGACTTTTCAATTAAAAACTCAATAATCAATTCCTCGTGGTAAATCAATCCGTTTTCAAAAAACTGTTGTGTCGGTACCGTTACCCACTCCTCAGCCCACCTTGCAAACCGCTTTTTGTTCTCCCTTATTGCGTCAATAATCATTAAAAGTCCTCAAACTTCATTCCTACACTCACGCTGCCACTCAAATTGACATTTTGCGTGCTCTTGCCGGACATAAGAGCGACCTTTTCAGCCATCACACCAAATGCACGCACCACATCCGATAGAGTTTCAGGAAGCACCGCCTGTAAATTTCGTTTCGCCTCGCTTAAATCGTCGCTGTCATTTAGCTCAATGGTATTCTCAATTAGTTTTTGGCGGTTCTGCTCCGCAATTAGCGCCGAATCAAGCTTCATTTTCACAATGTTAAGAGCAGTGCCCTCGCATTCAAGAGCAGTAATCAAATACTCGTTGAGCCTGTCAGTTATAATTTTATCTCTAACTTTCGCCAACTCATCGTTATCATCCAGCTGCTTTTTCCAATTCTGCACCGTGCTTTCCGATAACCCCAGCTTGCCGGCAATAAACACAACCTTCTCCCCGGTCATAAGCATAGCCTGCGCCTTAGCCTTTATTTTGTCGTCAATTTTCTTTCCTCTGCTCATCTACGCCTACTCCCTTCTCAAAGTTTAAATTTCGGCTTTATTTCGCCCTCTATAAATATTCTAACAGATTAAAAAGTGGAATTGTGGACACTCTTTTTTTGAGTCCGTTTTTTTGACCTCGGCTATAATATAAAATTATTAGAAAAATTTTTTCAAAAACGCCCATTTTTTAACCATTTTTCAAAAATTTTTTGCCATTTTTGCACTTTTTACTGTTTTCATTCACTCTCTTTTTGAGCAAAAAGAAAAGGGATGCACGGCTGCATCCCAATTTTTCAGAATATTTATATAGCTTTATCAATAATTTTGCCAATTTGTTTGTCGACTTTTTGTCGCCTCTAACCGAGTTTTTGTCAGATTATCTAAGATTTTACGATTTTCGCCACCGAACAAAATCAACACTAAAAGCAATAAAAAAAGCCCTGTAATCGCTGCAATTACAGGGCTTTTTCGTATGGTGCTCTTGCGGAGATTCGAACTCCGGACACCTTGATTAAAAGTCAAGTGCTCTACCGTCTGAGCTACAAGGGCATATAGGTTCTTTTTTAGTGCCTATATATAATATCACACAAAAACGCTTTTGTCAATAGCTAATTTTCAAAAATTGAAATTTATTTTTTTATTTCATTCTAGCTATTGACTAAACATTTTTTGCATGTTAAAATTCAGTTAATAAATAAGAATATGAGGTATTTATTATGGAAAAGAAAAAAATTATGCTTTGGGAAAAACCTCCTTACGTGGATTACACTACAAACGGATTTGAGCCTTCAATTACCGAATACAAGGTAAACGACAAAAAAACCGCCGTTATCGTATGTCCGGGCGGTGGATACGGCTGCAAGGCAGATCACGAAAAGGGTCCTATTGCTGAAATGTTAAATAATGGCGGTATAAACGCTTATACTCTTGATTATAATGTAAACAAATGTCATAAATTTGCGCCGTTAAGCGATGCGCAAAGAGCAATTAGAGTTCTTCGCTCTATGGGATATGAAAAAATCGGTATTTTAGGCTTCTCGGCAGGTGGACATTTAACTTGTACTGCGGGTACAATGTATGATTTTAAGGCTTATGAGCCTACTGATGACATTGACAAGCTTTCTGCACGTCCTGATGCATTTGTTCCTTGCTATCCTGTTGTATCCTTCTATGAGCCATATTCACACTTCGGTTCAAGACAAAACTTATTTGGCGAGGATAATGACAACGAGGAGCTTGCTATCAGATTCAGCTGTGAAAAGAATGTAACTCCAGATACACCCCCTTGCTTTATTTGGCACACAGCTAACGATGCAGTTGTCCCTGTAAAGAACTCTCTTGAATTAGCATCTGCTCTTTCTAAAAACGGAATTTATTTTGAAATGCATATTTATCCTGACGGCTGCCACGGTCTTGGACTTGCAGGGGGCAGAAATGACATTTCAAGATGGGCTGATAACTGTATTATATTCTTAAAGAATTTAGGATTTTAATTCATGAAAAATATTGCTATTATAACAGGCGCATCTAGCGGTCTTGGTGTGGAGCTTTACAAGGAAATTCAAAAGGAATCTCTTGATGAAATTTGGATTATCGCAAGACGCGAGGACAGACTAAACAAATTAAAAGAGGATTTTGGCAAGATTGAAACAAGAGTTGTGCCAATGGATGTTACCGTTAATGAAAGCATGACTACACTTGAAAGCATGTTAAAAGCAGAGGAATACAATGTTAAATTTCTTTTTAACAATGCGGGCTTTGGAGTCATTGGCAATGTAATTGAAGCAAGCTATGAGACACAAGGCAGTATGGTAACGCTTAATGACAAATCCCTTGTGGAAATTACCACTATTGTATTAAAGCATATGAACAAGGGTGCTTGTATTATAAACACATGCTCTATTGCTTCATTTGTACCAAATGCAAGAATGAGCGTTTACTCTGCTACAAAGGCATTTGTTATGAGCTATTCCCGTTCATTAAGATATGAATTAAGAAAAAGAAAAATCAACGTTACCGCTATTTGCCCCGGTCCTATGAGTACGGAGTTTTTAGCAGTTGCGGGAATTGACAAGGGAGTATCAAAAACATTTGATACATTACCAAGATGTAATGTTACAAAAACAGCAAGAGGTGGAATTAAGGCGGCAAAAAAAGGCAGAGGCGTTTATACTCCGCATCCATTTTATAAATTTTACAGAGTGCTTGCAAAAATTCTTCCTCATGCTTGGCTGATGGGAGCATCTAAAACTTGATGAGTGGTCGGTGGTCAGAACAGCCTTCCTCCGAGAGGAAGGTATCACGCGGCTGGGGTTCCCCGAAGCGAATGAAATGAACTTTGGGGGTTCGTTGCGTAGCGTGACGGAAGGAGATAACAGCCTTGAAGCTCATTACGACTTTATTGTTACGCATTCTCCCTCAGTCAGCTTTGCTGACAGCTCCCTCCCGGAAGGAGCCTTAGGGTCAGTGGTCAGTGGTCAGTGTTTTGCTCAATAAGGTTACTTTAAATTATAAACGGCTATTGAAAATGCAGTAGCCGTTTTCTTATTTAAAAAGCCTCAAATTCGCTTGGAATTTGAGGCTTTATTTATTGATTTTTGAATAGATATCAATATTTTATTTTTCGGTTTTGAATGTTATTGCTTCGCCGTCGGTTGAGGCTACGATTGAACCTTGAAGGTCGGTGCGGTAAATTTTAGCCTTATAGTAATTCAAAACGTCAAGTGCTTCCTTATGTGGATGATTATAATCATTATCAACACCACAGGAAATTACTGCGTATTCAGGCTTAACGTATTTAATGAAGGCGTTTGTACTTGATGAGCTAGAGCCGTGATGTCCTACCTTTAAAATGTCGCAATCAAGTCTTTCATAGTATTCCATTCTAAGTCTTTCCTCGGCTTCCTTTTCAGCATCGCCTGTTAAAAGCACCTTAGTGTTACCCCATCTTGCCATAATTACTACGCTTGGGTTGTTGTTATCGTCTTTATTATACTCTCCGATTGGTCCAAGTATTTTAAGCTCAAGCTCTCCTGCCATAATATTTTTGCCAAGCATATCCTGAGCATTAATTACATTTATCTGCGGTCTTTCCTCAAGAGCAGTAATGAAATTTTCATAGGTTTTGCTTGTGTGTGTCTTTGGAGACATAATTACGTTTTTAATATCATAATTTTCAACAACATATGCGGCTGAGCCTATATGGTCAGCATCGGGATGAGTTGCAACAAAATAATCAATGGTAGTTATATTCTTATCCTTTAGATATTTTACTAATTTTGCTCTATCCTCTTCTGCTCTGTCGCCTGTATCAATCAGCACCGTTTTGTCATCTGCTAATATTAAGGTTGCATCGCCTTGACCGATATCAATAAAATGAAATTCTGCTGTGCCATCAGGTAAATCGTAAACCTCATCAGCGCCTTGAGTGCATTTATAAATAAAAAATGCCAAAATTATAAGTATAACAGATAAGACTGTCTTAATTAAATTTTGTGTTTGCTTTTTAGTTCTCTTTTTTGTTTTAGTAGCCATTTTTATCCCTCCGTTCTTATAGTTATATTGTATCATAGGTTTTAAATAAATTCAACTAAAAAAACGGACAAAAGTCCGTTTTATTTGAAAATATTTTTGTGCTTATCAAGTGCGGAAAATAGGACTACGCCAAATATATAAGCCGATATTATTTCCCCCACAAAAACGCCGATTAAGCCAAACAGATAAGTTGGTACTGACCATGCAGATTTATCGGTATAGCAGAACAACACGATAAATGGCACAATTACTGTATTGGCAATTACCGTTGGTATTGGAACAAGATACTTATTTTTCAGCTTTGATGCAAAAAATGCGCCGATGAGGGTTGCAAGAGAGCCGAAAAGTACATCCCATATAACAGCACCTGTTGTTAGGTTAGCAATTATGCATCCCACAAACAGTCCCGGGATTGCGGATGGCATAAAAAATGGCAATACACAAAGAGCCTCGCTAAAGCGAACTTGAATAGCTCCGCTTGCTAAGCCTAAGATATTGCTTAAATGAGTGAGTGCTACATAGAGAGCAGCAACTAAAGCAGCTCTTGCTATGTACTTGATTTTTTGATTTTTCATTTTGTTTCTCCTAGTTTTGTTTTAAGTGAGGATGGTTACGAACTCACTGTGTGTATTATACAATTTAAAGTAACTTTTGTCAAGTGGCAAATTTATAGGTTTATCATAATATGTTTATAGCGGAGGTGTGAATATGGAAAATTTAACTGATGAAATTGGCTTTCTTGCTGTAACGGTAAGGACATCAAACGGTGCTATACCTATTGAAAATGCTAAGGTTAGTATATATGAAAATTATGATAATGGCGGTGCTAACTCTAATGGTCATTTGATTTATTCATTAAGGACAAATAATTTTGGACAAACGGAAAAGGTGGCTTTACCTACAAAAAGCATGTCTTTATCCTTAGAGCCCGGAAATTTACGTCCGTTTACAAGCTACAATATTTTTGTATCAAGCGAGGGATATTTTGATAGCGACGTAATAAACGTGCCTATATTTCAAGGTGTTACCTCGTTACAACCTATCAACCTGATACCTGTTTCGGAGTTTGCAAATCCTATTGATGACGTACCGTTTTACGATAGCAGATTTGTAGAAATTCCCGATACCAAATTATAAAGGAGACTTTATGCCGAACAATTTACCCTACATACCACAGTATATAACTGTTCATTTAGGCGCACCTGACAGTAATGCTCCTAATGTTACAGTGCCCTTTGCTGACTATATAAAAAACGTTGCTTCAAGCGAGATTTATCCTACATGGCCCGAAAACGCCATAAGAGCCAATATTTATGCCCAGGTGTCCTATACCTTAAACAGAATTTATACGGACTATTATAGATCTAGGGGGTATGATTTTGACATTACAAATTCAATAGCAAACGATCAATCCTACGTAAACGGAAGAGATATATTTGAAAACGTATCAAGAATAGTTGATGAGCTTTTTAACGATTATATTGTTACCGGGGATAGCATTGAGCCTCTTTTTGCTGCTTATTGCGATGGACGCGAGTTAAGGTGCGAGGGTCTTGAGCAATGGGGGACTGTTCCGTTAGCTGAGAGCGGACTTACTCCATTTGAAATTTTGCAAAATTACTACGGAGACGATATAAGGCTTGTAAGAAACGCCCCCATTGGAGACAGACGCGAGACGTGGGACGGACGTACCCTTGGCGTTGGCGATATTGGTAATTCAGTAAGACAGGTACAATTAAGGCTCAACAGAATTTCTAAAAATTACTCTGGAATACCTAAAATTCCAATCGTAAACGGCATCTTCGACGATGCTACCGAAAATGCGGTTATTGCATTTCAAAATGCGTTCAACTTAGAGCCTGACGGATTGGTAGGTAAAGGCACATGGTATTCTATACAGAGAATATACAGCGCAGTTAAAAGGCTAAATGATTTAGCATCCGAGGGAATTACAATAAGCGAGGTGTCAAATCTTTTCAATTCATTTTTAAGCGAGGGCGACTTGGGTAGTGAGGTTTATGAGCTACAATACTTACTTAATTTAGTTGCCGAGTTTAACAATGAAATTCCGCCTATTATTATTGACGGTAGATTTGGAAGCGGAACAAAAGCAGCATTGGAAGCGTTTCAGCGCGCATACGGCTTAAATGTTACAGGCGAAACAGATGTTAGCACTTGGGATAGGTTATATAGGGAGTACGTGGGAATTTTAACTTCTCTTCCCTCGGGATATTTTGGTAGCACTACTATTCCCTACCAAGGCAGAGTTTTGCGCTTCGGTATTGAGGGGGATGACGTAAGGGCTTTACAGGAATATCTAAATTTTATAAGCAACACTTATACGGAAATACCGAAAATTACCGTTGACGGTGTATTTGGCAATCAAACGCAGGCGGCGGTTACTGTTTTCAAGGAGATTTTCGGTCTTGACCCTACTCCTATTGTATCTGCATCGGTTTGGAACGAAATCACATCAGTTTACCGCGATTTATACGATGGGCAATTAGCATCAAGCGGACAAAATCCCGGTTTTAATATAGGGTAAGGTAATAATATGGCTTTATTTAACGCTTTAGAGGAAAAGAACTTTATTGTTCAAATACAAAGAATTTTAAGAGATTTAAATTACATGAATTTTAATAACGGAATGATTGGTATTGACGGAATTTACGATGATGCTACAAGAAACGCCGTTCGCGAATTTCAAAAAAGATACGGCATTAAGGAAACCGGTATTGTTGACAGCGAAACATGGAGTCTGCTTCACACCATTTGGGAAATACGCCAAGAGGGAAACGCTCTTGCAAGAGCTGTTTATGTTTTGCCTCGTTTTGAGGGATATGAAATAATGCCCGGGGCGGTTGATAATGTATTATACATAATACAGCACATGCTTGAAACGATTTCAAGAGATTATACGGAGCTTGAGGGAATCGTTTTAAATGGTGTTTACGATGAAAACACACAAAACGCCATAAAGATTTTCCAAAGAAAAAACATGCTTGATGACACGGGAATAATTGATGCTACAACGTTTAACCGTTTAGCAGATGCATATGAAGAAATAAATTCAAGAAGTCAGTGAAAATAACGGAATTTTCGGGCAATACTCTATTTATAAAATTCAAGGGGGATAGAGATGGTAAACCGATTTACAAAAAAAGCGCAGGATGCTCTGCAAAGCGCAAAAAAGTGCGCAGAAAAGCTTGGACACACCTACATAGGCTCTGAGCATTTACTTTTAGGTATTTTAAATACCGATTGTGTAGGCTGTAAAATTCTTGAGGAAAAGAACGTTATTTATAGTGATACCCATGAGAGGGTTGTTGAAATATCGGGCTCAGGAAGCTTTTCCAATCTTTCTGGAGATGAATTAACTCCTAAATGTAAAAGAATAATAGAGTCATCATCATTATGCGCGAAAAAATACAAGAGCAAATTTATAGGCAGTGAGCATATGCTATTTGCTATTTGTGATGACGCGGAGTCTGTTGCTTCAAAAATACTTCTATCCTTTGGTATAAATTTGTCTGTATTGAAAAATGAGATAGCAACATTTTTAGATAGCGCTTCTGCTTCAAGCAAAAACGATAAGCGTGAAATTCCCTTATGTCCTGTTTTATCTCAGTATGGTAAAAACTTAAATTTATTGGCTATGGAAAATAAGATAGACCCTCTTTTTTGCCGTGATGATGAGGTGCTTAGGCTTATACAAATTTTATCAAGGCGCACGAAAAACAATCCCTGCTTGATTGGCGAGCCTGGAGTGGGAAAAACATCTATCGTTGAGGGTCTTGCTAAAAAAATCGTTGAAAAGGATGTTCCCTCATGCTTGCTTAATAAAACAGTGGTTTGTCTTGACTTATCCTCTATGGTTGCGGGTGCAAAATATCGCGGTGAGTTTGAGGAAAGAATGAAAAGCGTATTAAACGAGTTAAAAAACAGTGAGGATTTAATTTTATTTATTGATGAAATTCACACTATTGTGGGCGCTGGTAGTGCCGAGGGCGCTCTTGATGCTTCAAATATAATCAAGCCCTCTCTTGCAAGGGGTCATATTCAAGTAATAGGTGCAACTACAACGAAAGAATACAGAAGATATATTGAAAAGGACAGCGCCCTTGAAAGGCGATTTCAGCCTGTGCTAGTAAATGAGCCTTCTGCTGAAGAAACCGAAAAAATTCTTTTTGGATTGCAGGACAGATACGAAAAGCATCACGGTGTGAAAATCAGTGATGAAGCTATACGCGGTGCGGTTAATTTATCAGTAAGGTATATAAACGATAGATTTTTGCCCGATAAGGCTATTGATTTAATTGATGAAGCGTCATCCTACGTAAAAATAAAAAATATGAGGTCTTCCGCAAGGTTAAAGGAGCTTGATAAAAGGCTTAATGAGCTTTTTAACGAAAAGGAAAAGGCTATTTTAGATGAGGACTTCTCTCTTGCATCTGATATTCGCGATAAAGAAATAAAATGTAAGCTTGAATACAACAAGGAAAAAGCTAAAATTGACAAAAAATCTAACGACAGCTTGCCGATTGTTACTTATGAGGATATTGCTTATACCGTTACAAAATGGACCAACATTCCCGTTAGCAAAATTACGCAGGGAGAGGAAGAAGGCTTAAAGAATTTAGATATTCTTCTCAGAAAAAGAGTTGTAGGTCAGGATAATGCAATTAAGGTTATTTCCGATGCTATTAAGCGTGGCAGAATAGGATTAAAAAATCCTAAAAGGCCTATTGGTGCATTTTTATTTTTAGGTCCTACGGGAGTTGGTAAAACCGAGCTTTGTCGCGCAATAAGCGAGGTTGTATTCGGATCGGAAAACAATATAATAAAGCTGGATATGTCTGAGTATATGGAAAAGCATTCCGTATCAAGGCTAATTGGCTCTCCGCCGGGTTATGTTGGATACGAGGACGGCGGTCAGCTAAGTGAGGCGGTTAAATGCAAGCCATATTCTCTTGTACTTTTTGATGAAATAGAAAAGGCGCATAAGGATATATACAATATACTTTTACAGATTATGGATGAGGGCGCACTAACAGACTCTCAAGGGCATAAAATTGATTTTAAAAATACTATTTTAATAATGACCTCAAATATTGGCGCAAAATCAATTATTGAGCCTAAAAAATTAGGATTTAGCGATAGTCTTGAAAACAACAATGACAGAATGAAATCTCAAATTAACGATGCGCTAAAAAACGAATTCAATCCCGAATTTTTAAACAGGCTTGATGAAATAGTTATCTTTAATAATCTTACTAAAAACGATATAATTGAAATATCTAAAATTATGCTTGATGAGGTTAAAGCACTTGCTCTTGGTATTGGTATAAATATTGATTTTGACCAAAGTGTTTATGAGCATATTGCATCTGTGGGATATGATAAGCAATATGGAGCAAGACCGATTAGGAGATTAATTACAAATGAAATTGAAAATTTATTATCTGACAAAATAATAAACGGACAGATTGAGCGTGGGAATTCGGTTAAGATTTTATACGATAATGAAATAAAAATCATAAAAAAATAAGGGACTTTAAAAAGTCCCTTAAAATTTTATAATCCTGCTATTTGATCAACTGTTTGTCCCTCGGTCCAAGTAATTTCATAAGAAATTGTGCCAACCGATAAAAATTCTCTTGCCTTGCCTGCTCTATGAAGTTGTGCAAGCTGCCAAGGTGAAATTATGCCGAAAACCTTATTTCCATCGCCTTCATCCCAGTTGTAGAAGTCTGTTACAGTATATTTTATGGTAGCAGAATAGGTTTTTACGCCGTCAACCTCGTTTACTGTTAAATCACTCATATTAACGCGTGAGAAATATGAACCAACGGAATACTTCCAGTCTCCTGTTAAATCATGATTAACCTGCTCCATGCATTGATTCATATTAAGGCTCATTCCCTCAATAGCAAGCTGCTCTGCAGCTCTTAATGCTCTATTCAAGTCTCTGTTTCTTACATTTAATGCCGCGCTATCCTGTAAGAAAGAGGACATGTTAATTGTATATTGAGTTCCTTTGTTGTTAAGATAATGGCTTAAAAAATCCTTTGCGTTTGTATAGCCTGCTACGGAACCGCCAATAACAATACCGTTTGCAGCTAATTGATATTTTATTAAATCCAAATATGATGCAGAGGTGCCCTTGTCGTATTTTGATGCAGAGTTATTCATTTGCTTTATTCTGTCATCAGCATCCTTAGTTTCTTTAACTAAAGAGAATGTATATCCATTTGCGATTGTTACCTCGGTCATACCTGTTGCTTCAACACACGTTACTGCACTTGGTGTTTCGCTTTGGTTATCGCCAACAATGTACTTAACGCTATTTCCATCAAAAACATAAGCTCCAAGATAAAGCTGAGCATATACATTTGCACCGCCAAAGCCTTCTATCTTCATATCAGCAGAGGAAAAGCTCACATCATCAAGTTTAGCTTTGATAACAGATGCATTTTGACCGCTAAGGTCATATGGCTCTGCTGTTTTGCTATCAAGAGGCATATTGTCGCCTAATAATGCTTTTGAAGCTGCCACAAATCCAACCTCTATGTTTGCACCTGTTGTCTTGATAATTTCTAATGCTTTATTATTTAACGCATATCCAACGCACATTCCCGTTGCGTCATTTGAGGTAGAATATCCTTTGAAGGTAACTAATGGAGCTGCCGTTTCGCTTGTTTGGGAGCATGATGGACAATAAAATTCAGCTATGCCGTTTTGTGTATAGTCCGTATAATTTATATTTGTGTAGGATTTGCCTTCGTGTGTGCAGGCACTATCAGCGCTTACGGATATTGTGAGTATAAGCAATGTTGTCAAAAGCGCAAAAAGAACAAAAATGATTTTCTTTTTCATAATATACTCCCTAATTATTATTTCTTATCCTTAGTATATTATCATAGAAATTTGCTTTTGTCAATATTTAATAAAATATATAACAAATAAAAAATTCTGCTACATGTGTGTAGCAGAATTTTTGTTTATTTTGCAATATGAACATCAAGCTGTGGGAATGGAATTTCAACTCCGAATTGGTCAAATGAACGCTTAACCTGTTCTATAATAGCAAAGTTAACATCCCAATAATCCTCGCTTTTTACCCAAACTCTTAAACGAATGCCGATTGAGCTATCGTTATGTGAAGTAATCATAACCTTTGCGGCAGGGTCTAATAATATTCTTTCATCTGCTTGGGCGCAAGCGTATAGAACCTTTTTAGCAACGTCAATATCGGCTGTATAGGAAATTGTGAAGTCAAAGTCAATTCTTCTTGTTTCATGAGTTGAGTAGTTGGTTACTACCGCATTGGATACTGTACCATTTGGTATTACGACCTTTCTATTATCAGGTGTAGTAAGTGTGGTATAGAAAATACCGATATCTGTAACAGTTCCGCCTACGCCTGAGGTTTCAACGTAATCGCCTACCTCAAAGGGCTTGAACGCAACTACTAAAACACCGCCTGCAATATTGGATAGCCCTCCCTGTAATGCAAGACCGATTGCAAGTCCCGCTGACGCGATTGCGGCTGAGAAGGCTGAAAGCTCAAGACCTAAAATCATAATTGTAACGACTGAAACTAAAATATATAGTAAGATTGCAATTACATGTCCTAAGAATGTACGAATAGTCTTATTAAGACGCATCATTGATCTTGACTTAATTATACTTTTTGAAATGATCTTTGCAATTTTAACTCCTACAAAGAGGAAAACGATTGCAATCAAAAGGCGAACGATAAATTCAACCATTTCTTTTCCTGCAAAAAATTCCTTAATACTCTCTAAAAACATTTTCTACTCCTTTATTTTACACCACAAAATATTTTTATTCTGCATCCGTTTCGGGATCGTTAATTATTTCTACTTCTATTTCACTTTCATCATCAAAAGCGTTTGATTTATCAATTATGGCTATTTTTTGTCCGCATGCTTGACAATATGTTGCATCACTATCAAGTAATGAAAAGCAATGCTCACAAATGCGCTTGTTCTGCGCTGTGGCTATTTTTGTCTTTAGATCAACGATTTCCTTTGAAAGAGATTTTGCTTCTGTTAGCAATTCCTCAACTTTATCGTTATTTGTTCCTTTATTTACGTTTACGTAATATGCTCTACCAAGCTTTTCAAAGCAATGATCAAGATCTGCTTCCTTGCTTCTAAGGCTTAACTTTAATACAGTAACGTCATAGGTATCCTTAGCCTTGGTTTTTATATTTGATGCTACTTCTGTAACCTTTTTAGTAAATTTTTCAAAAAATTCCGCCATAAGTACCTCCAATGTTTTATATTATTATATTACTACAAAATAAATTGTTTGTCAATAAATTTGCATAAAATACATAAATTTACACACACTTGGTTTAGTATATTTTATGTGAGGTTCATATGAATAAGGAAGAATACAAAAGCTATGTTGAAAAAAGGGCTAAAAAATCGCCCATTTTGAAAAATACAATTACAGCGTTTGCAGTTGGTGGATTTATATGTGTAATCGGGCAGGTGTTTATGGACTTGTATATATGGTTGGGTGCTGAAAAGAAGGATGCTTCTACGTTTGCTTCAATTACTATTATTTTTTTGGCAATTACGCTTACAGGTATAGGTGTTTTTGACAATTTAGCCAAGCATGCAGGTGCGGGAATGGCTGTACCTATTAGTGGCTTTGCCAATTCAGTTTCCGCAGAAGCTATTGATGCAAAAAGCGAGGGATATGTATTAGGCGTAGGCGCTAAAATTTTTACTATTGCAGGTCCTGTTATACTATACGGTACACTAAGCGGTGTGGCTTACGGCTTAATTTATTATTTGGCGGGGGTTATAAATTAAAATGCAAAGAGAGCTTATAAAATTAAAGCGTACGCCGTATATAATTTCTTCTTACTGTGTGGCAGGAAAAAAGGAATATGACGGTCCTCTTGGAAAGCAATATGATGAATGCAGCTTGGATAACAAATTCGGCAAGGATACTTGGGAAAAATCCGAGGGAGAAATGCAACGCAGAGCCGTCAGCGGAGCTATGAAAAAGGCTAAATTAAGCGACACAGATATAGACATTTTATTTTCGGGCGACCTACTTAATCAATGTATCGGCTCTAATTATGGTCTTATTGATTTTGATATTCCGTATATAGGTCTTTACGGTGCTTGCTCAACCTGTATTGAGGGACTTGCGCTTGCTTCATGCTTATATTCGGGTGGGATTTTTACAATTTGCGGTACGGTTACTTCATCGCACTTTTGCGCAAGTGAAAGACAGTTTCGCTTTCCTTTAGAATACGGTGGACAAAGAGCGCCCACTGCACAATGGACTGTTACAGGCTCAGGAGCTTATATTTTAGGAGATAGCGGAAATGTAAAGATTACTGAGGTAATGTTTGGAAAATCTCTTGACATGGGCATAAATGATATAAACAATATGGGGGCTGCAATGGCTCCGTCCTGCTATGAAACCATAAAGAGATATTTTAAATACAGCTCCGCTTCTCCGTCTGATTTCGATTTAATTGCAACAGGAGACCTTGGATATGAGGGTAGTGAGATTTTAAAGGATTTGCTTCTAAGAGACGGAATTGACATACGAAAAAATCACAACGATTGCGGTCTTATGGTGTTTGACAGAAAGAAACAGGACGTGCATGCTGGTGGGTCAGGATGTGGCTGCTCTGCTATTGTTTTATCATGTGATATTTTACCTAAGCTTGAAAGTGGGATTTACAATAACGTGCTTATAATTGGCACGGGGGCGCTTATGAGTCCAATGACTATGTTTCAAGGGTCTTCAATACCTGCGGTTTCACACTTAATAAGGCTTGAAAGGAGTGAGCAATGAACTATTTATATGCTTTTTTGGTTGGCGGTATTCTTTGCGCCATTGCTCAAATTTTAATAGATAAAACTAAATTAACCCCTGCAAGAATTTTAGTTTTATACGTTTGCTCAGGTGTTTTACTAACTGCGCTTGGAATATACAAAAGATTGGTGGATTTTGCCGGCTGTGGAGCTACCGTGCCACTGACGGGCTTTGGATATGCAATAGCTCAGGGTGTTGAAAAGGCGATAGATGAAAAGGGCTTTTTTGGTGTGCTTACAGGCGGTTTAACAGCCACATCAGGGGGTATAACTGCTACACTGGTATTTGCGATTTTAGCTTCCTTGGTATTTAGCAGCAAGCCAAAGAAATAGGGGATAGAGTTCTCTTTTGCGCAAAAATATCAACCTATTTAAACAAGAATGTAAAATAAAAATTCTCCCAAGAGATTGGGAGAATTTTTGTTTTAGATTAAAGTCTTGTTGCTTTTTTCTTGATGAGGTCAACGAGCTCTACGCTTTGTGCTGAGCTTTCAGGAGTTACATACTCAATATTCTTGTTGTTGTTTACGCAATCAACGAAGTATTGAATTTCTGCAAGGTAACCATTATCGTTGCCAACATTGATGCCGAGGTCTGCTTCCTTAGCCTCTGTCTTTTCAATAACAACCTCTTTTCCGTTTTTGTAAAGCTTATCGGAAAGCTCTACATAGCCATTTTGGAATACTGCAAGGTATGTTGCCTTGAAGCCGATTGGTGCGTTATACCAAGTACCCTCGCAGGTTACAAGTGTATCGCCGTATGTAAGGTTGCTTACTACATAGTCATTGTTATTTTTAATGCCTGTTGTATATGATACAATCTTGTCAGGCATACCGAGAACGCTTTGAACGAAGTCAATATCGTGGATAGATAAGTCTGTTGCTACTCCGCCGCTTCTCTTTTCATCTCTCATCCAGTCCTCCCAACTCCATGTTGGGATACCTGAAATTCTCTTCATATCAAGGCGGATAAGCTTACCGAGCTCGCCGCTTTCAATAACGCTTCTTAAATACATATATGGAGCCATAAATCTTACAACATGGGCAACCATAAATTTTTTATCAGTTTCTTTAGCTACTGCAAGTACCTTTTTAGCATCCTTTGCATTTAAAGTCATTGGCTTTTCGCAAAGAACATGGTAGCCCTTCTTTAAAAGCTTAATTGCCATATCCTTGTGCATATAGCTTGGTGTGCAGATATCAATCATATCAAGCTCTGCATTGTTGAGCATGCCTGATAAGGATTTGTAAACCTTAATGCCTCTGCCCTTTAATTTTTCCTTTGCCATATCGGTTCTAACGTCGCATACTGCAACGATTTCAGCGCCCTCTACGTTGTCATAGTTGAAGAAGTGGCAGCCGCCCATTCCACCGATACCTACAAGTCCTACTCTAAGTTTAGCCATTTAAAATATCCTCCAAGAATTTTTTTGCATAAATTACGTCTTCAATTTGCTTATCGCCATCAATTTCTCTTTCAATGGTAATAGAGCCATCGTAGCCGTGTTCGATAAGCTTTTTAATGAGAACCGGGAAGTTAACTCTGCCGTCGCCTATTCTCTTTTCTTGACCTAACCATTTTGGATCAGATGGGTATTCGCCATCCTTAGCGTGAACGCCTCTTACGTAGTCTCCAAAAATATCAACTGCATCGCAAGGGTTAGACTTACCGTATAAAAGAAGGTTAGCAGGGTCAAGGTTAATACCTAGGTTGCCTGTGCCAACTGTTTCGATTGTTCTTTTAAGTGTAATAGCTGTTTCTTGTCCTGTTTCAAAAAGTAAATATTGGTTATTTGCTTTGCAATATTCTGCAATTTCCTTAATTGCAGCTACTACGCCTTGATATTCATCAGTAATTGGGTTTTCAGGAATAAAGCCCATATGTGTAATCACGTCAGTTACACCAAGCATTTTTGCGAAATCTGAGCCTTTTTTAAGATTTTCAAGTCTCTTTGCTCTGTAAAATACAGGAACGATACCGAGTGTGATTGGTCCTCTTACGAAGTCCCAAGCAGCCTCGCCTTCCCATCCACACCAGACAGCGCTGATTTCAATACCTGTTTCCTTAACTGCATCAAGAACGATTTTTGCGTATTCCTCGTTCATTTTGCTCATATCCCAGCAGCAAAGCTGACAGGATTCAAGTCCATATTTTTTGACATCTCTCATTTTATCGGCTACATTATCGCCAAGATGTACCATTGTACCAAGCTTCATTATTTGCACCTCACATAAATTTTGATGATATAATTTTATCATATATTTTACTTAGTTGCAATAGTCAATTAATAAAAAAAGACCCTAAAATGGGTCTTTTTTGAACTTTTTATTGATTTTTAGCCTTAATCGTCAATTTTATCCAAATTGAGTGATGCGGCTTCTGCTCCCTTAGCCCACTTGATTTGGTATTCCTCTTCGCCGTAGGTTAAAAATTCTTGGGCATCGCCGTTAACATGTAATTGATGTAGGTCGGCAGGAGAAACAGATGTAATTGAAACGTTATTTGTATCGTTTTCATCCCAGTTATAAAAATCTTGCACCACGTATTTGAATTTTGCAGTATAGCAAGCAACGCCTAAAAACGTTGTTTCCTTTACGTCATAAAGCTCAACGCTTGCAAAATACGAGCCTACTGAATACTTCCAGTCGCCCGTTAAGTTATGATAAAGGCTTTCTTCATTTTGATATATAGTAATTTTTTCGCCGTCAACAGCCATATTTTCTGCTGCGCGAAGCGCCGCGTTCAGATCCTTAAGCATGTTTTCCTTAGCGGTTTTATCCTCAAGGAATTTTTCAACATCAAGCTCATAGTTTTCTCCCGCGCCATTTAAGTAATGGTCCATAAAATCTGATGCATTGGGGAAAAAGATTTTTGCTGAAGAAATAATTATTGCTTGAAGTTTAGTGTTTTTTAGTTCATCAGGCGTGTATTTAGAGCCTGTGTTAAATACCGCCTTGGAATTACGCATTTGCTTTAATCTATCATTTGACGGTACTGTTTTATGTAACGTAGTAAAGTTGCCGTACTCTGTTACCGCTTCCTTTATGTCATCAGTTGATGTATCGCTATTAAGGTCATCGGTTGAGGTGCTGCCTACTTCGCTATTATCTTTGTTATCTGTATTAGTATCAGTTACTGTATCTGTAGTTAAGTTATCGTTATTGGAAATTTGGTCGGTGTCGTTTTTGGAATTGTCGCATGCTGAAAATGAACATATCACTATCATAAGTAAAGTCAAAATAAGTATTCTTTTTATAAACATCCCTCCCTTTTCTCATGAATTATATCATAATTTGATTTTTTTGTCAAGTTTAATATTGATTGGCGGGCGTGCGTGTGCTATAATAACACATGATAGATAATATGTACGAAGGGAACATTTATGATAAACAGAATTAACAAATTAAGAGAAAGCTTTGACAGATTAGGCGTTGATGCAATATTTATTACATCACAGACAAATCACAGATATTTTACAAAATTCGACAACGGCGACGGGTGCTTACTTATTACTAAGAAAAATGCTTATGCGTTTGAGGATTTTAGATACACAGAAATTGCCAACAAGCTTTTAAGTGGCGTTTATACGGTTATACAATTAAAAGGAAAAAGAAGCGATTGGCTTGGGGATGTTGTAAAGCAAGAAAATATCGGTTGTATTGGTATCGAGGACTACTCTATGAGTATTAACGGCTTTTCAATGTTAAAAAATGATTTGCCCGGTATTGAGTTTAAGAATATTGGCGATACAATCAGTCTTCTCCGTCAGGTTAAGGATGAATGGGAAATTGAGCAAATTCGCAAGGCTCAGGAAATTACGGATATGGCCTTTGACCACATTTTAGGAATTATTTCCACGGAAATGACAGAGACTGATGTTGCAGCAGAGCTTGAATATTTTATGAGAAAGCATGGCGCTGAGGATAAGAGCTTTGAGACAATTTCAATTAGTGCTGAAAAAACATCTCTTCCACACGGTGTGCCTGAAAATATAAAAATCAAAAAGGGATTTTTCACAATGGACTTTGGCGCAACTGTAAATGGATATCATGCTGATATGACAAGAACAATTTGTATTGGTAAGGCTGATGATGAAATGAAAAAGCTTTACAATACTGTTTTAGAGGCGCAGCTTGCAGGTCTTGAGTATTTGAAGGCGGGTGTTGTTTGCCGTGATGCTGATAAGGTGGCAAGGGATATAATTGATAAGGAATATAAAGGTCTTTTCGGTCATTCACTTGGTCATAGCGTTGGACTTGAAATTCACGAGGTGCCTTGTCTTGCTCCTACATTTGATAAAATTCTTGTACCTAACAATGTTGTAACCGTTGAGCCCGGAATTTACGCAGCCGGAAAATATGGGTGCAGAATTGAGGATTTAGTTGTAATTAAGGAAAACTCCATTGAAAATTTAACAAAATCAACTAAAAAGCTAATTGAAATTTAAATTTTTTTAATATTTTTAAAGAAATTTAAAGAAAATTCAAATTTACTATTGAAATATTTTTAGTTTTATTGTAAAATACTCGTGTATACTTAGGTGCTATGCACTTTGACTGTGGCGGGTCAGACTCAAAAAAATACTTAACGCCAAGAAAGAGAAACATTTATGATTACAGCGGGCGATTTTAGAAACGGTGTTACCTTTGAAATGGAAGGCAAGGTTTACACAGTTATCGAATTCCAACACGTTAAGCCAGGTAAGGGCGCAGCTTTCGTAAGAACAAAGTACAGAGATGTTGTTACAGGCGCTATCCGTGAGGCTTCATTTAACCCAACAGCTAAGTTTGAAACAGTTCAAGTTGAGCGTAGAGAGCTTCAATACTTATATGCTGACGGCGAGCTTTACTACTTTATGGACATGGAATCCTATGAGCAAATTCCTGTTGATGCTAAGAATCTTGGCGACAACTTTAAGTTTGTTAAGGAAAATGAAATGTGCAAGATTTCTTCTATTAAGGGCGAAGTATTTGCAGTTGATCCACCAACATTTGTTGAGCTTGTAGTTACTGAAACAGAGCCAGGCGTTCGTGGCGATACAGCTACTAACGTAACAAAGGCTGCTACTCTTGAAACAGGCGCAGTTGTTAGAGTTCCAATCTTTATCAACGAAGGCGAAGTTATCAGAATTGATACAAGAACAGGCGAATACCTTGAAAGAGTAAACAAATAATTTTTGCTATTTAAGGACCGTCTATGCGCGGTCCTTTAAATATACCTATTAAATTTATTATATGAAAGGAAATACTAAAATGAACGAAATGGATATTCTTGAAAAATGCGCTTACATTAAGGGCTTAGCTGAAGGTCTTAACCTTGACGCTACAAAGCCAGAGGGTAAGGTTTTAAATGCTATTATCGATTTACTTAGCGATATTGTTAACGATTTTGCTGATTTAGATGAAGAGGTTGCTACTCTCGGCGATTACATTGAAGAGCTTGACCACGACCTTGGCGATGTTGAAACATATCTTTACGACTGTGAGGATGATGATTGCGACTGCTGTGATTGTGATGATTGCGAGGATGACTGCGACTGCTGCGATTGCTATGATGAAGAAATTTGCGATTGCTGTGATGATGAGGATTTCTGTGATTGTGATGATTGCGAAGATTGCGAATACATGGAAGCTATGTGCCCACATTGCTCTGAAACAATCTGCTTTGACAATGAGCTTGACCCTGAGGAGCTTATCTGCCCTGCTTGTGGCAAGGCTTTTGCTGATAAGGAATAATTTAATCAAACAAGCTCGGTGTTGCCGAGCTTGTTTTTTATGGTTGATTTATGAAAAAATGCTATCCAATTGGATAGCATTTTTTTAGTTTGCCTACTCTTGTGGTAATAAGAATAAGCCATATAAAGAGTTTTTTGTTATGAACTAAATTATTTATTTTCTTCAGTTTTGTGGCAAATACCGTTCATGGAGCAATTTGAGCATCCGCAACCGCAATTTGATTTGCCTTTTTTCTTGTCCTTTATACTACTGATGATTATAAATGTTACAAGTGAAATTAGTGCTAAGCCAACGATTATTGAGCCTATATTTTCAATAAACCACATATATTTTGCTCCTTTCTTGGAATTATTTTATATTTTTGGTTTTTCTGTCTGGGCGAATAATTGCAAATAGGAAAAATGCTATTATTATTGTTGCAAGAATGAGTCCAACTATTCCCCAAGCGGTATTTACTGTGCCATTCCAAATAGCGCCCGTGAATAGGTTGCCAAAATGGTAGCAAACAAATGATACAAGATATGCAAAAATGCATTGATATGAAATAGCAAAGGCTGTCCATTTGCCGTTATTCATTTCTCTCTTAATTGCGCCCATTGCGGCAAAGCAAGGCGCGCAAAGGAGATTGAACACAAGGAAGCTAAAGCCCTCAGGCTTTGTAAATGCTAGTGCTAAGGATTGGTATGTATTAAGTCCATCCTTATTAAATAGGCTTGCAAGCGTTGCTACGATATTTTCCTTGGCTACAAGTCCTGTTACGCACGCAACGGCACTTTGCCAGTTACCAAAGCCGATTGGAGCAAATATCCAAGCAAAGCCTCTGCCAAGGTATGCAAGGAAGCTATCATTCATTTCAACATATCCAAATTTACCGTTTGAAATTCCATAGCTTGACATAAACCAAATTACCGCTGATGAAAGGAGAATTACCGTTCCTGCCTTTTTAATAAATGACCAGCCTCTATCCCATGTGTTTCTTAAAAGATTTTTAAGTGTTGGCATATGATATAGTGGTAATTCAAGCACAAATGGTGTTGCTTCGCTTTTTAGGATTTTTGTTTGCTTTAAAATTATACCGGAAATAAGCACAGATGCCATACCGATAAAGTAAGCAACGGGGGCAACCCACCACTTTCCGCCAAAGATTGCGCCTGCAATAAGTGCGATAAATGGGAGCTTTGCTCCGCAAGGGATGAAGGATGTTGTTATAATTGTGATTTTTCTGTCACTTTCGTTCTCAATTGTTCTTGATGCCATAATACCGGGGACACTACATCCTACTCCAACAAGCATTGGGATAAAGGATTTGCCTGATAACCCGAAGTAACGGAATATTTTATCAAGCACGAATGCTATTCTTGACATATAGCCACATGCTTCAAGGAATGATAAGAATAGGAATAAAACTAAAATTTGTGGTACAAAGCCTAAAACTGCGCCTACTCCTGCAACTATTCCGTTTACAATAAGGTCTGTAAGCCACTCCCAACAATTTATAGCTATAAGTCCGTTTTCGATAAGTGTAGGAATACCGTATATATGTGTGCCGAACAAATTAAAGCCTTCGCCAAATAAACAATCGTTTGTCCAGTCGGTTAGCCAAGTGCCTATTGTTGTTACTGACACAAAGTAAACTAAGAACATAATAGCGGCAAAGATTGGTAATGCTAAAATTCTGTGGGTTACTATTCTATCAATTTTATCAGTTACTGAAATTCTTGTGGAGCTTTTCTTTTTGTAGCAGGTTTTAAGAATTTCAGATACATAGTTATATCTTTCGTTTGTGATAATGGATTCGGAGTCATCGTCCAAGTCCTTCTCTACTGATTTAATATCGGTTTCGATGTGTTCAAGCTTTTCCTTAGATATGCCAAGCTGAGCAAGGACCTTTTCATCACGCTCGAACATTTTAATGGCGTACCATCTTTGCTTTCTTTCATCGTTAAGCTCGTGAATTACACATTCCTCAATGTGAGCAAGGGCGTGCTCTACGATACCGCTAAAGAAGTGCTTTGGAACTAAATTGCCTGTTTTTGCAGCTTCTATTGCAATTTCTGCAACCTCATCAACGCCCTCTTCCTTTAATGCGGAAATTTCAACAACAGGGCAATTTAATTGCTTGGAAAGCTCTTCTTTATTGATTTTGTCGCCCATTTTTCTTACTACATCCATCATATTAAGAGCAATTACCATTGGTATGCCAAGCTCGGATAGCTGAGTTGTAAGGTATAGGTTTCTTTCAATATTTGTAGCATCAACGATATTTAAAATAACATCGGGCTTTTCATCTAAGAGATACTTTCTTGCTACTACCTCTTCAAGTGTGTATGGGGATAAGGAATAAACGCCAGGTAAGTCTGTTACTATTACTCCTTCTTGCTTTTTGAGCTTGCCCTCTTTTTTCTCAACGGTAACGCCCGGCCAGTTACCAACAAACTGATTTGAGCCTGTTAAAGCATTAAACAGTGTTGTTTTTCCACTATTGGGGTTGCCCGCTAATGCGATTTTTATCATTAATTTTTCTCCTTGGTTAGCGTATACTAACTTCTTAATAAAATTAAACTAAATTACTCAATTTCAACCATTTGGGCATCTGCCTTACGGATTGAAAGCTCATAGCCTCTTACAGTTAATTCAAATGGGTCACCAAGAGGTGCAACCTTACGAACCTTTACTACTGTTCCTCGGGTTATTCCCATATCCATTATTCTGCGTCTTACTGCGCCTTGACCGTGTAGTCTTACGACCTTGGCGCACTCTCCTACCTTTAGGTCCTTTAATGTTTTCATTGTTACGCTCCTTTGAGTTAGCATATGCTAACTTCATTTCAAAACAATCAGTTAGCATTTGCTAACCGTTGATATTATACACGATGTTTTCTGTTTTGTCAAGTATTTTTTGGAAATTTTTTCTTTTATTTTTTCATCCTTGCTTTTGTGAATTTTACTATTGAAAAATAGCACTATATATGATAAAATGAATAAAACGAAAAGCAAAGGAGTGAGCTAAGTGAGTATTCAAGAATCAGGCGAAATGTACCTTGAATCAATATTGGTTTTATCATCAAAGGGTACGGTTAGATCTATTGATATATGTGAATATATGAATTACTCAAAGCCTAGTGTATCAAGAGCCGTTGGAATTTTGAAAAATAACGGATATATTACTGTTGACAAAAGCGGTTATATTGAGCTTACACAAAGCGGTCTTGAAATTGCACAAAAGATATACGATAGACACAATTTAATTACAGGATTTCTTGAAATGCTTGGTGTTGATAAAGAAACTGCCTCTGAGGATGCTTGTAAAATCGAGCACCATTTGAGTGATATGTCATTTGAGGCTATTAAAAATCATATGGAGAAATATAATAAATAGTACAAAAGCAACCGAAAATCGGTTGCTTTCTTTTACTTTTGAAACTCGCTCGGCACTTGAATTGACTTTTCCAAATTATAATCAAATTCATAGGTCATATACATAAATTCTTTATCCAATGCACCTTCTCCTTCAAGTGCAAAGTTTGATAATACATGCGGTTTTAATTCACTAAAATCGTATGAAACCCTTATAGGACGATACGTGTCTTCTTCTGTTTCTATATTGCATACTACTTTTAAATTTAATGTCTCATCATATTCAACTCCGCTTAATCCGAAAACATTATCTAAAAATATTGATAAATGGATATTATCTTTTAAAACTTGATCAATAGGCAATGAAAATTTATATTTGTGATATGCTTCAACCTCTTCAAAACTTTCTATGTATGATGGGAATATTGCATTTGCACCAACAATGGATTTTTTATCATTTTTCATTTCTTGTTCTGTGCTTTTTGATATTGCTTGCTTACTTATTTTACCATTGTTATCCTTCATATAACAATAAAAAACATTTTCTTCATACCGGTAATAAAACTCATTTTTTTCGGTTTTCTCATAATCAGCATCGTGATCCCAAATACTCCATTCCACTAAATAATAAAAGCTACCGTCTTTACCAGTTGCTTGCTTCATTGTTTCATTTACACCATTTTTGGCAAGGTTCATATACATAAACGAAACATCAAATGAAAAATCATTATTAAGTTCTTTTTTCATTCTGTCAAGAGCAGTCATTTGACAGCTTGATAAAGCTACACTGCTAATTACAAGTAAACACACTATAAACAAGGCAAATAATTTTCTCATAAAATTTCCTTTCTGATAGTTTATTTTATCAAATCCTTTATTATTTCAGATGCGATTATAAGTCCTGCAACGGATGGGGTAAATGCACAGGAGGCGGGGATACGCTTTCCGTTATCTGCATTTTCAGTAAATGCTGACACAGGTGCTTCCTCGGAATAGACTACCTTTAATTTTTTTACGCCTCGTTTTTTAAGCTCGGTGCGCATTACTCGCGCAAGGGGGCAAACTGTGGTTTTATAAATGTCGGCTACCTTAAAGCCACAGGGGTTTATCTTATTACCTGTACCCATTGAGGCGATAATTGGGGTGTTTGACTTCTCTGCTTGTAAGACAAGTTCGATTTTGCCTGAAACTGTGTCTATGGCATCAACGATGTAATCGTAGCTTGAAAAATCAAATTGGCTTGATGCTTCGGGAGTGTAGAAGGCATTAAAGATATTTACAATGCAATTTGGGTTTATATCTAATATTCTTTCCTTCATAACCTCGGTTTTATATCTGCCAACGGTTGAATGTAGTGCTATGATTTGGCGGTTTATATTGCTTACAGATACAGTATCATTATCAACAAGGTCAATTGTGCCGATGCCTGTTCTTGCAAGTGCTTCGCACACATATCCGCCTACTCCACCTATACCGAAAACTATTACTTTTTTATTTTTAAGCTTTTCAACATTTTCTTTACCGAAAAGCATTTCTGTTCTTGATAAAAATTCCATTTTAATGCTCCCTATGGTTCTTATATTTTTATAGTAACATATTTTAGTAAAAAAATCAAATGTTATTGCAATTTTAATAGAAATGTGGTAAAATTTTGGCAGTATAAATTTTACGGAGGATTAGTATGAAGCTAATTGATGAATCAATAAGAAATTTAAAAGCCATTCTTTGGCATATTGAAAGAAGCATTGAAATTGAAAAGTTCCCAATCACAGGTATTACTTACAAGAATTGTGAGTATAAAAATGGATCTAGCTTGCCTGATACAAGTGATTTTAAGCCATTTACACCTGATATGAGCTGGGGAGTTGAAAGAGATAGCCACGTATGGTTCCACTTTACTGTAAATGTGCCTGAAAAGTATAAGGGTCAAGAAATTAAGGTTGTTTTAAAAACTCAAATAAATGACTGGGATGCGGTAAATCCACAGTTTATTGCTTATGTTGATGGAAGAATTAAGCAAGGTCTTGATACAAATCACACATACATAATGCTTGACGGAAGCAAGGACTCTTATGATGTTATGCTTTACGGTTATTCAGGAATGAATTCATATAGACCTGAGCTTAAGCTTATTGCTGAGATTGTTATTGAAAACAAGGATGTTAAGGATTTTTACTATAATATCAAGGTTCCATTTGATGCTATTGAGTTTTTACCTGAAAATACTTATGAATATCAAAGCCTTATAGATATTCTTGAAAAGGGTGCGCAAATTGTTAATATGTTAAAAATTCCATCCGAGGAATTTTATGCATCTATAAAGAAGGCTAATGAATATTTACAGAAGGAGTTTTACGGCAAGTTCTGTAAGGATCAGGATATAAAGACACTTTGTGTAGGTCATACACATATTGATATTGCTTGGCTTTGGACAGTTCAACAAACAAGAGAAAAGGCACAGCGTTCATTTGCTACTGTAATTGAGCTTATGAAGAGATATCCCGAATATACATTTATGTCCTCACAGGCAGTTCTTTATAAGATGGTTAAAGAGGAATGCCCTGAGCTTTATGAGGATATTAAGGCGATGATTAAGGCAGGCAGATGGGAAGTTGAAGGTGCTATGTGGGTTGAGGCAGACTGTAACCTTTCAAGTGGTGAAAGCCTTGTAAGACAAGTACAGTACGGCAAAAACTTCTTCCGTGATGAATTTGGTGTTGAGTCAAAGGTTCTTTGGTTGCCTGATGTATTCGGTTATGCGGCTGCTCTTCCTCAAATTTTAAGAAAGAGTGAGGTTGATTGGTTTGTAACCTCAAAGATTGGTTGGAACGATGTAAATACAATGCCATATGACACATTTAAGTGGTACGGTATTGACGGAACAGGTATCAACACACAATTTATTACAGCACAAAAGGAACAGAAGGGTCGTGTTCCACAAAGAGAATGCTCCTATATTCCTGATTCTACCATTGCATTTGTTGACGGTGCTTGGAACAGATATCAACAAAAATCACTTTCAAAGGAAGCTATCTTAACATACGGTTGGGGTGATGGCGGTGGCGGACCTACTGAGCATATGCTTGAAATGCTTCGCCGTTCAAGCCACGGTATCCCAAGTCTTGCTCAATCATATATGGGTACTGCTACTGAATTTTTAGCTAACAAGGAAAAGGATATTAAGAAAAATCCTCATTTACTTCCTTCTTGGAATGGCGAATTATACCTTGAATTCCACCGTGGAACATATACATCTGTTGCTAAGAACAAGAAAAACAACAGAAACTGCGAATTTTTAATGCTTGACACAGAGGCTCTTTGTGTAATGCTTGATAAGATTAGAGGAGAAAAGTTCCCTAAAGCAGAATTGCACAATGCATGGGAAACACTTTTAACAAATCAGTTCCACGATATTATCCCTGGTTCATCAATTAAAGAGGTTTACGAAAATAGCGATATTGAATATAAGGAGCTTCGTAAATTTATTAAAAAGCACAGAGATAATGCATTTAGCTATGTAGCTGAAAATGTTGATAAGAGCGGTTATGTTGTATTCAATCCACATTCATTTGTAAACTCATCTACTGTTATGATTGATGGAAAGTCCTATTTTGTAAAGGATATTCCTGCTAAGGGCTATAAGGTTATAAATACACTTGATTGCAATAACACAATTGAGGTTAAGGACAAGACTGTATTTACCAAGTTCTTTACAGTTAAGTTTGACAAGGACTACAACATTGTTTCTATTTATGACAAGAAAAACCACCGTGAGGTATTAAAGAAGGGCGAAAAGGCTAACCGTCTATTCGTTTTAGAGGATTACCCACACAGATATGATGCATGGGAGCTTCAACGATCTGCAAGTGATAAGGAATATGATGTATCAAGCGCATATGATGTATATACTGTTGTAGATGGCGCAAGAACAGGTATTCACTTTAAGAAATCTCATATGTCAAGTGAGGTTGAGCAAACAGTTTGGTTCTACGAAAATATGCCAAAGATTGACTTTGATACAAAGGTTAATTGGCAAAACGAGCGCCAAATTCTTAAGGTTTCCTTCCCTGTTGATATCAATACAGATATGGCTACATATGAAATTCAATTTGGTACAACAAAGCGTCCTACACACTATAACACCTCTTGGGATCATGCAAAATATGAGGTATGCGCACATAAGTATGCAGATTTATCTGAGGGCGACTATGGTGTTGCGCTTCTTAACGATTGCAAGTACGGACATGATATTCACAATGGCGATATGCGCTTAACGTTAGTTAAGTGTGCTTGGAATCCAGGTAATATGGGCGACTTTAACGATATTGGTATGCATGAATTTACATATTCAATTTACCCACATAAGGGCGATGTGGCTTCATGTGATGTTGTTAAGTATGCTTATGACCTTAACTTACCTATGACTGCTGTTAAGACAGAGGGCAAGGGCAATTTACCTTCCGAATATTCATTAGTTAGTGTAAATACTGACAATCTTGTAATTGAGACAGTAAAAGAGGCTGAATATACAGATGAAACTGTTGTTCGTATGTATGAAACAAAGAATACAAGAGGTAAGGCTACTGTTAAATTTGGCTTTGATGTAAGCGAAGCTTATCTTGCTAATCTTTCAGAAAAGAAGGAAAAGAAGCTTACTGTTAAGAATAACACAGTTACATTTGAATATAAGCCATTTGAGATTATCACACTTATTCTTAAATAATAATTTATGCACCGATTTTTGTCGGTGCATATTTTTTGCTTATTTAGTATATATTTTACTGAATGAGTGGTGATAAAAATTAACAGATTTAAAAGATATATATTTAACGGCTTGCTTTTATCCTGTGTGGCGCTTGTTATGCGTGCGGTAAGTGTTAGCTTTAATGTATATGTGTCATCTAAAATTGGTAGTGAGTCAATGGGACTTTTAACCTTGACAGGTGGGATATACGGCTTTGCGATTACCTTTGCTACCTCGGGAATAAGCACTGCTGTTGTAAACCGTGTTTCAGCATGCTTGCCTTATGAAAATAGTGATTATTTTGACACAAGAAGTAATGAATGTGTAAAAAGAATAATGAAAAATGCTCTTTTTTACTGCTTATCTTTTAGTATTACTGCATCTGTTGTTTTGTTTATGAGCAGTGAAAATATAGGAAGGTATCTTTTAGGGGATATAAGGACGGTGCCGTCACTTAGGCTTATGTCCTTTAGTCTTGTGCCTATTTCAATTTCAAGCATGCTAAACGGATATTTTTGTGCGGTTAGAAGAGTTTACAAAAATGTAATTGTGCAATTTTGTGAGCAAGGGGCGAAAATATTTGTTGTTACATTTTTGCTCCTTACTATTGCGCCTTATGGGATTGAATATGCTTGTATTGCGGTTGTGGCAGGGGGAGCTTTAAGTGAGGGTGTTTGCGTAATAATATCAGCTATACTCTACTTTTTTGACAGAAGGATACATTATAGAAAAATAGATAAAAATGTCGCAGATGTGTCTAAAAAAGGGTGTTTTTTTGTAGAAAAAGGAGTTAAAGGCAGGATAAGAGATGAGGAAACGAAAATTATACCGGTTGCTCTTCCCTTAGGGATAAGCGCTTATGTAAGGAGCGCTCTTATTACTATTGAGCATTTATGCATACCTTGGGGACTTAAAAAAAGTGGTCTTAATTCCTCTATGGCGCTTTCCTCTTATGGAGTTTTGCAAGGAATGGTAATTCCTATTTTGCTTTTCCCATCATGTGTGCTTAGCTCGTTTTCCTCTCTTTTAGTGCCTGAGCTATCATCAAGCCTGGCACAGGGAGACAATGCAAGAATTAAGCGAATTGTATCAAGAGTTTTTAGCACATCATTAATTTTTGCTATGGGTGTTTCAGGGATATTTATTGCTTTTTCTTATGAAATCGGAGCTTTTCTATACGGGAATAAAGAGGCAGGGGAATACATACGGTTGCTTGCGCCATTAATTCCGTTAATGTATCTTGATAATAGCGTTGACAGTATGTTAAAGGGGCTTGGTAAGCATGTATATTCAATGAGAGTAAATATTATTGATTCGCTAATTAGTGTAATTTTGATTATTACGCTTTTACCTTTCTACGGAATCAAGGGGTATGTGGCTGTAATTTTCATAACTGAGCTTATAAATACTTCCTTTAGTATTTTAAAGTTAATAAATATAACAGAGATAAAAACGCCTATTTTCAAGTGGTTGGTTGTGCCTCTTATATGTATTGTGGCCGCAACCTTTATATCAAGGCTAATGTTTAATTTTACAGTTATAGATGATAAGGCTACTACGATTTTACAAATTATATTAACCTCTATCATTTATTTAGCGATATACCTTATATTAAGAAAACAGCCTAAGCAAGGCTGTTTTCTGTTTTTACTAAGGGGTGTGTCTGTAATTACCAAATATTGTTCCTTGAAATATTACTTTTCCAATGTTAGAATAATAATGTAATTCTTGCAAGATTACGAAATTTGACAATAGAAAGGATGGTTGTTTGAAGAAAAGAATTGTATCGTTTGTATTTATATTTGTGATGCTTGTTTCTTGCTTTTCGATGATGTCTTTTGCATCGGCAAGTGGATATAGGCCAGGTGTAAATATAGACGGAAGCTCCTTTACGGGTGAGGTTGAGGTTAAGAATAATACCACATTTGTGGGAATTAGAAAATTCTCAACCGCTATGAAATGGGATGCTAAGGTTACATATACTTCCTATAACAGAACTATTACCGTTAAGACGGACAAGCTTACATTAACCGCTAAGGATGGTGCAAGCTACATAGTTGCTAATGGCAGATATTTGTTTACAAGCACTCCTATTTATATGAAAAATGGCAGAATGTATGCACCCTTACTTCTTATGGCTAAAGCCTTTGACGCTAAAGCTAGTTGGAGTAACGCTACATCTTCATTTAACATAGCAAGAGGCAGCGGTGGTATTTTATCGGGAGATAAATATTACCGTGAGGATGAGGTTTATTGGCTATCTAAGATAATCAACGCTGAGGCCGGCGGCGAAATTATGATTGGTAAGATTGCGGTTGGTAATGTTGTTTTAAATAGAACAAGGTCTTCCTCGTTTCCTAACACTATTTACGGTGTAATTTTTGATACAAAAAATGGCGTGCAGTTTAGTCCTGTTGCAAATGGAATGATATACAAGACACCTAATAGCGACAGTATTATTGCGGCAAAGATTTGTCTTGAGGGATATACAATTAGCTATGATATTCTCTACTTTGTAAATCCCGTTTATGCACCGAATAGTTGGGCTTCTAAAAACAGATCTTATTTTGATAAAATAGGTAATCATGTATTTTATAAATAAGGAATAATTTTAGCCATCCGATTTTTGTCGGATGGCTTTTTGTTATACTACACCTCATCCGTCAGCAAAGCTGACACCTTCCCCTCCAAACAAAGGGGAAGGCTTTTTGTTATGTAGTGGCGTTGATGTAGTTGTTATAAATTGTGTCGCGGAATAATGATAAGAGATTTTCATCCTTGCCGCCGACGGGGTTACCGTCGATTTGGGAAACGCCTCGTGCCATTTTTGAGGAGCTACTGATTATAATTTCATCGGCAGAAAGAAGCTCTTTTATGGAATAGCGGCGTTCTTCTACGGGGATAGAGCTTTGGTGTGCTATTTTAATTAGGTGGGCGCGGGTAACACCTGGGAGAATGTAGTTATCGCAGGGGGCTGTGATAAATGTGCCGTTTTTTAGAATTGATACATTACTGTGGGAGCCTTCGGTAACGAAGCTTTCGCTACGATACATTATGGCTTCATCACAGTTATTGTTTTTTGAAATTTGGGCTGTTAAGACACTTGGAAGCAGATTTAATGTTTTGATATTGCACATTTCATAGCGAATGTCCTTGGCAAGGGCGCATTTCATTTTTTCTTTGTAGTCGGTGGTTTTTCTTTCAGTTACCGATATAAAGAGGTTGCCCTTTAATTCTCCGTAGGCGTGGTCTCTTAGCATTGTGCCACGGGAAATATGGAAATAAACGAATTTTTCGGTTGCATCTACTTTTTTTACAAAGTCGCATATTAAATTTTTTAGTTGGGCTTTGTTGGTGGGGGGATTTATGTCAAGTAATTCGCAGTTTTTAAAAAGTCTGTCAATATGTAGGTCTAAAAGATAAGGGATATTATTACGGCACATTACTGCATAATATACCCCGTCTCCAAAGTAAAATGCTCTGTCGTTTGCTGAAACCGTTAGATTTTCAAGCTCGCTTATAGTGCCGTTATAATATCCCAAGTTTTTCATATAAGCCTCCTAAAATTAAGAGGCGTACCTCTTAATTAAACTACTGTATAAATTTCGTTTGGCTCTAAGGATACAGAAATATCCTTGCCATCAATATTTATTATAGCAGTTTGTTTAAAAGGTGTTACTAATTTTACGCTTGTTGCTTTATTATTTTTCCATTCAATATCTACTGTGATATTGCCTTTTGCAAGGAGTCCCTTAATGCTTCCCTTATTCATTTCTGTTGGAAGTGCAGGTAAAATCTTGACTTTACCATCCTCGCATTGTAAGAACATTTGTGCTATACCTGCACATACACCGTAGTTACCGTCAATTTGGAACGGTGGGTGGGCATCAAACATATTTGCATATGTGCCGCCTGCGTGCCACATATCGTGGTTTTCTTCAGGCTTTGCAGGCATATATCTTAATTGATTTTTAACTAATTTTAGCGCATGGTCGCCATCCTTGAGCTTAGCCCATAGGCAAACCTTCCAACCCATGCTCCATCCTGTGCCTTCATCGCCTCTTCTTTCAAGAGTGCGCTTAATCATTTGAGAAACCTCTGGGTTATTCTCTGTTGTGATTATGTCCGCAGGGTAGAAAGCGTATAAGTGGGACACATGGCGGTGGTAAATATCAGTTTCCTCATAGTCGCCATCGTATTCAAGAAGCTGACCATCGCTTCCCTTCTCGTAAATGCCGATATGGTCCTTTCTTGCATTGATTTCTTTTGTAAAATCATCATCAATATTAAGAATTTTTGCGGCTTTAGAGAGGTTTTTAAATAGGTCCTCTGCTATGGATTGGCTCATTATAGTGTATTTGGTTAAGTAAATCCAATGACCATCAGCGTTATAGCTATTTTCGGGTGAGGTTGAAGGTGTGATAATCCACTTGCCGTTATAGTTTTCCATAACAGAAAGATAGAATTTTGCGCACTCCTTCATTATTGGGTATGCAGTTTCCTTTAAGAAATCAAAATCAAGAGTATATTCATAATGCTCGTAAAGGTGGCGACAGAGCCATCCCCCTGACATATTCCAATATGCATATTGGGTAGAGTTTACTACTTTATTACCGACAGGAGTGGTATGCGCCCAAATATCGCTATTATGGTGTGAAACGAAGCCCTCTGCATGATATAAGCGTTTTGCGGTTTCTTTTCCGTTTATGCTGATATTTTTTGTTTGCTCAATGATTGGCATATTACAGCTTACTAAGTTGTTCATAAGCACTGGCCAATAGTTCATTTCGGCATTGATATTTAAGGTGTAGTTTGATGACCAGGGGGCATAAAAGCTATCATTCCAGATGCCTTGAAGGTTGGTGGCACGGCTTCCCTCACGGGATGCGGCAATTACTAAGTATCTACCGAAGTTATAAAGAAGCTCGCAAAGTCCTAAGTCCTTATTTTCGCTTTTTAGTCTTTCATCGGTGTCAAGGTTGCTTGGACTTCCGCCGAAGTCGGTTTTAACACGGTTAAAAAGCTCGCTTGCATCATCTATGTGAGCATTTTTGATGCTGTCGTAATGGCTTTGGGATAGCTTTTCCATTTTATCTATACAAGCATAGAAGGTTTCCTTGGTTGGAAGCTTATCAAAGGAAACAAAGCTTGTTTCTGTGCAGAAGTAGAGTGTTATTTCTGTTGCATTTTCAATAATTAGAACATCCTCAACACCGTTTGAGTTTACTTCGCTGTTAATTTCTCCGTTTGATACTGCTTTTAAAATTGCGCTAACCTTTACGCCGTTGCCATCATATGTAATTGGACAAGCATCCCTATGGTAGCTTGGTGCTAATGTGGTTGGACATTCGCCTGTTAGGTATAGGCTATCTCTACATCTTGTAACTGCGCTTTTACCTACACAGTCCGCAGAAAGCTTATAGGACACGGGGGATGATGATGTTAATTTTATCATCATACAATCGTGAGGATATGATACAAAATATTCTCTTGAAAAATTGATTTGGTCTTCTGTGTAATTAACCTTTACTATTGAATTTTCAAGGTCTAATGTACGAATATAATTTTCGTGCTTTCCTGATGCGCCTACTCTTTCAATATAGATATTGCCAAGAAGCATATAAGAGTTAAGCCATTTGCCTGTGAAGTTTTCCTCGATTTCTCTTTGCGCCTCGTACTTTTTACCTTCATTTACTAATTTCTTGGCTTTTTCGTTGGACTCGTATGCGCCTTCAACATAGGTGTCGCCAGGGCCTCCTGACCATAATGTGTCATGATTTAAGGAAATTCTTTCAATTTGAGTTTTGCCATATACCATAGCGCCAAGCTGACCGTTACCTAATGGTAACGCTTCTTCAAAATATTCAGCGGGCTTAGAATATTTTAATAATGCTTCCATAATTTCTCCGTTCTAAAATTTGAAATTTTTAATAAATTTATAAAGGAAGCCAATATTAAAAAATATTGGCTTGGGCTTATACTATTTTGCTTTTTATTTGGTTGCATTAAGCTTTTCAATGCACTTTCTGCAAACTCTTTTATTGTTAAGTAAAACATTATTTTCAGCGCTACCACAGAAAATGCAGCATGGCTCATATTTTCTTAACACGATTGTGTCGCCTTCTAATGTAATTTCAATGGGATCTTTTTCTTCAATATTAAGTGTTTTGCGCATTTCCATTGGCAATACTACTCTGCCAAGTGCATCAAGGTTTCTTACTATTCCTGTTGATTTCATTTCTTTTTCCTTTCCATAGGGGTATTTCGACATTATATTACGTCTTTGTTAATTCTAGCACAATTTTTTTGTTTAGTCAATATTTTTACAGTAAATAAATATTTTTTAGGTTAAGGTGTTATGCTGGGTAAATGCTTTTCTGTTTTATGTGTTATTGCTTTGATTTTTGGCTTACTTTTTGGTAATATGGGCGAGGTTTCAAAAAGCATTTTAGAGGGAGCTGACAAAAGCGTTAAGGCTTGTATTTCTCTTATTGGAATAATGGCGCTTTGGAATGGAATAATGGAAGTTCTTACGGAAAGTGGAATAATAAAGGGAATGTCAAGGATATTAAAGCCTGTTTTAAATCTTGTTTTCCCATCTGCATTTAAGAGTGGTAATGGTGCTGAGGAAATTACCGCTTGTGTAAGTGCAGGGGTTTTAGGCGTATCAAATGCGGTTACGCCCTTGGCTATAAATGCGGTATCAAAAATGAAGCGAGGGAAAAGGAAAAGCTATGCCACAAATGATATGATAATGCTTTGTATGATTGGCTGCGCCTCTTTTAATATTGTGCCTACTACCATTATTGCAATAAGGCAGAATATGGGGGCTACATATACAGATGAAATCAGCGTACCTGTATGGATATGCTCGGGGGTATGTATGATTATAGGTATTATTCTTTGTAGATTGCTTGGTAGGATAAATGGGGATAGCTGATTATATTTTGCCTTGCATTTTAGGGCTTGTGGCTATAATTATTCTTTTTTCAAAAAAGGAGCTTTTTGCATGCTTTTTAAAGGGTGCAATGGGTGGAGTTAAGTCGGCTTTTTCGCTTCTCCCCTCAATGTGCGCTTTGATTGTATGTGTGAATATGCTTTTTGCTTCAGGTGCTACGGAATATTTTACTTCGCTATTTGCTCCGCTATTTGATAAAATAGGCGTGCCGAGTGAGCTTTTACAGCTTGTGATTGTAAAGCCGCTTTCATATGGTGCTTCGCTTGCTTCCTTTAGGGATATTGCCACGCGGTGCGGTGTGGACTCATTTCCTGCACTTTGCGGGTCTATTATATTAGCATCTACGGATACTGTTTTTTATGTATCCTGTGTTTATTTTTCGGGCACGGAAATTAAGAAAACAAGGTATTTTTTGCCTGTGGCACTTTTTGTAACAGGTGTGTCTGTGTTTTTATCCTGTATTCTTGCAAGATTGTTCTTTTGAATAACCTTATAATTTTTGGTAAACACTATTAAAAATTGTGTTTACGGGGTGCATTATGTTAAAGGGCTGTCAAAAGAAAATAGTTTTTTTAAAGGATACGGGTTGTGATGTGTTTGAGGAAGCATATTTTGTAATAAAGCCCGGATATGAGGGAATGAATAATTGTGATATTGTAAGCGAGGCTACAAAAATTGCAAGTGGGATATATCAAGGCAAGGAAGCAAAAAAGGATAAAAGAGCGGGGGTATATTCTCTTGTTTTATCTATTGGAATGTTGATTGGCGCTATTATTACGGTGGGGTGCTTTTTTCTATTTGGATAAAAAGCTTATACTTGACTAATTTAGCATAATATGATATAATGATTACAACAAATATTCGTTTTAAGTTGTCAGATACGCTATGTGGGGCCGTTTTACATATAGTGCTACGACAACAGCTACATAATTTCCATCACTAAGTGATGGTGCTTTTTGCGTGGTTTACGGAATTATTAAGAAAGGAAAATATATGGCAGAAAAGACTGAAAAGCAGATAAAAAAGAAATCTAATTGGAATAAGGGTGCAAAAGCATCAAATTCCACTAAAGCAAAGACAAGCAAGGATGCTTCAAGAAGCGTGCAAGGAAAGAACGCTCAGAAAAAGAATACTAAGTCAAGCAAGACAAAGGGTGGTACTAAAAATACTACTAAGAATACTAACACACAAAAGAAGTCGGTTAAGAAAGAGGTTAAGAAGGTATATCCGCATAAGCTAAGGATTTTTGCTCTTGGCGGTCTTAACGAGATTGGCAAGAATATGACGGTGTTAGAATGTGGCGAGGATATTATTATTGTGGATTGCGGTATTGGTTTCCCTGATGATGATATGCTCGGAGTTGACCTTGTAATTCCTGATTTTACTTATATTCAAAACAACATTCATAAGGTGAGGGGCGTATTTTTAACTCACGGTCACGAGGACCATATTGGCTCACTTCCCTACTTTTTAAGAAGCTGTAATGTGCCTGTTTACGGTACAAAATTAACGCTTGGAATTTTAGAAAACAAGTTAATTGAGCATAAGCTACTTAATACTGTTAAGTTGAATACGGTTAACAGTGGGGATAAGGTTAGCGTTGGTTGCTTTAAGATTGAGTTTATAAGAGTTAACCACTCTATTGCAGATGCGTGTGCGTTGGCGATTACTACGCCTTGGGGTGTGGTGCTTCATACGGGAGATTTTAAGCTTGACATTACTCCGATTGAAAGTGAAATGATGGACATTACACGCTTGGGTCAGCTTGGTAATGAGGGAGTTTTAATGCTTCTTTGTGAGTCAACTAATGCGGAGCGCCCGGGATATACTCCATCAGAAAGAAAGGTTGGTTTCTCTTTAGAAAAAATTCTTTCATCATATGAGGATAAGAGAATAATAATTGCGACATTTGCTTCAAATGTGCATAGAGTGCAGCAGATTATAAATGCAAGTGTAAATCACGGTAGGCGTGTGGCGGTAACAGGTCGCAGTATGATAAATGTAGTTAATGCGGCGGTTAAGCTTGGATATATGAACGTGCCAAGTGGGGTGCTTATTGATATTGACGATATTAAGAAATATCCGCCTGAAAAGATTACTATTGTTACTACGGGAAGTCAGGGCGAGCCTATGTCGGCTCTTTACAGAATGGCATTTTCCGACCATGATAAGGTACAGTTGACGGATAAGGATTTGGTAGTGCTTTCTTCAAGTGCTATTCCGGGTAATGAAAAGTTGGTTGGTAAGATTGTAAATGAGATGTATCGCAGGGGTGTTAATGTATATCACGATACAAGCGTTGAGGTGCATGTTTCGGGACATGCTTGTCAAGAGGAACTAAAACTAATGCATGCACTTACTAAGCCTAAATATTTTATGCCTGTGCATGGCGAATACAGGCATTTAATTCATCATAAGGAAATTGCCGAGGGAATGGGAATGGATGCAAGTAATATTTTCGTTTCCGATATTGGCAAGGTTGTTGAGATTGATGAAAAAGGCGCGCGATTTGGCGAGACTGTGCAGGCGGGTAAGGTGCTTATTGACGGAAGCGGAATTGGGGATGTTGGTAACATTGTGCTTCGCGACAGAAAAAATCTTGCAGAGGGCGGTTTGATTATCGCGGTTGCTACTATTTCTCAGCAAGAAGGCATTTTGATGTCGGGTCCTGAAATTATTTCCCGTGGATTTGTTTATGTAAGAGAAAATGAGGAACTGATTAACGGCGCAAAGGATGTGGCAACAAGGGCGCTTATTGATGCGCTTGATGATGGTATTACGGAATGGACTGAATTAAAGAATATACTTAAAGCGTCAATTTCTAAGTATATTTTTAACAAGACAAAGAAAAAACCTGTTGTTTTGCCGATACTTATGAATATATAATAGAAAAATCACTCTTTCGTTGAAGGAGTGATTTTTTGTTGAAATGTGGGGGTATGGGGTATAATTTATCCAAGGAAAAAAATCAGTGGAGACACAGAACCGTCCCCTGTTTCCTCCCCTGTCTCCATGTCCCTCTTATCATATCCCACCAAAAAAGGCTTGTCAAGGGGCGTAAGTATCAACATCGTTTACTAAATCAATAAACAGTTGATTGACAAAGGCTAAAAAGCGTGATAAAATAAGGGTGTAACAGGAAAGGGGGATTTGATTATGGAAAAAATAAATATGGCTGCTGTTATAAAACACAACAGAATTGTTATGGGTTTAACGCAAGAAGAATTGGCAAGTAATTTGTATGTTACAAA
>JBGVPY010000102.1:0-52466 GCA_045127235.1 Eubacteriales bacterium
GATGTGGAGATTAGAAAAGCATCTGTGGGCTTCACGTCCACACCCGGCGCTGAATTTCCGTATAGATCCGACGATAATAACGGCTCATATTCAAGCTTCTACTATCTTGCAGACGGCTCAACAGAATGGGAAGCTCTTTCCCTTGGCTATGATGGATGCTTCGGCGCAGGAGATGGCGGTGCTTCCAAGGTTAAGGGCAAAAAGGGATATTTTGCATTTGAAATAAACGACCTACTTCAAGATAGAATTTTTCCAAACGCAGATACTCTTATTACAGGCTTCTACTTCTATGGCTCTGTTCTAAACGCATCGTTCATCAACACAGCGTTTTTCATTGATAACGTAATTATAGCCGAGGACTACAAAACATCTGCACTTCCGAATAACTAACGAAAAGGGATAGATATCTATCCCTTTTAATTTTGTTGACAATATTATAATATAATGCTATACTGAGTATGACTACGGACAAATAAGGACGGTTTATTATGAAAAAAAGAATGCACCTAGTATGCAATGCACATATTGACCCCATTTGGCAATGGGACTGGCCTGAGGGAGTTAGCGCAACCCTCTCAACCTTCTATACCGCAGCAAATCTTTGTGATGAATTTAACTATATTTTTTGCCATAATGAGGTAACAGTTTATAAATATATTGAGGAGTACGCTCCGGAGCTTTTTGAAAGAATCAAGGAGCTTGTAAAGCTAGGCAAGTGGCACATAATGGGCGGCTGGTATTTACAGCCGGACTGTAATTTGCCATGCGGAGAAAGCTTTGTACGCCAAATAAGAGAGGGACAAAGATACTTTAAGGAAAAGTTTGGCGTTTGTCCTACTACCGCCATAAATCTTGACCCATTCGGACATAGCGTGGGTCTTGTTCAGATTATAAAAAAGTGCGGTCAGGAGGGCTATTTATTTATGCGACCATACGGAAGCGAAATGACGTTACCAAGCGACCGCTTTATTTGGCGTGGACTTGACGGCAGCGAAATAAAGGCTGTAAGAATTACAGGCGGCTATAACACACCTCTTGGCGGTAGTGCGGAATCGCTCTACCATAAAACAAAGTGGCAGCCATATGACGTGGGCGTGGCTCTTTGGGGCGTTGGTAATCACGGCGGCGGTCCTTCAAAAAAGGATTTAGAGGACATTAAAAACCAGCTTTTATGCAATACCGAAAAGGAATTTATCCACTCTACTCCCGATAAATTTTTCAGTGAAATTCAGCCAAGTGATGTTGTTGATACCTCACTTAAAATTTCAATGCCCGGCTGCTATACGTCTATGTACCGTGTAAAGAAGCTACACGCTCAGCTTGAAAATGAAATTTTAATGGCAGAAAAAATTGCATCTGTATCTTATCTAAAGGGAGCTATTGATACCTATCCCGAAAAGGAAATAAAAATCGCAACCGAGGATTTATTAAACGCTCAGTTCCACGACGTATTACCCGGCACATCCGTTCAATGCGGAGAGGACGCAGGTCTTAGATACTTAAATCACGGCATGCTTGAAGCTGAAAGAGTTAAAATTAAGTCTTTTTTTGCACTTTCTCAGGAGCAGGGAGTTGCAAAGGAAGGGGAATATCCATTCGTAATATTCAACCCTAATCCATATGAGCTATGTGATAACGTGGAGTGTGAATTTACTCTTGCCGACCAAAACTGGAATGAGAATATAAATTCCGTTTTAAGAGTAGTTGACGAAAACTCAAACGCAGTTCCTTACCAAATTATAAAAGAGGATAGCAACCTTAATCTTGACTGGCGTAAGCGCGTTATTTTCGAGGCAAAATTAAAGCCAATGTCCTTGGCGCGTTACAGCGTTTACGTTGATTTTAAGGATAAAGAGGAAAAGTCCCTTGACTCCGTATTTACATACGATAACGGAAGAAAGCACGTTGAAATAGACAAAAACACAGGTCTTTTAAAATCATACAAAATTGACGGCGTTGAATATTTAAAGGACGGCTTCGGCATTTGCTCCTTTGACGATAACGCTGACCCATGGGGAATGGGCAAAAATCAGCTTTTAAGAGTGGGCGAAAATGAAAAACAATTCTCCCTCTCAAAAAATCCTCACGGCGTATTTGATATCATGAAGTCCGTGCAGATTATCGAAAACGGCGATATTTACCTAGGCATTGAAGCGTTTTTTGAGTGTGATGACACCAAGGCTAGAATTTTATACAAGATTTATAAAAACAACGATAACGTTGATATTGACGTTAATCTGTATTTAGGCGACGTTAATAAGATAATCAAGCTAAAAGTACCATTTAACGCTTCTGGCAGCCTTATCGGTCAAACTGCATTCGGCACGCAGGAGCTATTTACTGATGGCAGAGAAAACGTTGCACATCGCTTTGTTGCTCTTGATATGGGAGAAAAGTGCGTATCATTTATGAATACAAGCGTTTACGGTAGCCACTTTGAAAATGACACTCTTTATATGTCCCTTGTCCGTGGCGTTACCTACTGCGCACATCCTATTGGGGAAAGAGAGCTTATCCCACATGATAGATTTACAAAGAAAATCGACCAAGGGGAAAATAACTATTCCTTCAGACTAACCGTAACCGACAGGGGTCAGCTTGAAAGAAAAGCAAGTGAGTTTATTTCAAAGCCTTACGCTCTTAACATTTTCCCAATTCCAAATAGCAAGTCGTTATCAAGCCTTGATATACGTGTAGGCGGAGAGGTAATTTCATTAGTAACAATGAAAAAAGCATACGATAAGGATGCAGTTATTTTCCGTTTAATAAACAACACTCCAAGCACCGAAAAATCATATATAAAGGTAAACAATACCCAGCTTGACCTATCCTTTACCAAATACGAGGTAAAAACAGTAGTTTACGAAAACGGAGCTTTAACCGAAAGCTACGAGCTACTGATATAAGGAGATTTTATGGTAAACAAAAAGCTATTTTTGGCGCTTTGCTTCATTATAGCGTTGCTCGTATTAGCATCATGCTATAACACTACGCCAAATGACACAGTATCAACCGATACGGAAATTATAGACACTTTACCTGATAAAACAGACACAAGCACAGATACAGATAAAATTACAGACACAGCCCAAGGCTATTTTGTGGCAACCGTTGCTAAAAGCGAATATTTTGTAGCTACTCCATATACCGATGGTAACGAGGTTGAAAATGAGCTAAAGAACATTTTCTACTCAGCAGACGCTCCCGGGGGCAATCCTAGAAATGACGGAACAGGCAAAATATACCTTACAATAAAGCCACAAAAAACCTACAATGTAACAAAATTAGTAATCGGTGGAGAATATTCATCCGTTGAAAAAATCGGCATGGACCTATGGTGTATTCACGGTGTTAAGTCCGACCTTACGGTAAACGCCAACACAATTACAATGATTTCCACTCAAAAGGAATATTTTAAGGACTACGGCTACGGTATTTCCGATGACGGTAAGCTCAATATTTCTTGGTCTCAAAATGAAGCTGAACCGCTTCGCTATGTGGAAATTACATATGCAGATAAGTACGGTACATATACCTCATATGTAGATGCTAAGGAGTCTACATATGAGCTTCTTAGAATGAACGAAGGCGAGACTTACAATGTTTCAATAAGAGCAGTTTCGGAAACGCGCTTAGGCAAGCAAATTGACTTTTCCTGTTGCTACATGGAAGCTCCTAAAAAGGTAAGCTTTCCGCGAATTGAAATCACTACTGAAAATTATGTATTGCCAAGCTGTGATTTTGTTTCATCCCCTGACGATTGTTGGGGCGCAGGCATTACAAATGCGCTTTACGAAAGATGTGTGGCTATAATTTACAATGAAAATAACGAAATTGTTTATTCCTCATCCAATACGCAAGGCGACATATATCAAGGCGCAAAGCTAAAAATCAGAGGAAACACAAGCGCAAGATACGCATCCAGCGGAAGATTTCCGTATAAATTAAAGCTTGATAAAAAGTCCGACCTTTTAGCTCCCCTTATTGGCAGAGGCGATGATAGCGACATTTACGCGGACAAGGATTGGCTTTTACTTAACTATGGAAGTGATGGCTACCGTATCTTTGGAGATGCTATTGCCGATGGCGTAAATACAGAGTGGTCTCCCGATTATTGCTATGTTACGTTATACATAAACGGCGAATACAGAGGGCTTTATGTTTTATCAGAGGCAGTTGAAGAGGGCAGCGGAAACGAAGAGGACAGATGGCGTGTAAATGTTGATGCAGATGGCTATGTGTTTGAATGTGATGCATATTGGTGGAATGAGGACTATTATTTTAGCACGCCCTTAACTGAAAATACACCTATGTATTTTACATTTAAGTATCCCGACCCCGATTTAGCTCCCGACTATACATATTTAAGAGATTATTTAATTAAATTTGAGGAAGCATTAATGAAGGATGATGATTCCTACCTTGAATATATCGACCTTGATTCCTTTGTTAAGTGGCTGCTTGTGTCCGATATACTTTGTATTGAGGACGGCGGCGGATGTAATCTATTCCTTTATAAAAAGAATTCAAGCGATGACACAAAAATATGTATGGGACCTAACTGGGATTTTGACTCCTACATGGGAAGCGTTGATGGTCTTTCAGTAATTAGAATGAAATGGGATGGCGCGCCATTTTATTATCAATACTTAATTGAAAAAGAGTCCTTTGTTAAGCGCTACACCGAGCTATTTTATCAGGTTAAGGACAATTTAGTTCAGTATGTAAACGCTGAATTTGATAAAATTGACATAGAAGCGCATTCACTTCTTTTAAATTACGATAATATGCGCTTTGGCACATCAAAAACAACGCTAAACACAAGAAAGCAACGCTTTTTAACATGGCTTGAAGAGCATATTGCTTGGATGGAAACACAATTTCCACAATAAAATATTACTTGGCTAACCATAGCATATACAAATTTTAACTACATATAGAAAGAAGAGCAGAGAAATCTGCTCTTTTACTTTGATAAATTTATCACGGTATATCCTTTTTTTAGCGCTTTTTGAGTAAATTTATAGCTATTTGAATATGTGTTATTTACATAACATATAACAATGTTGGATTTTTTCAAAAGGTAATCATTTCTTTTTGATATTGCAAACCTTTTCGGTACATTTGCAAGCTCCTCGGGATAAATTGTAAAAGCTTGATTACCGATTAAGGCTACTTCATCAATATATGACAAAACAATATCAAATTTAATGTTATATTCACTTCTTAGCTCAAATAAAACCGATTGCACCATATGGTCGAAATTGCCATTGTTACCTACACAAAACTCGTAAACACCCTTAAAAATCAAATTAACAACAGCTTTTTTAATATGCTCCCTTAAAGTAAACGGCGTATCTCTTGCTCCAATAAATGTACAAAGCATAAAAACCTCTATCACAAATTTGGTATACTTATATTAAGTATACTTACAACATTATACCACAAAATAAACTTAAAATATACTTAATTTAAGATAAATTTTGAGGTTTTTATGAGAAATAAAGAAAACAAGCATCTTGGAATAGAGATTGACAAGGAATTACATTACAAATTGCATTATATTTCAAAATACTACGGCAGAAGCGCCAATGGAGAAATCTTATTTTTAATAAGACAAGCAATTAAGGAATTTGAAAAGCTTGAGGGCGAAATTGAGTTTCCACCAAAGGAAGACTAAGAGGTAAAAAATGAATATAGGAGAAGCTACAAGATTGCGTATTATTGAGTTATGCGAGCAAAAAAACATAACCGTAAACAAGTTATCAACCATTTGTGGCATTACTCAATCAACACTTAACAATATCGTATGTGGCAGAAATAAAAGCACAACTATTTCAACCATTAAAAAAATTTGTGATGGCTTAGAGATTGATGTTCGTGAATTTTTTAATTCCAAGCTATTTGATAACTTAGAGCAAGAAATAAAATAGAAGCAAGGAGCAGAGAAATCTGCTCTTTATTTTATTGACAGACATTTATTTGTGTGATAAAATGCTTATATAATATTATTTAAGGTAGGTAAAATATGTTTAAAACCGTAACACCTGAAAGCGTTGGTGTTGACTCTAAAAATCTTTTTAAGCTTATAAAGAGGCTAAACGCCTTGCATATGCATAGCTTTTTAGTAGCAAGAGGCAACGATATTTTTTGCGAATGCTATTGGAAGCCATTTAATAAGGACTTTAACCACAGAATGTATTCTGTTACAAAGAGCTTTGTATCGGTTGCAATTGGGCTATGTGTAGAGGATGGCTTGCTTGAATTAGATGACCCAATTATAGAATATTTCCCCGAAAAAATCAAAAAAGAGCCGGGGGAGTATCTAAAAAAGCAAACAATTCGCGATATGCTTACCATGACAACGGTAGGATTTTGTCAAGATTGGTTTAAAGAAAAGCCTTATGACAGAACGGAATTTTATTTAAACGATCCAAATAAAAAGCATCCAAGCGGAACGCTTTGGGAATATGATAGCGCAGGGTCGCAGGTGCTTTCATCATTGGTTGAAAAAATAACGGGCAAGAGTCTTTTTGATTTCTTAAATGAAAGAATTTTTACAAAATTAGATGCATTTAAAAATGCCACCATATTAAAGACGCCTAACGGCGATAGCTGGGGCGATTCGGCTCTTATTTGCACACCGAGGGATTTACTCGCATTTGCTCGCTTCGTGTTAAATTACGGCGTATATGAAGGCGAAAGGCTAATGAACGAGGGCTACCTAAAGGAAGCAACTGCAAGACATAAGGATAACGCGCCAAGCGCCCACAGAGATTCCTTGCACCGTGGCTACGGCTATCAGTTTTGGCGCGCGCCAAATGACGGCTTTGCATTTGTGGGAATGGGAGATCAGCTTGCCGTTTGTGTTCCGGGCAAGGACTTAATTTTCGTTTGCACTGCTGACAATCAAGGCAGCAGCTTTTCAAGAGAGCTTATTATGAACGGCTTTTATGAGTACATTGTTGATGAAATAAGCGACACTCCCCTGCCTGAAAATGAAAATAATTCAAAAATGCTTGATTCTCTCATAAATTCCCTTGAGCTTTACTGTGAATACGGCTTTATTGACTCTCCTTACCGCGAAATAATAAACGGCGTAACCTACGAGTGCGAGGAAAATCAAATGGGAATTAAGAATTTCCGTTTTGACTTTGCAAACGATAAAGAGGGCACACTAACATACGAAAATGAAAACGGTACAATGGTATTGCCATTTAAGATAAACTCAAACTATTTCGGCAAGTTCCCTGAGGAAGGCTATTCCAACGAATATGGCTCTTTACGCACACAGGATGGCTTTAAATATGACTGTGCAACAAGTGCCGCTTGGACACAAACAGACAAAATAACAGTATTTTCACAAATTATTGATAAATATTTTGGTAATGTAACATTCTCGTTCTATTTTAAGGATGATTTAGCATTTTTAAGATGCGAAAAAACTGCCGAGGACTTCCTTTGGCAATACAGCGGCGATACAATCGCCAAAGCAGCTAAATTTGCGTAAACGCAAGCTAAATTGACTTGCGCCAGCTAAATTCCCTACGGGAGCTAAATTCACCTTTGGTGAGCTATAAAAGCAAATTTAATTTAGCTTCACGAAGTGAAATTTAGCTAACAGGAACGAATGTGAGTGTTAATTTCGCTACGAAACGAAGTTGAGTAATTTCGCTATTATTGCATAACACTTAAAAAAGTTAAGTTCATAACTTAAAACAAAAAATCCTATGCAAACGCATAGGATTTTTGCTTTTTTATTCTTAAGAGCAACGCTAAATATTAACCAAAAACAGTGAAGTTACCCTTACTGACCACCGACCACTATTATGCAACCTAACGGTTGATTTCATACACGCTACGCGTGATTATGGTTAGATAATTAGGTAATCTAATCTCGCTGGCGGCTGGCGGCTGGCGGCTGACTGCTGACCGCTGTGAGCAACGCGAACCCTGACCACTAATCAAGCTTTGGTTCAAAGCAAGGCATAAGCTCCAATTTGAATAGGTTGTTTTTATGCTTTCTGTCAATGATTTCCTTTTTATTTAAATCATCAATTTCGCCGGTGCGGATATATCTATCTAGCTCTGCATAGGTAAAGCCTAGGTTTTCCTCATCGGTTTTTCCGCAAAGACCGTCAATAGGTACCTTTTCAACAAGCTCATAGGGCAAATTAAGAAGATGTCCAATCTCCTTGACCTCTGTTACGGTAAGTCTAGAAAGCGGGCTAAAATCGCCTACGGAATCGCCATAGCGTGTTGAGTATCCAACCCAATCCTCAGACAAATTACATGTATTTGCAACTCTGCCGTTGCAGCTTTGGGAAACTGCATAAACTGTCGCCATACGAATTCTGGCAGGAAGATTTTGAAGAGTCATAGGTGTTAATTCAAGGTCAGATGGAACGCTATTTATAACTCCGTCAACCGCATCCTTAATATTAACAACATAGTGCTTAATTCCTAAATGATTTACTAATTTATATGATGCGGAAATGTCCTTTTGCTCTCCCTGTGGCATTAAAACGCCTATAACTCTGTCCTTGCCAAGGGCCTCCACACAAAGTGCCGCAACTATTGAACTGTCCTTACCGCCTGAAATTCCTAGCACCGCATTACAGCCTTTGCCGTTTTTTTCAAAAAAGTCTCTTATCCATTCAACACATTCGTTTTTTATCTTTTCTGCATTAAACATAAATATCACCTCACATTTTTATATATAAATTTTATCATAACGATGCTTTTGTGTCAAGAAATTTAAAGGAATAATTACCTAATAATTATTGACAAAGCTTGTGCGCCGTATTAAAATAAATACATAAAACAATATAGGAGTATATAATATGATAGAAACAACATTAAAAATTGATGGCATGATGTGTCCACATTGCGAAAATCATGTAAACGAAACAATAAGAAACGGCTTTAATGTAAAAAGCGTAAAGTCCTCACACAAGGATGGCACAACAGTAATTACATCAAAGAATAAAATTGAGAAAATTGCTCTTGAAAAAGCAGTTGCTGCCCTTGGCTATAAGCTGCTTGATTTTAGCGAAAGAGAAGTTGAAAAGAAGGGTATTTTTTCCTTCTTAAAAAAGTAAAATAGCCGCCAGCCGTTAGCAGCCAGCGGTCAGCCTTTAGCGAGGCTTTTTGCCATTAAAGAATAGGCGCTATAATGTCGAATAAAACAAAATTCCCACACAGGTGTGTGGGAATTTATTTACTTAATTAGATATCGAGACTGTTAAGTAATTCTTTGAGGTTCTTCATTTCTACCTCTGTAAGAGTAATACCCTTGCCAAGCTTATCGTGGCCCTCTTGCCATACACGGATATCATATACTGGCTCTTTTTCGTTCCAGCTAACTAAGTTAACTTCCTTAACCCATCCGCTCTTATTTTCTGAAATAAGACCAAAGCTCTTTACAATGTCAAACTTGAATTCTGGCATAGTAATCAATCCCTCCTTAAGAATTTTTGACAGTCCCCTGTCAGTTATCCTCATTGTAGCACAAATTTTTCCAAATTGCAATATATTATTATAATATTTTTTATATTTTTTATATAATATATATAAATGTAGAAAATCACGCACGCGCGTGAGATTTTCTGCATTTATGCTTGATGTATCAACATCGTTTAATAACAGAAAATTAAATAGCTTTTTCTCACAAAATGCAAAATAAAGCGCTCTATTTTGCATTTTTTGCTAAAATAGATACGGTTATTTTGCACTTTTTGATATTTATTTTGATTGTAAAGTATGGTATAATTATTACAACGTAAATAATTGAGCTTTAGGGGGCGTTATATGGGCGCAATGTATTATTTAGTTTATTGTTTAATTGCCATAGTTTTACTTGGTATATTTTTGCCTGATGGAATAGGCGGAGAAATACATAATCCGTATCTATTGCTTTTCCTTTCAATAGTGGCGGTAACTATTTTAGCAGTTAAATTTTTTAAGTATCTGCATTTTTGCTTATCTGTTAAAAAGGAACTGAAAAATCAAGGCTATGAAATCATTCATTTTAGTATACTGCCTATTCCTTTAAGAAAAAAGCAAAGCATTATTGCAAAAAAGAATGAAAAAACGGTTAGTGTGTCGCTAATTTATGTTACAAGAAAGTATTTAAGATATCATTTTGAAAGCATAAATAGGATTGAGCTATATAAATCAACAAGGCTGGCAATCAAACCAAGTCCAAGGCAAGCGCATATGATTTCTTCAAAAGTTGAAACAAGAAATGTGTCAACCAAAATTCTAAAATGGGAAGAAAACGCAGGGGAGCAAATAAAATTAATTGTATTTAATGCTTTTCCTAACCTGATTACAGACACATATAGCCACGAAGGACTTTATTTTGGCGATAAAATCGCAAAGGAATGTTATCTTTACGATTTAAAGCATTTAGATAAATTTGCCGACTTGTAAACCACAGGTTAGCAAGATGCAACCTTAGGTTGCTTGAAAAAACAAAAAACATATATTACAATGTACAAAAAGTACAAGGAGATAAAAATGAAAGAACAAACATCAACATTATTATTTAAAATCCTATTTGCCGTGATTTTGGTAGCGGTGGTGGGATATGCGATTTTCTATTTTGCATTGCCTGCATTTAACTTCCGCTCCCCGGGATTTTACCTTTACATTTCAGTCCTTGCCATAGTAGGCGCATTGCCTTTTGTTGGCTTTAGAATTAACCATCAAAGAAACAAGGTTAAAAAGGGTAATCGAAATTATTATCATTCATCATACAGCGTTGATTATAATAAATGGACACTTTTAGCGCTTATTCCTCTTGCGGTTTTAATTTTAGGTCTTATCTTTTCATCTACATTCTTTAATGCAAGACGCTACGCAGATGTAATTGGCGTAAAAGAAGCAGACTTTGCGCAGGATTTACCCGAAACAACTGAAATTACAAATATCGCACTTATGGACACAGCATCCGCTACAATTTTAGGCAACCGTACACTTGGCTCACTTTCCGATGTGGTATCTCAATACACATTAAACGATTATTATACTCAAATAAACTATCAAGGCTCACCTAAAAAGGTAACAACTCTTGAATATGATGGATTTTTCAAGTGGGCAATTAACAACCACGAGGGTATTCCCGGTATGGTTATGGTTGACCCTGTAAAAAGCAGTGCAGAGTATGTGAAATTTGAAAATCCTATATTCTATACGGAAAGCGGATATTTTAAAGAGGACCTTCAGAGAAAATTAAGATTTGAATATCCTACAAAGATTTTTCAGTCCATCAGCTTTGAAATTGATGATAACGGTCAACCATTCTATATAGTATCCTGCGCTAAACCAAAGGTATCACTTTTTGGCGCTATGGATATAAATGAAGTAATTATTTTTAACCCAACAAACGGCGAAAGCGAAATTTACTCTCTTGAAAATACCCCCTCTTGGATTGACATTGTTTATACAGGCGATTTAGCTTGTAAAAAATACGATTGGCACGGCGAGCTTTCCGGTGGCTTCTTTAATAGCATTATCGGTAATGTAGGCTGTAAGCATTCAACTGATGACTTCGGTTATATCGTTATCGGCGATGATGTGTGGTATTTTACCGGTGTAACATCTGCCGTTTCAAACGATAAATCAAATATCGGCTTCTTACTTACAAACGCAAGAACAGGGGAATATAAGTTCTACTCCGTAATCGGCGCTGAGGAGCATTCCGCAATGGATGCGGCAGAGGGCGAGGTGCAAGAAAAGGGCTATGTAGCATCCTTCCCGTCACTTGTTAATATTTCAGGTCAAGCAACATACATTATGGTATTAAAGGATGATGCAGGACTTGTTAAGCTATACGCGTTAGTTAATGTAGAAAATTACAGCATTGTAGCCACAGGCTCAACTCAAGCAGATGCTATGAGCGCATACAAAAAGCTTTTAAAGCAAAATAATATTGATATTGGTGCTGATACAAGCGTTGATATTACAGTTGAAAATGTTCGTATTGCTCTTGTATCGGGAGTTTCAACAGTTTATATCACATCAACCGATGGCAAGGTTTATAAGGGCTACCTTGAAGCAGATGAATCACTTATTTTAGTCCGCCAAGGAGATAAATTAAATATTTCATATACCGAAAGCGATAAGAAGGATATTTATATTATTTCTTCTTGGAAGTTTAATTAAGTTCGCTTCGCTCACAGCGGTCAGCAGTTAGCCGTTAGCGGTTAGCGAGATTTGTTTAGCGAATGTAGCTTCACTCTGATTTAATACTAAATTTTTCTATGGCAGAGAAGGGAACAACCGCCGCCTCCTGCGGTCCCCTCTCTGTCTTTTTGCAAAAAAGGAGCAGATGATGGAAAACAGAATTTATGCACCAAAGCAATCAAAGAGCATTTTTATAGTTGGAATCGCTTTTTTCATATTTCTTATGATTTTAAGCATATTTATAGTCGCTTTGACATTTTCAAGTGAAGATATTGTTGCTTCTATTGTGTTGTCAATTATCATTTTTTCTTTTTCCATCTCTATGTTAATAAGCTGTTTATTTGTTATGAATAGAGAATGTGGCAAAATGTGGTATGATACGAAAAGCAAGGAAATATGCAGAGAGGGCTACATAAAATTCTTTAAGCATACGGTAAAATTAGAAAACATTAAAGACATTATAATAATACCCATATACAGAGCCGGTCTTTATTTTCAGCTTGTAGAAGAAGAAAACGAAAATTATTGTAAGACTTCAAAAAAGTATCCTATCCGCTTACCGTTAAATGATAAAAGCATTGAATTTATAAAAGTATTTTGGGATAAGCCTATTACTAAAATAATGAGAAGGGACAAATTAGAAAGCCTTACCGACTACGATAAACGACTTTACGGACTATAAAGGAGAAGTCATGAACAACACAAAAATTGAAGAATACAAAAAGACTAAAAAGAAGTTTGAAATAGCAAATTATTTGATAAGATTCGGTTTGCTTGCAATTTTTTTATCTATTGTTTTAACTATAACTTTAACCGCAGACTTTAATCATCCTAAAAGTCTTATTCCCGTATTTATAATAATCATAGCATTTTTCATTATACTTCCATTTGCTATGTTACCTGTAACAATAAAGCTAAACGACATAATAACAAAGGAGCTTGATCCTTTTAAGTTAAAATACGTGCTTGAAAACAAATCGTCTCTTATTTACTACACAAGCGACAAGTATCTTGCGGTAGCGTTACATACGGGCAACTATTACGATGTTATTAACACTTGCTCTGATGGGCTAAAAACAAAAAGCAAGGACAAACGCTTTATACTAAATTATCAATCATTAGCATACTTTATGCTTGGCGATATTACAGGCTTAAAAATCGCTTGCAGTAAATTTGAAGATAATTCCGCTTTACTAAAAACAAATAGCTATTCGGTATACCCAATTCAAAAGCTATTATCTCTTTTTGCTGATGAAAAATATAGCGAAATCGCGGAGCTTTACGAAAATCAAGATTATTCAGGCAGAACAAAATCGGGGATGCTAAATACTGAATTTATTTATGCGGTAACATTCTATAAGCTTGGAGAAACAGAAAAAGCAAAGGAAATATTCCAAAAAATTGTCAACGAAGCTCCTCTTTTAAACATAAGTAAGCTATCAAACGACTATTTGTCAGCAATAGAACAAAATACCGAATATGTGTCTACAACGCCGACAGAAGTTCCTCAAAATAGCAATCAAAATAACTACAAAAAGAGCAAAGGACTAATGAAATCTCAAGTTGTTTTAAGCAGAATTGGATTTTTCTTATGCATATTTATGATTTTAGTTCTTTTCATCGCTCAAAAAGGATATAATAGCGAAATTGAAGATGCCGCAAGAGAATACTACGAAAATTGCAATTTGATTGATTACTATCAAGTAAATTATAACGGCGAAAAAATAGAAATGTTTGCCTTGATTAAGCAAGTGGACGGCTCAGTTGACCTTTGCTATATTACGGAAACCGTTGACACCGACAAAACAAACTGCCATTTTTACGCAAAGGACTTAAAAGAAGGTACGCTCTATGTAACTCACGGTGTTTTGTCCAATTTAGATATTATGTATAAGGTGTCAACAAACAAAAAGGACATTCCCGATACATCATATCAAGTATTCAAGTTTAAGCACAACGGCAAAACTCAATATTTGTATATCACAGATATTACCGAATGTAAATTTGAAGGTTTGATAGGGCATAATTAAAAATCAAGCCGTTAGCGGTTAGCAAGATTACGTTACTGAATACCGAAACGAAGTTGATTTTGGCAAATTGGCGATAGGTATCCACCCCTGTGAGCGTAGCGAACCACTGACTGCTAATCTATCTGCTTCGCAGAGCGATATAACCGAATAAATTCGGTAGCGATATGCTTTCACTAAGCGAAAGCGCGATATTCCGCCTAAGGCGGAGCGATATGCACCTTCGGTGCGCGCTGACCACTGACCACTGACCACAAAAAATACAGGATGTAACCCACATCCTGTATTTTTTGTTAAAAAAGTCTTGCAATTTAATTACATTTATTTTATTATATATATAACTATACTTTTATATTCTCGGGGAGAAATATTATGAAAATTGATGAAAGAAAATTAACCTTGCTTTGCGACTTTTATGAGCTTACAATGGCTCGTGGATATTTCCACTCTGAAATAAAAGACAAAATTGCATACTTTGATGTGTTTTTTAGAAAAGTGCCGGACAATGGCGGTTATGCTATTTTCTGCGGTCTTGAACAAATTATTGAGTATATTAAATCAATTAAGTTTGAGGATGATGATATTGAATATCTTCGTTCAAAGGGAATTTTTGATGAAGAATTTTTAGCTTACTTAAAGGACTTTAAGTTTAATGGCGACATTTGGAGTGTTCCTTCAGGCACGGTAATTTTCCCAAATGAGCCTATTATGACTGTTCGCGGAACAGCTATGGAAGCGCAATTTATTGAAACATTTGTGCTTTTAATTGTTAATCATCAAAGCTTAGTTGCAACTAAATCTTCAAGAATAGTAAGAGCCGCAAAGGGCAGACCTGTATCCGAATTTGGAGCAAGACGCGCCCACGGTCCTGATGCTGCAATTTATGGCTCACGAGCTGCATATATTGGCGGATGTGCTTCCACATCATGCGCTATTTCCGATAAAATGTTCGGTGCAAAGGCAGGTGGCACTATGGCGCACTCCTGGATTCAAATGTTTGATACAGAGTACGATGCCTTTAAAACCTACTGCACCCTTTATCCCGATAATCCAACGCTTTTAATTGATACCTATGATGTATTAAATAGCGGTCTTCCAAATGCTATTAAAGCATTTAAGGATTGTTTGACCGATGAGCAAAGAAATCATTGTGCTATCCGTATTGACTCAGGAGATATTACCTATCTTACAAAAAAGATAAGAAAAATACTTGATAATAGCGGACTTACAAAATGTAAGATTGTAGTTTCTAACTCCCTTGATGAATATATTATAAGAGATATTCTTTTACAAGGCGCGCAGATTGATATGTTTGGCGTTGGCGAAAGACTTATTACTGCAAGGAGCGAGCCTGTTTTTGGCGGCGTATATAAGCTATGCGCAGTTGAGGATGAAAGAGGAATTACACCAAAAATCAAGATAAGCGAAAATGCCGCAAAGATTACAAATCCCGACTTTAAAAAGGTATATCGCTTCTATTCAAAGGACACAGGCAAGGCAGAGGCGGACCTTCTTACAATTCATGATGAGGTTATTGATACATCAAAGCCTTATGAGCTTTTTGACCCCGACCACACATGGAAGCGTAAGGTAATGGAAAATTACACGTTAAGAGAATTACTTGTTCCTGTATTTGTAAAAGGCGAATGTGTTTACGAAAATCCAACCATTGAAGAAATTCGCGCATACTGTCAAAGTGAGCTTGATTCTATGTGGGATGAGGTGCTTCGTTTTGAAAATCCACATAATTATTATGTTGACTTATCTCAAAAATTGTTTGATGAAAAGCATAAATTACTTCGTCAAGGGCGGAAGTAATTTATGCAGCTAAATTTGCGTTGCACGCAAGCTAAATTCGCATAGCGAGCTAAATTCGGCAAGCCGAACTAAATTCACCTTCGGTGAGCTATAAGAAGCAAATTTAATTTAGCTATGTTGCTTGCAACATAATTTCGCTACGAAACGAAGTTGAGTAATTTAGCTACGAAGCGAAGCGGAGTAATTTCGCTTATAAGCATAGATAGGAGAAAAATATGGCTTTTCGTTTACTAGCAATCGGCGATATTGTAGGGCCGAGTGCGGTAGAATATATAAGAAAAAATTTATGGGCAATAAGAAAAAAATACAAGATTGATGGTGTTATTGCCAACGGCGAAAATGCGTCCGAGCCAAACGGTATTGACAGGCAAACTGCCGAAACGCTTTTTGAAAGCGGTGTTGATGCAATTACAACAGGAAATCATGTATTTAGAAAAACTACGGTTTTTCGTTATCTTGATGATGAGGATAGAATTTTACGCCCTCTCAATTTTGTTTCATCTTGTCCCGGACACGGGGATGCAATAATAAATATAAATGGCTACAAAATGCTGCTTTTAAATGCTTTAGGTCAGGTTTATTCCGATAATCCCCCTAACTGCCCATTTGAAGCCATTGAAAAAGCGTTAAACAGAAACAAAGGCGACTATGATTTTGCGGTTTTAGATTTTCACGCAGAGGCAACAGGCGAAAAGAAAGCAATCGCTTACAATTTTGCCGACAAAATAGGCGTTATTTTCGGCACTCACACTCATATTCAAACTAATGATGCAAGAATACTTGAGGGTAAATGTGCATACGTTACCGACATTGGTATGTGTGGTCCTTATGATAGTATTTTAGGTGTTAAAAAGGAAGCTATTATATTTAAGTTAAAAAACAAAATGCTTTCAAAATTTGATTTTGCAGAAGGCGAGATTGAATTTAACGGAGCAATTTTTGAAATAGACACAGACACGGGAAAGGGAATTTCCTGCGAATTAGTAAACATTAAAGGAGATATAAAATGAAAACAACTGAGCTTTTAAATTATGTAAAAAATGGAGAATTAAACGCAAAGCTTAACGATATTTACGGCGAGGAAAATATTGAAAGCCAAAAAGCAAGATACGAGGAAGCAATTTCCGACTTTTTAAATATTTACGGAGATAGAGAGGTTTCAATTTTCTCAGTTCCGGGCAGAAGCGAAATTTCAGGCAACCATACCGACCATAACCACGGTAAGGTGCTTGCAGGCTCAATTAACCTTGATATTATTGCTATTGCATCTAAGACAGATGATGGCGTTATCAGAATTAAATCCAAGGGATTTGATGAGGACTGCATTGACACAAATACATATGTAGAGCCAAATGAAAAGGACTACTTTAAGTCAGGCGCACTTATTGCAGGTATGGCAAAAGCCTTTACAAATGCAGGCTACAATAAGGGCGGTTATATTGCTTATACAACATCAAATGTATTTAAGGGCTCAGGACTTTCATCCTCTGCGGCATTTGAGGTAATGGTTGGTAATATTCTTAACTATTTCTATAATGATGGCAAGGTTGACAATGTAGAAATTGCTAAAATGGCGCAATTTTCAGAAAATGTATTCTTTGGTAAGCCTTGCGGACTTATGGACCAAATGGCGTGTGCAGTTGGCGGCTTTGTTTATATTGACTTTGAGGACACAAAAAATCCTAAGATTGAAAAAATCGACTTTAACCTAAGTGGTGCAGGCTATGCACTTTGTATTGTAAATACAGGTGGCAACCATGCAGACTTAAACGATGATTACGCTTCAGTACCTGCTGAAATGAAAGCAGTTGCAAAGGAGCTTGGCTGCGAATATTTAAGACAAACTTGCCTTGGCGAGGTTATGGCAAATATAAAGGAGCTTCGCGAAAAGGTTGGCGACCGTGCAATTTTAAGAGCATACCACTTCTTTAACGAAAATGACAGAGTATCAGCCCAAGCATCCTACTTAAAGGAAAATGATGTTGAATCCTTCCTTGAATTTGTATTAAAGTCAGGAAATTCAAGCTTCAAATTCCTACAAAACGTATATACAACAAAGAACGTAAGCGAGCAGGGACTTTCACTTGCACTTGCAATTACTGAAAATATCCTTTGTGATACAGGAGCAGCTTGGCGTGTTCACGGTGGTGGCTTTGCAGGTACAATTCAAGCATTCGTACCCTTTGCACAGGTTGCTGCTTATAAGGAAGAAATTGATGCGGCACTTGGCGAGGGCGCTTGTCATATTTTAAGAATCCGTCCTTACGGTGCAATTCAAGTAATGTAATTTTATAGCTAAATTAATGCTTCGCATTAGCTAAATTACTTCGTAGCTAAATTTTACTTTGTAAAGCTAAATTAAATTTGCCATTTAGCTCGCACAGCGAATTTAGCTCGGCGTGCCGAATTTAGCACCGTCAGGTATTTAGCTTGCCGTAAGGCAAATTTAGCTGTTCTCCTTTGGAGAACGAAAGGAGAACTATGATAACCGCATACACACTTTTCTCAGGCTCAGGCGGAAACTGTACATATGTAACAGATGGAAAAGCAAAAATACTTATTGATGCAGGAAAGAGCTGTCTTGCCATTGAAAAAGCACTTAATGCTCTTGGTACATCACTTTCAAGCATCAACGATATTTTTGTAACTCACGAGCATAGCGACCATATCGTAGGGCTTGAGGTAATTTCTAAAAAATATAATATTCCCGTTCATTTTGCTTACCCTTCATACGATAAGGCTATACAAAACACCACATATTTAAAGCGTAGTGCTATTCGCCACGAGATGCTTTTTGAGAAAAAGGTGGGGGATGTGTTAATAAAATCCTTTGAGGTGCCTCACGATAGTATGCAGAATCTTGGCTACATAATAAGTGATGGCGAGGACACCTTCGGCACTGCTACCGATATGGGACATGTTACCGAAAGCCTTGCAAATGAGCTTATAAAATGTAGATGTGTTTTGATTGAAGCAAACCACGATAAAAAGATGCTTAAGGAAGGACCATATCCACAGTTTTTAAAGGATAGAATTTTGTCCCCGCACGGACACTTATCAAATGAAAACTGCGCCCGCCTTGCTTGCTATCTTGCAGATAACGGAGTTAAATGCATCACTCTTGGGCATTTAAGCAAGGAAAATAATTTACCAAAAATTGCACTTGACACAGTAAATAACTTACTTGAAGCAAATAATTTATCCGTTGATTTATTTGTCGCTTCATCTGAAGATGCGACACTTCTCACAAGGAAATAGGAAGAAAAAATGTCATTTGTAGAAAAACTAATAAGCGTAGCAAACAGAAACGATGCTACTAAAAACTTAATAAATGAGGAAAACGCGCGCAGGCTTGAAGCATTATCAAGCCATATGCTTGAGGTAAACAAGACGTTAAACCTAACCGCAATTAAGGATGAGGACGGTGTTATTTTAAAGCATTTGGTTGACTCTTCTGCGGTTGTGAATTTCATTCCCGAAAATGCAAGTCTTTGCGATATTGGATGTGGCGGTGGCTTTCCATCACTTGTAATTGCAATTTTACGCCCTGATGTGTCTGTTTTTTCAGTTGACAGCGTATCAAAAAAGGTTGCTTACGTTGAAAGCACCGCACAAAAATTCGGTCTTAAAAACGAAAAAACCTCAAACGAAAGAGCTGAAGCTTTGGGTCAAGGCAATAAGCGCGAGAGCTTTGACGTTGTTACTGCAAGAGCCGTTGGCAGACTTAATTTAATTTCCGAGCTTTGTATTCCGTTAGTTAAGGTGGGCGGGGTCTTTCTTGCTATGAAATCACTTTCAACCGATGAGGAGCTTGAAGAAGCTACAAAAGCAATAGATTTATTGGGCGGTAAGGTTGAAAAAGTGTTTACCTACACACTTACCGACGAAAATGAGGAAATTGAACGATCAATCGTAGTAATACGAAAGATAAAAAACACTCCACCTAAGTATCCAAGAAATAATTCGCAGATTTCAAAGAAGCCGCTTTGAAAAGGAGTATATATGTTAATTAACGATAACCATTACTTAACCGTTATAGAAAATATAAAAGCGCAGATAGAAAATTCCCGACACAAGGCAGCTCTCAAGGTTAATCAAGAGTTAATTTTGCTCTATTACAACATTGGAAAAATCATTAATGAAAATAAATCTTGGGGAAATAAATTTATAGACACACTTGCTAAGGATATAAAAATAATGTATCCAAGCTCCACGGGATATTCGGTGCGAAATTTGAAGTATATGTCAAAATTAGCGGAATCCTACACGGATATAGAATTTGTGCAACAGGCTGTTGCACAAATTCCTTGGGGACATAATACAGTAATTTTAGATAAAATAGAATCATCCGAATCAAGAAATTGGTACATCCAAAAGACTATTGAAAACGGTTGGTCCCGTTCTATTCTATCTCATCAAATAGATACCAAGTTATATGAAAGGCAAGCAATCGCTAACAAAGTTTCAAATTTTGAAAAGCAGCTTCCTTCTCCACAAAGCGAGCTTGCCTCTCAAGCCATGAAGGACCCGTATATATTTGATTTTATTACCTTCAAAGAAGATATGCTTGAAAGAGATTTGGAAAACGAGCTAATTAAAAAAATCACATCTCTTCTATTAGAATTGGGAACAGGATTTGCTTTCGTTGGAAATCAATATCATATAAATGTCGGCGGCGAAGATTTCTACATCGACCTTTTATTCTATAACATAAATTTAAGATGCTATGTTGTGATAGAATTAAAAACTGATGACTTTAAGCCAGAATATGCAGGAAAATTAAATTTTTATCTTTCTGCAGTTGATGACATCTTAAAAAAGGATGGAGACAATCCAACCATAGGACTTTTACTGTGTCAAAGCAAAAATAATATAATTGCCGAATATTCACTAAGAGATATGTCAAAGCCTATGGGAGTAAGCGAATATAAAATCACATGTAGCTTGCCTAAAGACTTAGAAAAGCAATTACCTTCCATCGAAGATATTCAAAAACGCATTTCTAATAAATTTTAAGATATAAAATTATGAACGAACAAGAAATTTTAAATTTTAAAAAATGCGTTGTAGCAGAAAACGCTATAAAAAAGACAATAGACGTAAGCGTTTACCATGTTGCAAGAGGATGCTTTAATGATGAAATGCTCATAGAAAGCGCGTCTTTTAACGTTAGCGAAATTAAGGACAAGGACCTTATTTGGTTTGACTTATATTTAGGCAGAAAAAGCGATAACAAAATCAAAATTGCCATAGCATATATAGAAAAGGAATATATTCATTTTCTCTTTGATGATGGCGAAAGCGTTAAGGTGGTTAAAAACGCATACTCAGTTTTAGCATGTGATGACCTTAACGAAAGCAGCTTAATCGCAACTCATATATGGTAAAATTTTCACATTAAATGCAAGAAAAGAGCGAAATTTAAGCTCTTTTCTATTTTACATACATATAATAATGAATAAAAATGCAAATTTTATTAAAAAAATTCAACAAATTTTCATTTGTTAACACATTGTTCACAATTATGTGGTAGAATAGAGTATATTTTTTTATTTTATATAATAATTAATTTATATTAGCTTATGAAATCTGCTGACGGCTGACAGCTAACGGCTGGTGGCTGTTCATTTGCGCAAAGCGGAAAGGAACTACTATGGCAAGAGTAAAGAAAGAACTAACACAATTAACTCCACAGCTTATGGGTTATGTGGAAAAATGCTCAATCAATACAACTATTGAAGCAGAGTTATTTGACAAATATAATGTAAAAAGAGGACTTAGAGAAAAGGACGGTAAGGGTGTAGTTGTAGGTCTTACTGAAATTTCCGAGGTACAGGGCTTTAAGTATGTTGACGGCGTAAGAACTGCTTGCGAGGGCGAGCTTTTCTACCGTGGTATCAATATTTATGACCTTGTTGACGGATTTTTAAATGATGGCAGACACGGCTACGAGGAAACTATTTACCTTCTTCTTTTCGGTGTTCTTCCAAATAAAGAGGAGCTTGATGATTTTATAAAGCTACTTTCAAAATACCGTTCACTTCCAAAGAACTTTGTTCGTGATATTCTTATGAAGGCGTCAGGCAAGGATATGATGAACTCACTTGCACGAAGCGTGCTTACTCTTTACGCTTATGATGACAAGGCAGATGATACGTCAATTCCTAATGTGCTTCGCCAAAGCTTACAGTTAATTTCAGAATTTCCACTTTTAGCGGTTTATGCATATCATGCATATGAATTCTATGAAAAGAAAAATAGCTTAGTTATTCGCCCACCAAAGGCGGGACTTTCAACTGCGGAAAACTTCCTTTATATGCTAAGAAAGGATGGAAAATATACTCCACTTGAAGCAAGAATTCTTGACGTTGCGTTAGTTTTACACGCAGAGCACGGTGGCGGTAACAACTCCACCTTTACAACTCACGTTGTTTCATCATCAGGCACAGACACCTACTCAACAATCGCAGCATCACTTGGCTCACTTAAAGGACCAAGACACGGCGGTGCTAACATCAAGGTTGTTGAAATGATTGAGGACATTAAGAAAAATGTTAAGGATTGGACAGATGAAAACCAAATTTCCGATTACCTACACAAAATTTTAAATAAAGAAGCATTTGATGGCAAGGGACTTATTTACGGTATGGGACATGCCATTTACTCTAAATCCGACCCAAGAGCTTGCATTTTAAGAAGATTTGTTGAAAAGCTTTCAGAGGAAAAGGGCAAGGATAAGGACTATAAGCTTTGTCAATTAATTGAAAGACTTGCTCCACAAATCATTGCAGAACATAAGTCAATTTTCAAGGGCGTAAGCGCAAATATCGACTTTTATAGTGGATTTATCTATGATATGCTTGATATTCCACATGAATTATACACACCACTCTTTGCAATTTCTCGTATTGCAGGCTGGAGCGCACACCGCCTTGAGGAAATCTTAATGAACGGCAAAATCATCCGTCCTGCTTATCAGGAAATCATTCCAAGAGGCACTTATGTTCCTATGGAAGAAAGAAAATAAGCAGTCAGCCGCTAGCAGCCAGCAGCCAGTCATGCACCAAAGGTGCATATCACAAACAACAAAACGCATACATTTTTTCGGTGTATGCGTTTTTTAGTATTCAATAAAGGTTAGCTTGTCTATTTTTTCGCACATATTATAAAATTTTACGGCTTCTGTAAATTGGTCAATGGTTGTTCTATAAGCTTCTATTTTCTCTTTTTCATAATTTTGCACCATTTCAATTATATCATTTTCCGCACACCTGATTGCATCGTCCACGGTCATAAAGGAGTATTTTTTTATATGTCCTATACGGAGAAGTCTGTATGCACAATGATAATATTTATCTTCTAATAGCTCCTTGTGGCAATAAAAATATGCAAGCTCTCTTACTCTTATATAATCAGCCACTTGTTCAATCATTCCATCTATTCCGTATAACATAATTACCTCTGTATCAATTTAAAATGTGTACTAATTATATTATACATAATTCAATTATGTGTGTCAAGTATATTCTTTCATTGTATTATGTATAAACCTTATGTGTGTATGATACAATTATACATAAGGTGGTGATTTTGTGTTTGATGAACAACTGTTTTATAAAAGACTAACAGAATTAAGAGTGGCGAAGGATGTTTCTGCAAGAGACATGAGCTTGTCGCTTGGTCAAAGCGAAAACTATATAAACGCTATTGAAAATAAGCGTGCATTCCCATCTATGCAAGTATTTTTCTATATCTGCGATTATTTTGGTATTTCCCCAATGGAATTCTTTGATTTTGACAATACCAATCCTACTAAGTTACAGGAAATTATCAAAAAATTAAAGTCTCTTAACAATGACCAATTAAAGCTTATTGAAACTATGATTGACAACATGAAATAAAATAACGCATACGGAAATCCGTATGCGTTTTTTATTACTTGAAATTTTGCTAATTTCTGGCTGCTGGCTGCTAACAAGCTGGCGGCTAAATAATTATCGTTTGATTAGCGTAGATATCAACAACGTTGCCGTTATCTAAAATTAGAGACACAGGGGTGTCAAAAATTTCAGTTGGCAGGTCGGTTTTGAGTGTAACCTGTGTTCCGTTTTCGGTATTTTCAACTACTAACTCGGAGTTATCACGAAGGTAAATATATTTTACCATATCGTTATATGAGCAGAGCCAAATGTTATTTTTGTTTGCTTGCTCGGCAAGGTACATACATTCAGGCAAGAATGTTTCGTACTTTTGGGCGTGGTGTGTGTCCTGCTCCTTTTTAGAAAGCCAATGGTTCATTTGAACAGTCCAACCGCCCTCGCTTATTGTCTTATCAATATTATCAATATATGGCTGTAAATCGTAAACAAAGCGAGTTGTAAATGTGCCAACATCATATAAATTCATATTATATGTGTCGTTAATTCGGTCATTTCCGTTACGGTTTGAATAGTAATATTCTTTAAGAATATCCCAGCCCTCCTGTGTGCTACCGCCACCGGGGGTTACATATGCAATCACAGGTGTGCCGTAAATTTCCTCAAGTCTTTCCTTGGTTTCCTTAGCATCCTTATGTAATCTTTCAGGGTCAGTTTCGCCATTATAGCATAGACAATGGTCAATGCTATGTCCGCAAATATCAAAATAGCCCTCGTTAATAAGGTCCTTCCACATTTTAATTATCCATTCGTGTAAAAAGCCAACAGTTTGAGCAGAGGTAATTTTGATTTTTTGTCCTGTCTTTTCGTAAACCTCTTTTAAATTTTCGTATGCATCAAGAGTTGACTCGCGATAGCATCCATCATCAAATACAAAGCTGTATGCACTTTTTGCATTGTTATAGTAAGTTGCGATTTTCATAATAAGCTCCCTTCGGTTGCTTTAGCTGTCAGCGGTCAGCCGCCAGCCGTCAGCGAGATTTGTTATACACAGATTTAATAGGTTATCTGTCTATATAATTTTAACATTTTATATAATATATGTCAATAAAATATTGACAAACAGACAAAAAAGTTGTATTATGCTTTGGGAAATATTTTACGCCTTATCCGTTCATTCTGCGGTCAAGTAATCTCGCTGACTGCTAACGGCTAACGGCTGATAGCTTAATACGACGAAAGGAGTATTCTTTTGAAGACCGTATATAAATTTTTTGCAGGGCATGCCGTTTTAACGGTTGCAATGATTGTTGCACTGGTTACAATGGTAATTGTGCCACCTGATGTTACATACTTTGACTACATAGATTTCAAAACGCTTTTCTGTCTTTTTGCTACACTTCTTGTGGTGTGTGCTTTAAAGAATATTCGCTTTTTTACCTTGATTTCAAGAAAGATTGTTCACGCTACTCCTAACCTTAGAGTATGCGTTTTGGCGCTTTTGTATATCACATTTATTGGCTCACTTTTTATTGCCAACGATATGGCGCTTATTACATTTTTGCCCCTTGGATATTTCGTTTTAAGCGACACAGGTAACCATAAATATATGGCTTGGGTGTTTGTTTTACAGAATATTGCGGCAAATTTAGGTGGAATGCTAACCCCCTTTGGCAATCCTCAAAACCTATACCTTTACACTAAATTTAACATACCAACTCTTGAATTTATGGGTATTATGGTATTTCCGTTTTTGCTTGCGGTTTTAATGCTTACTCTATCGGTGCTATTTTTCCCAAAAACAAAAATGGAATTGTCCGTAAGTGATGATGTAATTGAGTTTCAGCCTAAGCGCACCGCAATTTACATAGTGCTTTTTGCGGTATCAATCCTTGCGGTATTTTCAGTTGTTCACTATCTTATTGCCGCCGTTATAATCGCAGTTGGAATTTTTGTCCTTGATAAAAAAGCATTTTTAAAGGTTGATTACCCACTTCTTTTAACGTTTTTAATGTTCTTTATTTTTGCGGGAAATATGTCAAGAATAGACTTAATTCGTGATTTTATGTCGGGACTTTTAGAAAAAAACACACTTTTAGTGTCCGCTTTATCATGTCAGTTTATTTCAAATGTGCCATCTGCGGTATTATTATCACAGTTTACCGATAACTATAAATCACTTTTACTTGGCGTTAATATCGGTGGCACAGGCACAATTATCGCATCCTTAGCAAGCCTTATCACATTTTCGGAGTTTTCACGCTATCAGCCTGAGAATAAAAAGAAATATTTTGGCGTTTTCACGCTTCTAAATGTGATATTTTTGATGGTTCTCTTAATTTTTTGTGTTTTTCTTGAAAAAATTTTATAAAAACACTTTATTTTTTGAAATCATTGTGCTATAATATTGCCGCTTTATATTTTATATATAATTTATCTTTATATAAACACTAAAATTAGAGCCTTAGAGAGCGAGGAAAAATGTTTCCAGCCTGTGAGGATCGCAAAGGAGAATTTATGATTAGAGACGACTTAAGAAATGTAGCTATTATCGCTCACGTTGACCACGGCAAAACAACTCTTGTTGACGGTATGCTTCAGCAAGGTGGCGCATATCACGAAAACCAAGCAACTACTGATAGAGTAATGGACTCTAACGCTCTTGAAAAGGAAAGAGGAATTACTATCCTTGCAAAAAATACTGCTATTCACTATGGCGACAAAAAAATCAATGTAATTGACACCCCAGGCCACGCAGACTTTGGCGGCGAGGTTGAAAGAATTCTTAAAATGGTAAACGGTGTTATCCTTCTTGTTGATGCAGCAGAGGGACCAATGCCACAAACAAGATTCGTTCTTCGCAAGGCTATGGAATTAAATCACAGAATTATCGTTGTTGTTAATAAGATTGACCGTCCTGATGCTCGTGTAACTGAGGTTATTGATGAGGTTTTAGAGCTTCTTATTGACTTAAATGCAACTGATGAGCAGCTTGACTCTCCAATGCTTTTCTGCTCAGGTAGAGCAGGTACAGCTTCATTCTCTCCTGATGTAGAGGGCGAGAACTTAATTCCACTTCTTGATACAATCGTAAATTACATTCCAGCTCCAGAGGGAGAAGAGGATGAAAGCCTTCAATTACTCGTTTCATCTATTGACTATAACGAGTATGTTGGTAAAATCGGTGTAGGTAGAATTGAAAGAGGCTCACTTAAGGTAAACCAAGAGGTTACAGTATGTAACTTCCACTCAGATGAAGCTCCAAGAAGAGCAAAAATCGTTTCAATTTACCAATTTGACGGTCTTTCCCGCACGCAGGTACAAAGTGCAACTGTTGGTGATATCGTATGCTTCTCAGGTGTTGAAGAGCTTTCAATCGGCGATACACTTTGCTCAGTTGGTAATGTTGAGCCACTTGAATTTGTAAAGGTTTCAGAGCCTACACTTGAAATGACATTTGCAGTTAACGATAGCCCATTTGCAGGCAAGGAGGGTAAATTCGTAACATCCCGCCAAATTAGAGACCGCCTTTACAAAGAAACACTTAAGGATGTATCTCTCCGTGTAAGCGATGGCGACACTACCGACTCATTTAGAGTTGCAGGCAGAGGCGAAATGCACTTATCAATCCTTATTGAAACAATGCGCCGTGAGGGCTTTGAGCTTTGCTGCTCAACTCCTAGAGTGCTTTATAAAACAATTGATGGCATTTTACATGAGCCAATGGAAAGAGTTTCTATTGATGTACCAGCAGAAAGCGCAGGCGCAGTTATTCAAAAGCTTAGTGCAAGAAAGGGCGAGCTTTTAGAAATGGACCCAACAGGCTCAAGAACAAAGCTTGAATATATCATCCCATCAAGATGCTTACTCGGTTACAGAAACGAGTTTATGACAGATACAAAGGGCGAGGGTATTTTAAATACACTCTTTGACGGCTATCAACCATTCAAGGGCGAGGTTGTAACAAGATTTACAGGCTCACTTATCGCATCCGAAACAGGCGAAGCAACATCCTACGGTCTATTCAAGACACAGGATAGAGGCGCTATGTTTATCGGCGTTCAAACTCCTGTTTACGAGGGAATGATCGTTGGCGAATGTCCAAAGATGGAGGATATCGTATTAAACGTTTGCCAAAAGAAGCATTTAACAGCTATTCGTTCAAAGGGTGCAGATGAGGCTCTTATATTAGTTCCACCAAAGCAATTATCCCTTGAGCAAGCTATTGAGTATATTGCAGATGATGAGCTTATTGAGGTAACACCTAAGTCAATCAGATTAAGAAAGAAAATTCTTGATACTGCATTAAGACTTAAGGCGCAAGCGAAATTGAAAAAGCAGTAATTTAGCCGTCAGCTGTTAGCGGTCAGCAGTTAGCGAGATTTGATTTACGATTAAATCAAAAAGGCTGATGCGACAATTTGAAAATACAATACGCAAAGCCACTCTGTGAGTGGCTTTTGTGAAATATAATGTAAAAATACAAACGGTTTTGAATAACTACCGTTGTCCCATTTCTTTTGCTAAGCTTTTCTTTTTGAAAAGAAAAGCGGGAGGTTACATATGTTTTCAGAAAAGATATTAAATATAGCATCTGAGGCGGAAAGGGAGCTTGCTCCGATTTTTGCTAAGATTGATGAAATTTCATTTAAAAATACACAAAGAGTCCTTGAAAGCTTTAAGGAATTTAAGGTTGCGGAAAGTATGTTTGCAGGCACTACCGGTTATGGCTATGACGATATTGGCAGAGACACTCTTGACAAAATTTATGCAGATGTTTTCGGTGCTGAAAGTGCATTTGTAAGACACTCAATAGCCAACGGCACAAGCGCACTTACAATCGGTTTATTTGGACTTTTAAGACCAAATGATGTGCTTTTATCAGTAACAAATCAACCATACGATACTCTTTGCGAGGTTATCGGTATTAACGGTGCAAACGGAGATGGCTCTCTTGCAGATTTTGGCGTTAAGTATGACCAGGTTGATTTTAAAAACGAGGAAATTGACTTTGAGGGAATTGAGAAAAAGCTCAATGAATATGGCGATAGCGTTAAGGTTGTTTTCATTCAACGCTCAAAGGGATATTTAAATAGACCAACACTTACAATAGACCAAATTGGCGAAATTTGCGATTTTGTTCACAAAAGAAGCAAGGCGTACGTGGTTGTAGATAACTGCTATGGCGAATTTTGCGAGGATAGAGAACCTTGCCATGTGGGTGCAGATATGATAATCGGCTCACTTATTAAAAATCCAGGTGGCGGAATTGCAGAAAGCGGCGGCTATATTGCAGGTACAAAAAGAGCAGTTGAATTAGCCTCATACCGTTTAACCTCTGCCGGCACAGGATGCGAGGTTGGCGCGTCCTTAGGTCAAAACAGAAATATGTTTAAGGGATTTTTCTTAGCACCTCACATTGTAGCACAGGCTATTAAAACAGCGCATTTTGCCGCATATGTGTTTGAAAAATTAGGCTTTGACGTATCTCCAAAATATAACGAAATGCGCTCGGATATTATTCAAACAATTAAGTTTGGATACCCAGATGGACTTATTAAATTCTGCCAAGGTATTCAAAGCGCATCCCCTGTTGATTCCTATGTAACTCCTGTGCCATGGGCAATGCCTGGCTATCAGGATGAGGTTATTATGGCAGCAGGTGCATTTACTCAAGGCTCATCAATAGAAATTTCAGCTGACGGTCCTATCCGCCCACCATATACCGCATTTTTACAAGGCGGTCTTACGTTTGAAAGCGGAAAGATTGCAATATTAACCGCAGCGGAGCGTTTAGCCGCCAGCCGCCAGTAGTCAGCGATAACAAATACGGAGAAGTATTTATGTTGAATATCAAAATTATCGCAACAGGCGACGTTAAGGAAGCATATTGGCAAAACGCCATTAAGGAATACCAAAAAAGACTTGGCGCTTGGTGCAAAATTGAGGAAATTATCTTAAAGGAAGAAAGACTTCCCGATAATCCCACACAATCACAAATTGACAAAGCCCTTGAATGTGAGGAAAAGAGAATTTTAGAAAAGATTTCCCCTAAATCATATGTAATTGCTATGTGCGTTGAGGGTAAACAGTTATCAAGCGAGGAGCTTGCCTCAAAGATAACCGACATAACCAACCTAGGCAAAAGCGAGATAGTTTTTATCATCGGCTCATCCTTTGGTCTTTCCAAAAAGGTCAAGGAAGTGTCTGATTTTAAGCTCTCAATCTCAAAATTAACCTTCCCACATCAGCTATTAAGAGTTATTTTACACGAAACGATTTATAGATCACTATCAATAATTAATGGTACGAAGTACCATAAATGAGCAGTCAGCTGTTAGCTGTTAGCTGTTAGCAAATTAGCTTATTGAATTTTATAACGACTTATTTAATACTACTATTTTCACTTAATAAATCAATGTTGTTACTTCGCTGACCGCTAACGGCTGGCGGCTATAATAAAAAGCTTCGGCAAAACCAGAAGCTCAGAGGGTGAGGGAAAATTTGTGAACACGAAGCGTCGGCGTACTTTGTACGGTAGAGCCGTGTCTCGCAAATAGAAAAGCAAAAATGGAATTTCTCCCAAAGGGAAAATTCCTTCCTTGAATAGCTTCTTTATCGTATTGAAAAACAGGCAGCAATATATATTTTGCTTTTCGGTTTCACCAGCCTGTGAGTTTCTCATTGGAGGATTTATATGAAATCAGCACAGATATGCGTAATAGGCGCAGGCCACGCAGGAATAGAAGCATCTTTAGCATCCGCAAGAATGGGAATGGACACCATTTTATTTACTATGTCCCTAGATGCTATTGCAAATATGCCTTGCAATCCATCAATCGGTGGTACTGCAAAGGGTCATTTAGTATATGAAATTGATGCTCTCGGCGGAGAAATGGGCAGAGGCGCAGATAATGTTACATTGCAATCAAGAACATTAAATTTAGGCAAGGGTGCGGCTGTTTACTCAAAGAGAGTACAAGCGGACAGAATGAAGTACCGCGACATTATGAAAGCCACTCTTGAAGCTACGCCTAATCTTCGCATCGTTCAAGCAGAAATTGTTGATATTAAAACAATAGAGGAAAACGGTATTAAGAAAATTGACAGCGTGATTACCCGTTTAGGCGAGGAATATAAGACACAGTGCGCAATTATTTGCACAGGTACATATCTTAACGCCACAATTCACACAGGTAATATCTGTTATCAAAGCGGGCCGGACTCCCTTTCAGGCGCTAACTTTTTAACAGAAGCATTAAAGCGTGAAGGCATCAATCTTATGCGCTTTAAAACAGGCACTCCATCAAGAATTCACGCTGACAGTATTGATTATTCTAAGCTTGAAATTCAAGAGGGAGAAAGCGACACGCTTCCATTCTGTTGGGAAACTGATGAAAAGGAATACCAAAAGAAAAATCAAATTCCTTGCTATATCGTATATACAAACCTAAATACTCACGAAATTATTAAGTCAAATATTAAGCGCAGCGCAATGTATTCAGGCAATATTACAGGCACAGGTCCAAGATATTGCCCATCTATTGAAGACAAAATCGTGCGTTTTGCCGACAAGGAAAGACATCAGCTTTTCGTTGAGCCTATGGGCTTAAATACTAAAGAAATTTACTTACAGGGCTTTTCAACAAGCATGCCAATTGATGTTCAAGAAAAGATGGTGCACTCATTAGTTGGCTTTGAAAATGCTAAAATTATGCGCTATGCATACGCTATTGAATATGATTGCACAGACCCGCAAGAGCTTCTTGCCACCCTTGAATACAAAAAAATCAGTGGTCTATATGGTGCAGGACAGTTTAACGGTACATCAGGCTATGAGGAAGCCGCTGCACAAGGACTTGTGGCAGGTATCAATGCGGTATTAAAAATCAAAGGCGAGGAGCCTATGATTTTACCTCGTTCATCATCATATATCGGCACTTTAATTGATGACCTTGTAACAAAGGGCACAAATGAGCCATACAGAATGATGACTTCACGAAGCGAATACCGTTTGCTTTTACGCCAAGACAATGCGGACAAGCGCTTAACTCCAATCGGCCGCCGTGTAGGTCTTGTAAGTGATAAGCAATGGGACTACTACCAAAGAAAGCAACAAGCAATCGAAGCGGAAAAGGAAAGACTAAAAACCGTTCACATTAAACCATCAAAAGAGGTAAATGAGGTTGTTGAAGCTCTCGGCACAACTCCGCTTTATGCAGGAATGACTCTTTATGAGCTTATTAAAAGACCTCAAATTGACCTTAACAATATGGCAAAATTCGACACATCCCGCCCTGTTTTGCCTCAAAGTGTAGTTTTTACCGCTCAAACAGACATTAAATACGATGGCTATGTAAAGAAGCAGCTTGCCGAGGTTGCCCGTACCGAAAAATTAGAGGAAAAGCCATTACCCGCCGACCTTGATTATACTGAAATTAAGGGGCTTCGCATTGAAGCTTGTCAAAAACTTAACAAGGTTAAGCCATTAACCTTAGGTCAAGCGTCCCGCATAAGCGGCGTTTCCCCTGCGGACATTTCCGTTCTTTTGATTTACCTACAAAGCAAATAACTTACTTTTTTCTTTGGAAAAAGAAAAAAAGCTAAGCAAAAAAGAACTTACTTTTTTCTTTGGAAAAAGAAAAAAGCTAAGCAAAAAAGAAACCAAAAAAAATAAGCCCCGCTGACCTAAAATCAGTAAGGCTGTTTGTTTTAGAAAATTGCTAATATAATTTCTTTTATAAATAAGACAAGAAAAACAACAACAAATAATATGATAGGAAAAGAAATTATTCCAATTAATATTTTTACTATTAAAGGAATTTTTTTCTTTGTGGCACTACAGCTTGAACAATCTGCTTTTTCGCACGCTTTTTCTTTTTGCTTATTCTTACTTAATTTTACTTGTGGCTCAAGCTCAGGTGATGTTGTATCACCATTCTCATCGCATAAAATTTTGTACTTTTTACAATAGTAATATTGAACAAAGTTTATGTGTCCTAATATAGGTATAAAAACTACAAGAACAAGACAAACAGTTCCCACGACATTTTGAACGCTGACACTTGCATATTCTCTAAGAGCTCTTGAAGTATACATACCTAACACCCCCATAGATGGGAAAATGGCAGTACAGAAAGCTGAAATTGCCAAGGCTTTAGGTGTTTGACTTTTTTCTCTTATTTTCTTATAGATACCTTTATGCACACCAAGAATAATTAATGCAATATAAATAATTGAGAAAATAAGATAAAAGAACAATATCCACAGTGAAAAATCAAATCCAACAATTGTTTTATCAGCAACTAAATTTATTGATGTATATAGCAATAAAAACAGTGAAAATAAAAACAAGCCCGAAATACCGTTAACAAGAAATCTTAGCTCAAATGTCTTTTTAGTTTTTTTGCTTTGGATTATGAAAATAAATATCCAATAAAGCAAGCTCCAAATAAAAACAGAAGCAAGAGGGAATATTGATTTCCAATTTACTCCGTTAAGCTTTATGGACACAACTCCCATTACAATCATCATAATTGGCAATATAATGCTTGCCCAATAAAATGTCTTTAAGCTTGATAAGGATATATACCTGTTCGTATCAAGATAAATTAAATTTTTAACCTTTTTATCCATTAAATTACTCCTTTTTCCTTATGTATAAATTATAGCATTTTATTTTTCAAAAGTAAATAACATCAAATGCAAAATAAAGCGGTCTATTTTAGCAAAAAGTGCAAAATAAAAGGCGGTATTTTGTAAATACCGCAATTTTTTTATTTTGTTTGCATAAGCTTTCTATACTTTTTCTCATCAATTTTGCCTTCGGCAATCATTCTTTCGGACCAAATTTGGAGAGCTTCAACTGCCATTGAGATTTGTTCAAGCTCCTTTTGAATTTCGACAAAGTCCTCAAGCTCGGTATCGTCAACCTGACCGTCTCTTGCAATTTGCAAAATTCTTATTTTTTGCTCATCTAATGCATTTAATGAAGCAAGCATTTCAACGGTTATTTCCTTAATACCCTCAATTTTAACCTCAGGCACATATTTCATGCCGATAGGGCAATCGTTTGTGCAATAATGATTGCAAATCATAGGCTCCTTGTATGCTTCTGCCATTGCCACAACATCATATGCATCAATTTTGTTTATTTTTTCGTTTTCAATTCTTTCTATTCTTGATTGCTCAATGCCGGTAAGCTCACTTGCTTTTTCTCGGCTAAGTCCTAATTTTTCTCTTGCTATTTGATACGTAGTCTTATTATCTTTTGTAGATGATTTTCCCATTTTTCTAATTCCTTTGATAATTTATACTTAAAGTATATCATAATGTACCGTTTTTTGCAATATTTGATTGCAAAAGAAGTGATTTAATGGTATAATATAGTTAATATACTTTAAAAAGGGGGGAAAATCAAATGGCACTTGAAAACAAGTTGGGAATTACAAGCTCAGCAGAGCTTGCGAATATAGAGGAAAAGCTAACAAAAATTAAGGCTATTGAATTATTTGAAAGTGGCTTTTTAGACACACTTGAAGCAGGTAAATTTGACTCCCTTGCTAAAATACATGAATTTTTATTTGGCGACATATACGATTTTGCAGGGCAGGTGCGCACAGTCAATATAGCAAAGGGAAATTTCAGATTTGCCCCCGTGATGTATCTAAAAAACGCACTTGATAACATTGACAAAATGAATCAGTCCACCTTTGATGAAATTGTAGAGAAGTATGTGGAAATGAATATTGCCCATCCATTTAGAGAAGGCAACGGCAGAAGCACCCGCATTTGGCTCGACCTTATTTTTAAAAAAGAGTTAGGCAAGGTTGTAGATTGGTCAAAGGTTGACAAAGAGGACTATCTTTTGGCTATGGAAAGAAGCCCTATTCGTGATATTGAAATTAAGCACATTCTAAAAAACGCTCTAACTGAGGACACTGAAAACGGTCTGATTTATATGAAGGGCATTGATAATAGCTATCACTATGAGGGCTACAACGCATATAAAACAGAAAATTTAAGAAAATAGAAAAAAGCCTTTGTAGGCTTTTTTCTATTTAGCCGTTAGCTATTAGCCGTCAGCGGTCAGCTTTTTCTAAAAGAATGTGGTAAACTAATGATTTTGACACGGTTGTATCTTTTGGTTTCTTTTTTGCTTAGCTTTTTTCTTTTTCTAAAGAAAAAGCAGGTCTTTTTTGCATACTTTTCTTTGCGATAAGATAAACAGTCTTGCCGTGCTTAAGTTTTTTCGATTCTTTTTTGCATACTTTTTTCTTCGCGATAAGAAAAAAGTATGTTGATTTTTTTATATAATAATGGTAAAATATAGATGTATAATTTAATTATAAGAGGTAACTTTATGAAATTTGTAAATGTAAGAGATTTTGGTGCTAAGGGAGATGGATGCACTCTTGATACTGCTGCTATTCAAGCGGCGATTGATGCTTGCGAGAAGGGCGACACATTAGTGCTTGATGGCAAAGGATTTTTCCTTTGCGGCACACTTAGACTTAAAGGAGATATGAAGGTTTACATTGAAAAGGGCACAGAGATTGTAGGCTCACGCAATTTAGACCACTACTATGCAAACGAATTTTACCATAACGAAATGGTAAAGACAATTTCACTTATTTACGCCCTCGATAGCGATAATATTGAGATTTACGGTGGCGGTAAAATTCAAATGAATGGCGATGCATTCGTTAATTTTGATGCATGGTGTCCAGGCGAAATTAACCGTGAGGAAATGGTTAAGGAGTTTGAGGAGCAAACGGTAGTTGGACCTGAAACAAAGATTACAAGACCATCACAACCAATTTTCTTTAATAACTGTAAGAATTTACATATTCACGACCTTAAGATTTTCAACTCTCCATGCTGGACAGTAACATTTTCAAACTGTGAAAACATCGTGTTTGAAAATATGTATGTTGACAATCATAACAGAATTGCAAACAATGATGGCGTGCATTTTACAGCATCAAAAAATATCGTAGTTAGAAACTGCACATTTCTTTGCGGAGATGACTGCTTTGCGGCAACATGTATTACAAATACTGAGGGTGTGTGCGAAAATATGGAAATTTACGATTGCTTAATGTCCTCACGCTCTGCGGCTATTCGTTTTGGTCACTTATACAGCGTTGTTAGAAATGTTAAGGTACACGATATTAAGATTTTACCATCAAATAGAGGTATTTCAATTTTCTCAGGCGATGATGGACTTGTTGAAAATGTGGAAATTTACAATATTGAATGTGAAACACGCATTCATGCAGGCGGATGGTGGGGCAAGGGCGAGGGCTTTGTTATCTGCTCCGATAACACCACAGGAAATATTAAGAATGTAACAATAAGAGACAGTAAATTCATTGAGGAAAATCCATCACTTATAGTTGACTGTGAAAATATAACACTTCAAAATGTTGATTTTGAATACAAGAAGGGACACACCCACGAATATTATTACGGCAAAATGGACCTTCAACCAAACCATCCACAGCTTTTAAAAGCACCATTTAATATTGGCGACACACTTTATACTGATAAGGTTAAAAATTTCAAAAATATATAATATTGACATTTTTTAACATTTGTGATAGTATTATAATATAACTTATTATATTAGGAGATAAAAATGAAAAAGAAATTATTTTTGGTTACTTTAATGGTTGCTATGCTTGTTTGCTTATTTGCATTAAGCGTTAGTGCGGTAACAGGTAGCACTTCAAACGAGTACGGCACAGTTACATATGTTGACGGCATTAGCGAGGTAAAGGACTACGACACAACCTCAAGAGCGGTATTAAAAAATACTGATGGCACATACACCACATATCCTGCATATTACATTTATAACCGTAGCACAGGTGAAAATATGCGTCTTGATTTTAGCAAGCTTAATACTGCTACGGGAGAAAACTACACAGCTGCATCTCTTATTAGAGTTGAGGTGTTTGAAAAGTCAAAGCTTAACTGGACATTCCAGGATTGCACATCACTTATCGATGTATATTTACCTGACAGCGTATATTTCCACTACGCATCATTTATAGGTTGTTCATCTCTTACAACTATTGATGTTCCAAGCGCGGCAACACAAATTCCTACTGATTGCTTTAGCGGTTGTGTAAGTCTTGCAAGCATTGAAATTCCAACAACAGTAAAAACTCTTGGTTCAAGAGCATTCCAAAACTGTAATGCACTTTCAGAAATTAAGATTCCAGAAAACTATACTGGTATCATTCCACAAGACTTCCGTAAGATTACAAACGGCAAAACAACAACTCCTGTAACATATATCGTGCCAAAGGGTTGTACAGGCGTAAACTCAAAATATTCTATTGACAACTGTAGTGTTTCAACACTTATATTTACAGGTAATGAAAATTCAGCATTCGTTACTGACTTAAAAACAGATGCATCAGGCTGGGTATCAAAAATCACTTACGCAAACCACTGTGAGTATTATTTTGACAATAATCATGATGCTAAATTTAACTATGTATTCACATCATTTGTTGAAGAGTGCTACACAGAGGGCGTATGCTCAAGATGTGGCGATAAGAAAATTGGCGACACATTTGACCCAATTTTTAAATTCCTTGGCTATTCATCAAACGGTGAAAACATGTGCGCAGGCTACATGATTTCAATCCCTTCAATCGATAAGTATAATGAGGTAAACGCTTCCGCTCCATTAAATTATGGCTTTGTGGCAGCTGCTAACAACAATGCTCCTATTGATGAAAATGGCGCATTTGCTGAAAAGACAATAAGCATTGACTTATCAAAGGAAAAGTATGTTGCATTTGACTTTATTTTAAATGGCGACTTTACAAATGCAAGTAGTGCAAGTGCAGAAATCACAATGAACCTTTATACAATTACAAAGGATGCTGATGGCGCAAATGTAATTAGCTATATTTACGGCTACAACTTAGATAATAATGTTGTGAGCGCAGTTTACGATACAGCTGATAGCGTTTCATTTAACGATTTAAATCCAACAGAGGAATAACAAAAACGAGACCGAAAATTTTCGGTCTCATTTTTTATTGAATAATAATTTTTGCTTGTTTATTCTATAACGAATTTGATTTAAAAATCCTTCCGGGGAAACAACCTTTACAAACTGTCCAAAGGACAAAATTCTAATAATAAGCTCCGATTCATCAATGGACTCATAATAGATAATTACGCGATATTTGTTATCCTCTTCCTTAGTTGCTACCTTTTTATAGTGGGCAAAGTGAAGCATAAATCGTTCAAGGGTGTTTCTTATGTCGTAAAGCTCAATTTCAACATATCTTGTATATGTGTTTTTTTGAGGCTTCTTTTGATAAATTGGTCCGTTATAAATCTCGCACTTTTTTATGGTGCTTATATTAACAATGTGTATCTGCCTTGAGCCACTTGTATAAAGGCGGAATTTATCATCCTTAGGAGAATATTCAATATATTCAGGAAAAGCCACCGTGTATATGCTTCTACCCTTATTTGAGGTCATTGTGATTTTTATGTGTTGCTTATTTTTAGTGGCACTTAAAATGGTGCGAAAAATCTTTATATAATTTTCATCATCATAATTGTCGCCATCATTATATTTATCGTAAATATAATAATCATTAGGATTAAATAGCTCCTCAACATCAGGCAAAATATCATCATCAGTAAAAAGCTTTATTCTTTTGTCAAGGAAAATTGCTTTTAGCCATCTTTTTTGAATAGTTGTAAGAGGCATTGAAATCTTATTTTTAATTGGAGTAGTGCCGTTTTTACTTAATAATTGATACTCCTGACTATTTATTTTGCTTGAAATCTCAAAAAAGCTCTCACTAAATGCATGCTTTTCAACGATTTCACGCATTTTTTCTTTGCTAATTGGCTCTTTTATGGCGTTTTCTAATATTTTGGCTACGGCATTATAGTAGCAGCCGTATATTTCATTGAAAATCATGATATTTCTCCTTTCAGTAGAAATAGATGTTAGCGGTTAGCCGTCAGCTGTTAGCAAATTAGTTTATGATAATTTATTTTGAAGTATTTAGTTTTGTATCCTCGCTGACCGCTAACTGCTGACGGCTAGCGGCTACTTATACAATTCATACATCTTCTTAATGTCAGCCATAAAGCGCCTTTGGTGTATTGGATTTGAAAAGTTAATTTCGCAAATTCTGCAAATAAATGTGCGAATCCAAGGCACAAGCTCCCAGCTATCGCACACCTCGGCTGAAAAACGGTAGTGGTGGTCATCAATTTTCTCAACTGTGCCAATTCGTTTTTCTCGGTTAAGGCGATTTACAATGTAGTATTCATCGTTGTTTATCTCTACCATAAAGGAAATATGCTCAGTCCTTTTTCTTACTACAACACCCCACATATGCTTTTTTGCTTCCTCTAAATTTGCTCTAAATTCATCAAAATTTGGACACTCCTCGCCAATTTTAATATCCTTTATGTAGTCAATTCTAAAGGAAGTAAGATTTTTATTTCTTAAATCGTAGCATAATAAATGCTCCCTGCCACCCTGCACGCTTGCAAAAACCTGAAGTGGCACAACCTTATTTATAAAATGATTTTCCTTTTTTAAGGTATGATTACAGGTATAAAGAATTTTTCTTTGATTGATTGCTTCAAAAATAGTAGAAAGCACATCACTGTCAAGTGCGCTTGTTATGTAGTGATGCTTAAATGCAAAAATACCACTCTGTGTGTCTAATTTATCTAAAATAAACGAACCAATAGCACCAACAGGGGCTATTTCGCTAAAATATCTTAGCGCATTTTCATATTTTGCATACTCAATATCACTTGTTCTTTTATAGTAGTTTGTTTTGCCTTCCTTAAATACCTCAATTATGCCTTCCTTTTCATATTCCTTTAGCTTTTTTCTTATAGTTGACTCATCAAAGGAAAGAGGCTCATCAAAATGAGATAAATATTCATCTGCAATTATGTCAGCAATTTCAGTTACGGAAAAAGCAACATCAGGCGAATAGAGAATATCAAATATAATAAAATGTAATGTAATATCCTTGTCAGTAAAGCTTTTTGACTTTAGGGATTTATAAAGAGGGTTTGTAGAAATATGCCTTGTATCAATATCAATATACATATTTTTACCCTCAAGAGTGCGAACAAATCGCATATGCTCGCCGAGATAGCTTTCAATTCTACGCTTTTCATCATCGTAGGAGCGAAGGCTTTTTTCGTTATATTCATCACGGCTCTTAAAGCCATAAACATAAAAATCTCGCATATATTCACGGATTTTTTCGTAGTTTTTGATAAGCTCGTTAAACATTGATTTTCTCCCTTCGGTCATTTTAGTGGTCAGTGGTCAGTGGCTAGTGGTCAGTATTTTGCTTATCGCCACTTTCAAACAATTCTTTAAATTTAGTATATCACAAAATTTTCTTATTTGTAAACATTTTTAATAATAATTATATTTATGTATCTACTGACCACCGACCACTGACCACTGATCACTCAAAAACGCACCGCGTTTTTTCGTTTTCGCAAGCTTTTTTCCAAGATAAATTGAAAATTATATGGTAATATTTACTTGCAAGGTGAGTTTTGTCTGTGTTTGATTAAGCTTCACGACGGTGCATAAGGTGATACCAAAATGTATGCCAACTTACTTTTAGCGCATTGATAAGAAAACACAAGTCTTATCGTTTTGATTATCGGGGGTTCAATTCCCTCACATTCCTTTCGTGAATGTCCAACGGTATGGAGTCAAAGAAATTAAGCTGAGCTTGGTAACGAGCTTAGCACACGCCTGTTAAGCGTTTGAAATTTTGTCAGGAAAGTTCTGACCAAAAAGAGATGTTTTAGAAAAAACTACTCAATCAAATCATCTTGGCTCTTTTGCTTACTTTCAAGCTGACACACACCTTTAAAAAAGGAGAGTGTGAGGGAAGTGGGCAGAAGGAACGCAAATGATTATTTGCCTTGTCAATATTGGATACCGTATGTGTACGAAAATAGCCAAGCTCCGTTGCTCCGCTATTTAGAAGCATGCTTAAAATTTTTGCCGTAAATAATCATAGATGATTTTCGCCCACCACAGCCGAAAGGCTTTAATATAAAAATAAAAAATAAGAAATGGAGAATTAGTAATGAGAAAAGTTATAATTAACGAAAAGCAAAAAGGCTTAGTATTTGAAAACGGTAAGTTCACAGGCATTTTAAATGCAGGCAAGCATAGATTTTTTAAGAATAAGGATGTTGAGGTTGTGAATATAATGCTCAAAATATACACAGATAAATGTCCTCTTGATATCTTGCTTGAAAATGAGGACTTCAAAAACGCGGTTGATGTGTATGAAATTAAGGAAAATGAGATTGGCTTAAGATTTGTAAATAACATTTTTACTGAAGCATTTAAGGTAGGTAAGTATGCATTTTTCAAGTCAAATGTTAATACTCAAATAAAAATTATCGACACATCTGCCTGCATAATTGAAGGCTTTAATCCTACATATATTGGCTTGCCTATATCACTTTACACCAAATACGAGGTGCAATCATACGAAAAGGGAATTCTTTACATAGATAACAAGCTTGTAAAGGTTCTTGATGGCGGTGTTTACTACTTTTGGAGAAACGGCACTTCAATTAAGGTTGACACAGTTGACACAAGACTTGTTCAGTTAAATGTTCAAGGACAGGAAATTTTGACACAGGATAAGGTGTCCTTAAGAATTAACTTTGTTTGTAACTACAAGCTAACTGACATTGTTAAATCGGTAACTGAAATTGATGACTACGAGGAGCAAATAAGACTTACCTGTCAAATGTCACTTCGTGATTATGTAGGTAAGCATAAGCTTGATGAAATTCTTGATAATAAGGATGAAATTTCCGAGTTTGTTTGTGAGAAAATAAAAGCTAAGGAAAAGGAGCTTTATATTTCCGTATCTAATGCAGGAGTTAAGGATATTATCCTTCCAGGTGAGATTAGAAATATAATGAACACCGTTCTTATTGCTGAAAAGCAAGCGCAAGCAAATGTGATTACCCGTAGAGAAGAGGTTGCCTCAACTCGTTCACTTCTTAACACTGCAAAGCTTATGGACGAAAATCAAACACTCTATAAGCTTAAGGAGCTTGAGTACATTGAGAGAATTTGCGAAAATGTTGGTAACATTTCCTTAAACGGTGGGGATGGAATTGTTGCTCAGCTTTCAAAGATAATCGGCAATAAATAAAGCAGAAAAAATTTATTTTTAGTCCGCAGATATATGTCTGCGGGCCTTTTTTATCATTTATAAAATATATATGTTGATTATTTTGAATTTTTATGGTAAAATACTTAAGTAAAATTTATTTGAAAGGAAATTTTTATGGCAAAGAAAAAGAAAAACAGTAACTACGTTACTGAAAAAAAGACTAAAGCCAGAGAAGAGGCATTAAAGGCTAAGAAGGCATATAAGACTAAGAAAACTATTATTACAACTATCGCATTAGTGCTTGCTCTTACTTGCTTAATTTTTGGAATTATTTTAATCTCTAGATCCTGCAACAGCTTCAAGGTTACTCATCACGCATCTATTGAGGTTGAGGGCTACGGCACAATTCACGTAGAGCTTTACGGCGACGAAGCTCCTGAAACAGTAGAAAACTTCGTTAAATTAGCAAATCAAGGCTTCTACAACGGTCTTACGTTCCACAGAATTATGGATAACTTTATGATCCAAGGCGGAGACCCTAAGGGCGATGGCACAGGCGGATATGAGGTTGACGGCAAGGAACAAAACATCAAGGGCGAATTTAGCGCTAACGGCGTAAATAATGATATTAAGCACGTTCGCGGTACAATTTCAATGGCTCGTGAGGGCGGAAACAACAATAGCGCATCAAGCCAATTCTTTATTGTTCATCAAACCTCCGAAAACAACTCAAAATCTCTTGACGGCAACTATGCGGCGTTCGGTATGGTAACTAGCGGCATGGAAATCGTTGACAAGATTTGTGAGGACGTTAAGGAAGGCGCAAACGGTGCAGTTGAAAAGGATAAGCAACCTGTAATTAAGTCAATCACAATCCACGCTTCACACTAAGGCTCGCTTTACTCGCAGCCGTCAGCAGTTAGCTGTCAGCGGTCAGCAAAATTTGATTTACAAATATTTATAACAAAAAACCTCTTGATTTTAGTCAAGAGGTTTTTAACAAGGAGATAAAAATGTTTAAAAATAAAACAAAAGACGGAAAAAATAATCTTTGTGGCGCAAAAATTTATCAATTAAGAAAAGCGCAAAATTCAAAAATGTCCCAAAGAATTTTAGCAGAAAAGCTTCAGCTTGCAGGTATAGATGTAGATAAAAATGCAATACAAAAAATTGAAAAAGGCGAAAGATTTGTAACCGATATTGAACTCCTTAGACTAGCAGAAATTTTTGGAATTAGCTGTGATGAGCTACTTAAATAATAAAAACCTCTTGATTTTAGTCAAGAGGTTTTTTAATAAAGCAAAATCTAAGGCTTAAGAGAGTGAGGGAAAATTTTGGAGTGCGTACACGTCGGCGTACTTGTGTACGACAGAGTAGCATCTCACAAATAGAAAAGCAAAATGGAATTTCTCCCGAAGGGAAAATTCCTTCATTAAAAAGGTTTGTTATCGTATAGAAAAACAAAAGATTTTATTTTAAATTTGCTTTTCGGTTTCACCGCTCTGTTAAGGCTTATTGCTCGCTAAAGCTGTCCTTGCCAACACCACAAAGTGGGCATTCAAAATCATCAGGAAGGTCCTCAAATTTTGTGCCGGGAGCAATACCATATTCTGGTGCGCCAAGCTCCTCATCGTATTCCCATCCGCATACATCGCATACATATTTTTTCATAATTATTTCTCCTTTTTTTATTTTATTATAAGCTATATAAATTATTTAATACAATTATAGCTTACTTTCATCAAAAATTGCTATGTACGGTAAATTTCTGTAAAATTCACCAAAATCAAGACCGTAGCCAATTACAAATTCATCGGGAATAGTAAATAAAGCATAGTCAGCCTTAAAATCTACCACACGGCGCTCAGGCTTATCAAGTAGTGTAACAACTGTTAAGGAAATTGGATTTCTTGCTTTTAAAAGCTTTACAACATCATTTAAGGTGCGACCTGTGTCGATAATATCCTCAACTATAACTAAATGATAGTCCTTTACATCCTTATCTAAATCCATTGTGATATTAACAATTCCGCTTGACTGTGTGCCATTATAATAGCTTTTTGCACACATAAAGCCAATTTCACAAGGCACACTAACCGCTCTTGCTAAATCTGCCATAAATACAAATGAGCCCTTTAAAATGCTAACAAGCAAAATCGGTCTGCCATCGTAAATATCATCAATGTATTTTCCCGCTTTTTTAATTTCTTCTGCGATTTGATTTTCGTTAATCAAAATTTTTTTAATTCCATCGTATAAATCTTTTTTAGATTTTATTTCCATTTTTATTGCTCCTAGTTATTGAAAATATCAGTAGATAGCTTTTCTACCTTTAAGCCTGCTTTATAATCCTTTAAGAATGCAGCAAATTTTGCTTTTTCTTCCTTGCTTGCAACAACAGTTGCTTTTTCTGCTTTTGCAAATAATTTATCTAAAAAGTCCTCAAGAGTGTCGATTTTCTTAACTGTATAAAGAGCTAAAACGGCAACACCCCAAGCTCCGCCCTCGCCTGCATTTTTCATAACAGTAATAGGAGCATTAAGAGCTGCGCTCATTGCATTTGCACCAACAAATTCAGTCTTAAAGAAGCCACCATGTCCGCAAATATCATCAATTTGAACATTTTCATCCTGAAGTATTTCCATACCCACAGCCATTGCGCCAAGTGCGGAATAAATTTGCATTTGCATAAAGTTTGCAAGTGTCATTTTTCCATCAGGCTTTCTTATTACCATAGGAATACCTGTTTCCATACCAACAATAGGCTCGCCAGATAGGAAGTTATAGCCCATAAGACCGCCAATGTCCTTATCGCTTTCAAGTGAAACAGCATAGAGCATATCAAATAGCTTGCCCTTATTTACATCAGCGCCTACTAACTTAATTGCTTCATAGAAAAGATTTGTCCAAGCATTGATTTCAGATGTAAAGTTATTTGCATGCACCATTGCAACAGGATGTCCTGATGGTGTTGCAACTATATCTATTGATTGATTTACCTTTGATAAATTCTTTTCAAGAACAACCATTGCAAATGCAGATGTACCTGCTGACACGTTACCTGTTCTTTCTCTTACAGCATTTGTGGCAACCATACCTGTGCCAGCATCTCCCTCAGGTGGACAAAATAGCGCGCCAGCCTTTAAATTACCGCTTACATCAAGAAGCTTTGCGCCCTCATCTGTAAGTGTGCCTGCATCCTCACCTGCAAGTAAAATCTTTGGAAGAAGGTCGTAAACATCAATATTTAAGCCATGGTGTGTCAATAATTCGTTATATTTTGCGATTTTTTCCTTATCGTAATCGTTGTCCTTTATAGGTAGCATACCTGCGCCATCGCCAATACCGATTACCTTTTTGCCTGTTAACTTCCAATGAACGTAGCCTGCAAGTGTAGTTAAGAATGTAACCTTAGATACATGCTCCTCGCCATTTAAAACTGCTTGGTAGAAGTGTGAGCCGCTCCATCTTTGTGGCATATTAAACTGAAGTGATTCTGTTAATTCATCAGCAGCCTTGGCTGTGTTTGTATTTCTCCATGTTCTAAATGGCACAAGTAAATTATCATCCTTGTCAAATGCTAAATATCCGTGCATCATAGCGGAAATACCGATACCGTCAAGCTTTTCAATTTTTTCGCCGTAATTTACAGTTAGAGAAGCGTAAGCGTCCTGAAGTCCTGCCCATACGTCGCTAAGTGCATAGGTCCATAAGCCGTCCTTTAGTTGGTTTTCCCACTCGTGTGAGCCTTGCGCTAAAACGGTTGCATTTTCATCAATTAAAACCGCCTTGATTCTTGTAGAGCCAAACTCTACGCCAAGTATTTTTTTCATATGTATCTCCTTAAATTAAATAACTTATTAAATGTAAAATTAAAAGATGTGCAGGATAGAAAATATAGAAAAAGTATTTTAAGTTTGCTTTTCCTCGTTTTTCAGAATATAAGAAAATAAGAGCAAGTCCTATAAAGAAGAAAATTGTTACTGTTCCTCTATTTCTGCTGTACATATATAGCGGAACTGCCATACATAATATTCTAATAGGAATTTTATCAAACCATTTTAGATAGTCTGGTGCATCAGTTTTATTTAAAACAGGGATGCTTGCAAAAACTGCGCACATAGCTCCGTAAAGACCATATTCATAACTGAACCAACTAAATACCTTAGGTATTAAATATGGAGAAAGCGCTACAAAAATGAATAATAAAAACGTTAGTATCTTAAAAATAACCTTGCAATTTTTATCAAAAAGACATTTTTTAAAATAGTCCATTGCGTAGATTATAATTATTGAAATTGAAAACGTAATCAGCACATTAAAATAATAATCAGACCTGAAAATTATCAAATAAACTTGCCATATTATACCTAAAACACCAACGTTTAAAAGATATTTCAGTTTATTTTTTGTATATTTTGCACCTTCGGAAATTAAAAATGCAAAAATAGGAAACGTTAATCTTCCAATTAATCTTAAAATTCTATATTGAGGTAATAAAAAATAACCAATATGGTCAATTAGCATTGTAATACAAGCTAAAATTTTAAGCTGATTTGATGATAAAATCTTAATTTTCCCCAAATTATACTCCTAAAAATTATAAAATTATCTATCCATTACATTGTAGCACACTTTTTTATATATTTCAATTTATTTTTGTTATAATTATTTAATTTTAGCATATAAAAAGGGACTTCTTTACAGTCCCTTTTTTATATTTAAAAATCAATTTTCCATTGCTTTGTCATTTTAATTTTTTCTATATCACCGTTTTCATCAAAGCTCATATCATCAATACAAAGGAAACGAGCGTTACCGTCGTTAATTTCGTTATGGTGGCGGTGGTAAACCATTAGGTATTTATCCTTTTCGGGTATATAGAAATATCCGTTATGACCGGGACCATTTGCAAAGTCAGAGTCTCCCGTTTCAAGGATTGTTTTATAATTACTAAAATCTCCAAGCAAAGAGGTTGAACGAGCTACATTTACACGGTAAGTGCCCTTTGTCCAATCTCCCGCCGACCACATAAAATAGTATTCATTGTCCTTTTTAAAGACACAGGGTCCCTCTACGTAGTCAGGTGGAGTGATTTCCTTAAAAATTTCGCCATCAGGGAAGGGAACAAAGCCGTTCATTTCATCGTTCATTATTGCAAGGTTGCAATGACGCCATCCACCGTATAAAAGATAAATAGTGCCATCATCATCCTTGAATAAGTGTGCATCAATAGGCTGAGCACCGTTATGAAATTCGTTTATAAGAGGCTTATCCATTATAGCCTTAAATGGACCTAAGGGGCTGTCTGATACCGCAATTTCAAGTCCACCCATTTCGCCGCTTGAATGTATATTCCCAGATGCGAAAATATAGTAATATTTTCCGTCCTTATCAATAATAGTAGGTGCCCAAATTGCTCTTTTAGCCCAAGGGAAGCCACTCATATCAATAATATTCTCATGCTTTTCCCAGTTAATTAAATCCTTTGATACAAAGCAAGCGTGATTTTTTTGCTCATCAAATGGTAACGAGTTAGTTACATAAATCACATACATTCCCTCATAAATTTTTGCCTCAGGGTCCGCATACCAACCGTTATTAAGAGGGTTTTTTAAAATTTTATCCATATAAATCTCCTTAAAATAGTTTACATAATTATTCTCATTTTAATTAAATCATCAATTTTTATATAGCACATCTTTAAATACTTGTCAAATAAAAAATGTACTAAAAAATACACTATAAAGGAATAAAAAACATCATTTTTTGTTATTTTTGTTTATTCGTTCTAAATATTTCTTTTTTTGCTCTAATGCCTCAGGATATTTAAATGGACGGTAAGGTTTTATTACATTTTCGTACTTTTCTTCGCCAATTAACTCCTTAAGAGTTATGCTTTCCTTAGTTTCTTTAAATTCATTATAAATTTTTGTATTATTAAGATATACTTTTCTTGATTGCTCCATTTCTAGTTGAATACACATAAAATCACGATAAAAATAGCTTGAAACCACGTCGTTCGGCTCTTTAAAAAAGTTACGTGCTGATTTTGTGCATTTTTCAGCAAGGACGTTAAATTCCTTAAATCGCTCAATTATTTTACCAATATAAGCTATAATATCCTCATTTGAGCCAAAATTTCCGCAGTATATATATCTCCAATAATCCTCTGGGTCGTCTTGAATAATACGTCTTTCTCTAAACATACGCATTTCATCAAAATTTTCAAGAATAAAGTGATAAGCAATAGTGTAATTTTCAAGCTCTTGACCGAATAATTTCCACATTAGCGGATTTATAATAAATTCAAACGGGTAAGCATTATTTTCAACCATAGCATTCTCCTTTAATCAAAATTTCATTTTTAGTATAGCATAGCGTTAAATATTTGTCAAATAAGAAAGACACCAAATTGCATGGGAGGGATACATTGCCTGTGGCAATGCGTTTCGCCACAGCTTATGTGAGCGAGCTATCACCGCTTTGGCGCAGGGGGAGGGAGGCTTTTTGTAAACAAAAAGAACTTCGGCAGGTCTTTTGCTAGCAAGCTGACAACGACCTTTGCCTCGTTTACGAACATTATTCATATTTGTACACAAATATGAAGGAGTGTTTGAATCCTCTCCCCATGGTAAAAAAATCGTTAGGGGGGAGGGATACATTGCCTGTGGCAATGCGTTTCGCCACGGCTACCCTTGCAAGCAGAATCGCCTTTGGCTCACGTCCGAACCCATTTTTTATTTGCTCGCAAATAAAAAGGAGAGGTTCGTACCCTCCCCTCTGTAAATAAAAATACAGTACCGAAATGGTACTGTATTTTTATTGGCGCGCCAATGGGAACCTAAACCGAACACCTATGTTTGAGTTTAGGTTCTTATCTTTTTTATGGGGCGTTTCGTTCTCAATATAGGAGCATTTGAACAGGGTTTTTGCCCTGTTTTTTCTGTTGTTAATCACTTGCTTATGTGCTTTAAAATTTCATTTTAGAGTGGCTTTTATGCCGCGAAAGACGATTGACAAGAGTAGGGAGTGTGGTAGGCTATTTCAAGCCGAAAGGCAAACGAAACCCCTCGGGGGTTGATGTCTTGGCTCTTTTATGCCTGACATCCACACTCCCGAGAGGCTCTTGTCAATTGTTCCGTGGAATAAATGCTACTCGTTAATTTTTAGATTAGCATTTCTATTATATAACCATTTCTTTCTTCTGTATAAAAGCAAAAGCCCTGACTTCCGTCAGGACTTGTTGTATTATTGGGCATATTGTAGTGAACTTCTATTCTATCGTCATACACTACAACTTCTTTAATTAAAACGCATATCAAAGATTTCAATTCAAGATTTAATGATGTTTCAATAAAATTGCGAATTTCTTTTTCAGTAATTTCAACTGCACATTTGCTTTTTTCTATGAGTATTTTTCTTTCTAATTCCTCAATAGCATTTTCAAGCTCGTTTAATCTCTTGTTAGTGGTATTTGACATTATACCTCTTTCAAGTGCTTTAACTAAATTGTTAAGAGCATTTTCAGCTTTTTTCTTTTCATTAGCAAGCATATTAAGCACTACATTATTGCTTGCAAGCTCTTTTTGTGCATCAAGTATTCTTTTTACTACTAATTTGATTACCTTTTCTTTGCACATATTTTCTAAAATAGAGTCAACTAAAAGCTTTTCAAGACTTTCTTTTGTTTCTATTTTCTTATTGCAACCATTATTCAATTTTCTGCCTTGGCATTTGTAATAGTGCTTTTTTGCACCTGTTTTAGATGTGCCACTTTCAGCATTCATTGATTTGCCACAGTAACCGCATTTTAATTTTCTGCTAAATAGATATTCAACGGTTACACTACTTTTTCCATTTTTGTATCGTTTTTGTTTACCTTTAACTCTTTCAAAAATATCAGTAGGTACAATTTGAGGGTATATGTTATCAAATATTTCATCCTCGTGTCTGCATATACCGATATATTTTTCATTACGGAGCATTTTGTAAACGGTTGTTCTTGCAAATGGCTTGCCTCTGTTCATTATACCTTTGATTTCTAAGTGCTTCATAATATCTTTGATTTCAACGCCACTTGCACATTGTTCAAAGATAAATCTTACAATTTCAGCTTCTTCATCGGCTATGTAGATTTTCTTTTCAATTACCTTGTAACCATAGAGTAGGCTTCCACCTTGAAAGTTACCTTTAATTCTTGTTTCTCTCATACCTCTTTTCACTTTTTGTGAAAGTTCTGCTGAATAGTATTGATTCATTCCTTCAAGCATTGATTCAAGAATAATTCCCTCTGGTGTTTCTGGAATATGCTCGCAAGCAGATATTACTTTTACACCGTTAGTTTTAAGAATATGCTTGTACTTTGTGGATTCATACTTATTTCTTGAAAATCTATCAAGCTTATATACAAGTACATAATCCCATTTTCTGTGTTTGCTATCAGTAATCATTTGTTGGAAAGCAGGTCTATGGTCATTAGTACCTGTCATAGCTCTATCAACATAAGTATTAAGAATTATGATTTTTTCTCTTTCTGCAAATTCTTGACACACTCTGAGTTGTCCCTCAATTGATTGCTCAGTTTGGTTATCACTTGAATAACGAGCATAAATTACAGCTGTTTTCAATTGATTTGATTGTGATTTTTGATTTTTCAATTCCATTTTCAAAATCTCCTTTTTATTTTATTTTTTAATTTGTCTTTCGACGGAGACACAAAAAACGGAATTGACAGAGATGTCAAGGGGTTAAAAAATATATTGCTCAAAAGTATTTTTATTATAGTCTCAAACAATATATTTTCCCTTGACAGAAATGGCGATTTCGTTTAGTCTCCACCGGGCGAAAGAGAAATTATATCTAATTCGCCTTTTTTAATTTTTCTTTCGTTTCTGCACATAATTCACCTACATAAACTCCTTCGTTGAAGCACTTACTATTATCAAATAGCACAACACGAGTATCTTCTTCCTTATCGTTATACTTACAAGCTATATCTTCTTCCATAATGTCAGTAATATAGTAGGTTGGCACATTCTTTGATACAATGAGCTTTCCACCTTGCTTGGTAATATATTTTTTCATATATGCTAAAGAGCTTTGAAGAACATCCTTGTGTGTTATTTTTTCAAAGTCGCTTCTTCCAAATCTTTTATTTAAATGCGTGTTCTGTATTGTGGTACGCATTTTATGACTCCTTAAATCATAGTCCCTTTTTTCAAATAATTCACCTATCATTTGTCCCTCGGGTATGTAGAATATACCGTGAAAATGTAGTCTGTTGGTTTTGTTTCCTCTTTCCCACACTCCGATATATTTCCACTTCTTTCTGTAAACTGCGTGTTTTAAAAAATCCTGTATGCCTTTCATAAAACTTTCTTCCGTATGCAATTTATCATCATAGGTTAGTGTTACAAAATAATTCCATTCGTTTGTATATAGCTTTCTTGATAGTCGCTTGTCCCTTTCAATTTTATTTCTTTTCTTTCGTTCCATATTTACATTTACAAAATCTTCTGCTTTTTCTTCATTTTCAAAATTACTTGCGACTATATCTAATATTTCTTTGGACTTTTGCTTGTATCCTTTGCTTTTTGTTTCTGCATACGCTTGTTCAAATTTTTCTTTTAATTCAATTTCCTCTACTGTACTTACTTTACTTTTCTTCTCACTTTTGCGTTGGGTGTTAGGTTGTGGTAAAATTGCTATGTGATGACTTCCGTCAGAATACACCTTTGCATTGTGATAAGACAATTCTTATTCACCTCCTTTCTTTTCTGCAAGTGATTGGGAATGAAGCTCCGTAATTCTTTCAAGCAGAGTATAGAATAAGCCTCTTTCCTCACTTAAAAGTATTTCGATATTTTCATTACCAACACTTGCAATTGTAATTTCTTTGTTCAAAAATCCTCCTTTCCTGTATGAAATGGCTGTAAATCGTTAGAAAAAACAAAAATGGGCATAATACAGGCTATCACTAAAATTGTGATTTCCTTGTATTATGCCCATTGAGTTCCGCCATTTTCTACTGCGCGCGAACTTGCATATACTAACTAACTATTACTTAAACTAAACTATTTCACACAAATACTTTTATTCAATTTTCTTGACAAAACATCTTTTTGGGACATCTTGTCCCTCTTATTATATCCTACCAAAAAGAGCTTGTCAAGGGGTGCAAGTATCAATATCGTTTACCAAATCAATAAACAGTTGATTGACAAAGGCTGAAAAGCGTGATAAAATAAGGGTGTAACAGGAAAGGGGGATTTGATTATGGAAAAAATAAATATGGCTGCTGTTATAAAACACAACAGAATTGTTATGGGTTTAACGCAAGAAGAATTGGCAAGTAATTTGTATGTTACAAA
>JBGVPY010000103.1:0-2009 GCA_045127235.1 Eubacteriales bacterium
AAAGAATTTGTAGATGCAGAACATGGAGGCTTTGCTCCGTACTATGCAGTAGTTCATAAGGGAAAAATAATATATGCGAATGCTTGAGAAGGAGGTGCACAAAAATGGCAGCAGACTACAACATGGAACTTGAAAAAAAGCGTGATTACAAGGTGGTCAAGGCAAATGAACTTATTCAGAAAAACAGATTTGAATTGTCTGTTCCTGAACAGAAAACAATTGCTTATATATGCTCTATGATAAAACCTATCAATGCGGTAGAACGTGCAAATGGAGTTCCGTATCAGCTTGAGTATGATTTTAATATTCGTGAATATTGTGAAATATGCGGAATCGACTATGGACAAGGCAAAAATTATGCGGACATTAAAGCAACGCTAAAAAAATTGTCAGACCGTTCCATGTGGATGGACGATGGAAATGGAGAAGTTCTTGTTCGTTGGCTGTCAAAGATACGTACGAACAAAAGAAGTGGTATAGCACATATCAAATTGGATGAAGATTTGGTACCATATCTCTTTGACCTCGGGCAGAGATTTACAGAGTATCAGTTGCGTGAAATTCTTGGTATGAAATCTGCTTTTTCCATTCGTATTTACGAGCTGATGAAGTCCTATGAGTTTAAGAAAACCATCACATTTGAACTTGAGGAATTGAAACGTCTGCTCATGGTTGAAGATGTGAAGTCCTATAATAATTTTAAAGATTTTCGTAAAAAAGTATTGGAAATAGCGCAACGTGAAATCAATGATTTATCAGACATCAATATAACATTTGAGCCGGTAACCAAAGGACGAAAAGTGGTTCAGATAATCTTTCGGATAGAACACAAGAATGCAATCGACCATTATATTGCAAGTGCCAAAACTACAGAAAAGTTGGATAATTAAAAACAAGCCATATTTTGCCCAAATTTTGATTTTTATGAAAGAGAGGTACAAATCCTCACTTTTTAGAAAAAAATTCAAATTTGGGCTTTTTAGAGCCCTTCATGAGCCTTTGATTTGCGAATGAGAGGTGTCAAGAAAAATACTCTCTCTTGGATGAGCGTCAGCGTCAGATCCAAGAGAGGAAGATTTTTCTTTATACCTCGTTTTTTATTTTTTGAAAATCTCATACTTGTTGTTTGGTACTTGAAGAACACAGTTCTTTCAAGTGCCTTAATTATGCATTTTTTCGTAGTAGGTGTAGCGAGGAGCAAAAAAAACTAGGGGTTTTTTGCCCTCGCCTACACACATAAAAATAAATATTAATATATATAAATTTTGAGGACTTGACTTAATATCATTTTTCTGCCACTCATTTTTTCATTTTTTTCTTTCTGAAAGTGTGTCCTACGCGCGCGCGCGCGTTATACATACTATAATATTTAACATATTTATATTATTTAAGGCAAAATTTAAGCTAGTAAAATCAAGGGTTAGAGGGGTCCTATTGGGACTTTTAGTACGGTTTATTGGGACTTTTAGTACGGTCTATTGGGACTTTTAGTACGGTCTAAAATAATATTAGGACTTAATATTGACAAAGTCCTAATATTATGGTAAACTATAGTTAATTCAATACAAGGGGGCATGATTGATGGATGATGAATGGAATGAAATTATGGAACGTGCTACCAGCATTGATATGTTAATGCTACAAAGAGAAAAACAAAGACATAAAAAGTTGTGGCATGAAAGCAAATTGAAGTGGATTATACACAGATTATTTGATGATTTTTTAGGAGGAAATGATTTTGTGATATATATGTAAACTGCTGAAAGGAGAAAATGATGATGGAAGAATATAAGATTTGGACACTAGGAGGAAAGAATAGCGAAGAATTAATCAATTTAGTTGGTGTATTTTATGAGCTATCACTTGCGAAAGAATTTGTAGATGCAGAACATGGAGGCTTTGCTCCGTACTATGCAGTAGTTCATAAGGGAAAAATAATATATGCGAATGCTTGAGAAGGAGGTGCACAAAAATGGCAGCAGACTACAACATGGAACTTGAAAAAAAGC
>JBGVPY010000104.1:0-4255 GCA_045127235.1 Eubacteriales bacterium
ATGTGGAATACACTGAAGAAGATATTGTTAAGGCTTTAGACAAAGTTGATGATCTTTTAGAACAAAATAAGGTTAGTGAAGCGGACAAGTTAGCTTTAGCAGTTCCTGTTGAACCTCGTTTGGCTTACTTTTGGAAAAAATGTGGTGGACTTAAAGAAGTTATGTATCTGAATTTATCTGAAGCTAAGCGAACTTTTCCTGATGAGTTTTAATGACATGAATTTTAAATACATGAGTAATACATCTGTATTCTGTAGGAGTATTTTGACATGACACAAGAAGAAATTCAGAAAAATTTAGAGAAAATTAACGATGAATATTCTAAAAAGAATTATTCAGAAGCATTTAAGCTCTGTTGTTGTGTTGCAAAGCTTGGAATTTCAGAGGCGCAAAATTATTTAGGTGTGATGTACTTTAGAGGGCTAGGTGTAAAGCAAGATTACACAGAAGCCAAAAATTGGTGGCTAAAAGCATCAGAGCAAGGCTTTGCAAAAGCTCAATATAATTTAGGAGATATGTTCTACAATGGGGAAGGGGGAAGAAAAAATTTCTTTGAAGCTAAAAAATGGTATCAAAAAGCTGCAGAGCAAGGAATAGCTGAAGCTCAACATTATTTATCGAACATGTACTACAAAGGTGAAGGAGGAAGACAAGATTACTCTAAGTCTATATATTGGTGTCGAAAAGCAGTCGAACAAGACTATGCAAAGGCTCAATTTAATTTAGGTTTTATGTATGAGCTAGGGATAGGTGTAAAACAAGATTATGCTGAAGCTAAAAAATGGTATCAAAAAGCTGCAGAACAAGGTGATGAAGGCGCTATAAATAATCTAGGTGTTATGTTCGATAGAGGTGAAGGTGTAGATAAAAATGATGTTGAAGCAGTAAAAAATTACCAAAAAGCAGCAGAACTTGGAGGAAAAGTTGCGCAATATAATTTAGCCATCAGTTACGCAAATGGAGATGCCGTAGAGCAAGATTACAAAGAAGCTTTTAAATGGTTCCAAAAATCAGCTGAGCAAGAATATGTAGACTCGCAATATAATTTAGGACTTTTGTACGAGAAGGGTAAAGGAGTAGAACAAGATTACTTCAAAGCTGTAGAGTGGTACAAAAAAGCTGCCGATCAAGGTTTTGCTGATGCCCAATATTCTTTAGGTACAATGTACGAAAATGGTTATGGTGTAAAGCAAGATTTTGCTGAAGCTAGAACATGGTACCTTAAAGCTGCAGAGCAAGGATCTGAAAAAGCAAAATTTCATTTAGCTTATAATTTCGGAAAAACTACTAATATAAAACAGAACCGCCAAATAGAAAAAAAAGATGATTATACGCAAGTCATAAAGCACGTGAAAAAACAAGCTTTGCAAGGAGATGCTTGTGCTCAATATAATTTAGGGTGTTTGTATATTGAAGGCGATATTCTAAAACAAGATTACGCACAAGCAAGATATTGGTGGTTAAAAGCAGGTGAACAAGGACATCAAAAAGCTCAACATAATTTAGGTAATCTGTATTTTAAAGGTCAAGGCGTAAAACCAGATTACCTTGAGGCTGTCAAATGGTGGACAATGGCTGCTGAACAAGGTGTTGTAGAATCTCAAATTATTTTAGCTACCATATACTATCAAGGAATAGTAGTAAAACAAGATTATACAGAAGCTAGAAAATGGTATCAAAAAGCTACTGAACAAGCTGATGTAGAGTCTCAATACATCTTAGGTACTATGTACTACGAAGGAAAAGGAGGAAAACAGGATTATACAGAAGCTAGAAAATGGTACCTTAAAGCTGCTGAGCAAGGGAATGCAGATGCTCAATTTGCTTTAGCAAATATGTATAGAAAAGGTGAAGGTGTAAAACAAGATTTGAAAGAAACATTAAAATGGTGTACAAAAGCGGCAGAGAATGGAAATGAACTTGCTCAATATAATTTAGGTGTATTGTACAGCAAAGGTAGTGCTGTAAAGCAAGATTTCAAAAAAGCTACAGAGTGGTTTAAAATGTCCGCAGAACAAGGATATGCAAGTGCTCAATATGCTTTAGCTAATGGGTTTTTCCGCGGTAGAGGAGTAAAACAAGATTACGTTAAAGCCGTAGAGTGGTGTAGAAAGGCTGCAGAACAAGATTATGCCGATGCTCAATTTGATTTAGGAAATATGTATGCAACTGGAAAAGGTGTAAAACAAGATTATTCAGAAGCTATAAAATGGTACCAAAAAGCAGCTATACAGGGAAATGCAAAAGCGCAATTACATTTAGGCGTTTTTTACAACGAAGGAGATGGAGTAAAACAAGATCACTTCAAAGCACTCGAGTGGTTCAAAAAAGCTGCCGTACAAGGAATTGCTAAGGCTCAATACAGTTTAGGAGTGTTTTACGATGAAGGAGAAAGTGTAAAGCAAGATTACTCAAAAGCACTAGTATGGTATCAAAAGGCTGCAGCGCAAGGACTAGCTGAAGCTGAGTATGCTATAGGCATATTGTACTACTATGGTAAAGGAGTAAAAAAAGATCCTTTTGAAGCTATAAAATGGTATCAAAAGGCTGCAGAGCAAGGACTAGCTGAAGCTGAATATGCTATAGGCTGTATGTACTGCAATGGAATTGCTGTAAAACAAGATTTCTTAAAAGCTATAGAGTGGTATCAAAAGGCTGCAGAGCAAGGTGAAGTTGAAGCTCAATATATTTTAGGACAAATGTACGCAACAGGCGATGGAATAAAAAAGGATTATTTAAAAGCTATTAAATGGTGGGAAAAAGCAGCCATACAAGGAAACTCAGAAGCACAATATAATTTAGCGGTTTTGTACAATAAAGGTGAAGGGGTAAAACAAGATTATGTAAAAGCTTTTGAGTGGTACCGTAAAGCAGCAGAACAAGGTTTTGCAAGAGCTCAATATGATTTAGGTGTTGTTTATCATAAAGGACAAGGCGTAGTGCAAGATTATGTAAAAGCAGTAGAATGGTACCAAAAAGCAGCTTTGCAAGGGAAAGCTGATGCTCAATATAATTTAGGCATTATGTACGAACAAGGAAAAGGGGTAAAACAAGATTCTGTTGAAGCTATAAAATGGTGGCAAAAGGCAGTAGCACAAGGTCTTGCGCCTGCACAATATGCTTTAGGTAATATGTATGCTTACGGTCGTGGAATAAAACAGAATTACCAAAAGGCTTTAGAACTTTACAAAAAGTCTGCAGAACAAGAATATGCTCTAGCACAATATAATTTGGGAGTTATGTTTGAAAAAGGTGAGGGTGTAAAGCAAAATTATGTAAAAGCGGTAGAATGGTACCATAAAGCAGCAGAACAAGGTTATGCAGAAGCTCAATATAATTTAGGGCTTCTTTACGAAGAAGGAAATGGGGTAATACAAGATTTTTATGAAGCTGTGAAATGGTGGCAAGAGGCAGCAAAGCAAGGTATTGCAATAGCCCAATACAATTTAGCTAGTATGTATCAAAATGGAAAAGGGGTAAAACGAGATTACGAAAAAGCTGTAGCGTGGTACCAAAAAGCTGCAGAGCAGGGAGATGTAGAAGCTCAATATAATTTAGGCTTAATGAACTTTCAAGGTCTTGGGATAAAACGTGATTACGCAGAAGTTAAAAAATGGTGGCTAAAAGCTGCAGTACACGGATCTGTAAAGGCTCAATATAATTTAGCTTTGATGTACTACAAAGGTCTTGGAGTACAACAAGATTACACTGAAGCTAAAAATTTGTTGCTAAAACCCGCTAGACTAGGATTTGCAAAAGCTAAAGAGATTTTGGCTAATATAAAATCAAAGGAGCAATGTGTTAGCTAAGATTTGATTCTATAACAAAAGAAAATTTTAGCTTAAGAAAAATGAGTTAGGACTAACTGAGGATAATACTAGTTCTCAAAATAAGTAAAAGCTATATAAGAAATCGTAATCTCATGCCTTATATGAGTTACAAGTGTAGCAAAAGCTATTGCTTAAGATAGCTCCTTGCTTAAATCTTATAAAACTAAAAAGGAGATTTTTTGATTAGGTGGAGCCCTTTGGCAAAAAGGAATTTTTGTTAATAAAATCGTTGCTAAAAGGAGAAATTTGTCATGACAAAAGATGAGATTAAAAAGAATTTAGAGATAATAAATGAAAGTTATGTTAAAAGGAATTATAAAGAAGCTTTTAAAGTGTGTTGCATTATAGCAGTGAATGGTATTGCTGAAGCTCAAAATTATTTAGGAGTAATGTTCTTTAGAGGTCTTGCTGTAAAACAAGATTAT
>JBGVPY010000105.1:0-9451 GCA_045127235.1 Eubacteriales bacterium
AAAGATAAGAGTATCGCGTTCTCTTCTTGATACCATGCTTGAAGCTATAGCTAAGCAAAAGAAAAGCGATATGTGGAAGCGTGATAAGGGACAGTATATCCCTAATCCATCAACATGGCTCAATCAAAAGCGTTGGGAAGATGACCTTGATGGCGAAACGGATAGTAATCCGTGGAGTTCATTTAAGCTTGGAATTGAGCTGTAATTTGAACATGCATACAAAAATGTTAATGTGAAAATTCTTTGACACAAAAGGGACTATTTCATCATTTTCTTGACTTTGGTAGTTATTTTTGATATAATTTTAGTATCAGTAATATACAAAGGAGATTTTTTATGAGAATTTTAAAGGTAACTCTTGTTCTTGCGCTTATGCTTTTTGCCGTGCTTTGGATGTTCGGCTGCGGTAACGGTAGCGGTAATGATGACCAGCTAATAAACCGTTATTACATTGATTTCAACTACTTTACAGGCGAGGACGACCAGGTCATAAAAATGACTTGTAATGTCGGAGACATATTAACTGCTCCCACCGTGCCTGAGGTTGCGGGAATTGAATACTTTGATTGGGAATTTGCCGATGGGGGACTTATTGTTGCTCCAGGTGAACAGTTTACTGTTATGGAGGATATATTCTACAAGGGCGCTGAGGGCGTAGGCGAGGGTGGCAAATATGCAGAATATTATGCGTCTTGTAGCATAGGATATGAGTACTCCAGCTCAAATATATCCGTACACGGCTTTGACAATATCACGGTAGGTAATGTTGAATGGTCGCTTGAGTTATCATCTGATGATATTTACAGAAACGTGTGCCTTCAACTTTTCGCAGGCGAGGAAATCAAGACAGGATCTATGCCAGCCGAATTTACAATCATGGATAACATATACCATAACGGATATAAGCTTGATGGCTTCTTCTGCGATGAGGATTTCACAACTCCCCTTACACCAAGCACCAAGCTATCCCCTGATGTTACCGATATATACACAAAATGGACATATGTAGGACTGTTCTTTAAGACTGAGGATTATGAGGATTTTGCAACACTTAAGCAAATCAAGATTGACGGAGATATTGACTCCGTTGTAATTCCAGATATGTGCAATTTCAAGCCTGTTACAGCGATATCAAGAGAAGTTATATACTGCGATGGAATAATTGGAAAAATTACAATTCCAAGCTCTGTAACATTAATTTCTCCAAATACATTTATAAGCGAAAATGTTGAAGAAATTGTAATTTTAGGCAAGGATACCACTATTGAAAGAGGTGCATTTGTTGATACACCGAACACCATTACGCTTCCTAATGACAGCGAAAAATATTCATTTGCAAACGGTATTCTTTATGACCTTACAGACAAGTCAATTCATAGCGTATTAAGCTTACCATCAAGCGTTATAATTCCTGACGGCATCGTATCTATCGGTACTGCTCTTGCAGGCACGGATATTGAGAGCCTTATACTTCCAATGTCTGTTACCGCACTTGATGCAGGCGCTCTCAAGGATTGCTCCGCGCTTAACCAAATAAGCTTAAAGGGAGTTACAACAATCGGCGATGAGGCGTTTTATGACTGTGTGTCGCTTAAGGAAATCATTATTCCATCTGTTGCTTCAAGCATATCAGAAACTGCATTTGCGGGCTGTGATTTTGACAGCGTTTATTATGAAAATTCAGAAAGCCGTTGGAGCGGTCTTGGCGTTGCGATTTCAGGCGAGGTGTACTTCTATTCAAAATATGAGCAGAAAATTTCGGAATACCTCTATTCAAAAGAGCTTCTTTGGCACTATGATGAAAATGAAGAGCCTGTTTTCTGGATAAATATCAAAAATGATTTTGCAGGCAAGACAGTTGTGGTATCAGCTGCCGAGGTTGTTTCCACTGAGTGGCTTTGGAGCATGCTCTCAAACCTCAAATCTCAGGGCTATCTTGACCAAATTACCGATGAAAACTGGAAGGCTGCTATCAGAAATGCAGAAACAAAATCAGATTTTGATGCTGCATTAACCGAGCTTAATGCAACCGCTAATGCAACGATTATATTCTCCGATGATGGCTCAGCTACAATCTATAACGAGCAAGCCCCCGATGGATACACATATAACTACATCGAAATTAACGACCGAATCATCTTTGAGGACCCACTTGGCGTGGCTGTAACTAAGGGCGAGTTCTATGTTGATGAAAACGGTAATCTTTACGAAATTCAGCAAGGGGACAAATTCCAAGGCAACGAAACCATGAGCGTAACCTTCTATTACTCAGAAAGCTAATCAAACGGTTATACCATACAGAAAAAATAGCGCGCCCATGTGTATATCACTAGCTTAAATAACAAACCGAGTTCAAAAATGAGCTCGGTTTTATTTTTTTGCAAAAATACTTTGATTTTTGCAAAGCTGCCCCCTGTCTGCGACATGGTCGCAATGAAGCATTGACATTGTCAACATGAAGCAATCACTTCGTGATTATGAAGCATTTGCTTCGCAAATATGAAACGAAGCACTTTTCTAACCTTCTGTGTACCGAAGGTGCGCTTCATGGAGCGAAGCTCCGTTTCATTTTTCATACACCGAAGTAGTGCTTCATTTTTTGCAAAAAACCTTGGTTTTTTACAAAAGTGTACCGGTCAGTCCCGGTTTTTTTATGCAATAATAGTATCAGAGGACAGGAGTCAGGAGTCAGGAGACAGGGATGTTCATTTACTAATTACCCTGCGAGTCAAGCGAGCCCCTATACCCTAAAATAAAGGAGCAAACAATGGAATATTTACAAACCAGATTAAAAATGATGGAAGGTGCTATTGGTAACATGCACGAAAAGGATGGATATGACTGTCCGTTATGCAAAAATAAAGGGTTAAGATTTCGTATTCGCGGCGAGGAAATAGTATCAAGACAATGTGAGTGCATTAAGACAAGAAAATCGCTTTATTTAATGAGGGAAAGCGGAATAAAAGACCATGTAGAGGAAAAAAACCTTGACAATTTTGTTGGTAACGAAAAGCATCAAACAACAATGAGAGAAAAAGCGAAAGCTTACATAGATGATAAATCAAACAAATGGTTTTTCGTTGGCGGTCAATCTGGATGTGGTAAAACTCATATTTGTACGGCAATTTGCATGGAGCTAATTAAGAAAGGAAATTCTCTCATTTATATGAAGTGGGCAGATGCTACAAGGGAATTAAAGAACGCTGTGAATGATTTTTATTACGAGGAAATTGTTCAAAAATATAAGGAAATTGACATTCTTTATATTGATGACTTTTTCAAGGTGCAAGCGGGAGCTGTGCCAACAAGCTCCGATGTTAGAATTGCATTTGAAATACTAAATTCAAGGCTTCTTTCTAATAAGAAAACGATAATTTCAAGTGAATTTACTCTTAAAGAATTGCTTGCATTTGATGAAGCTACCGTGTCAAGAATTTTTGAAATGTCAAGTCCTTATGTTGTGAGCGTAAGCAAGGACACAAAGAAAAATTACAGGATCAAGGATTTAGATTTTTAATACTTAATAGCTAAATTGCTTTGCAATTTACCTATCGCGAAGGGATAATCTACCTACTGAGCAACGCGAAGTAATTTACCTGTTGCGAAGCAACAATTTACCTACAAAACCGTAGTTTTGTAATTTACCTGCAAAGCGATGCTTTGCAATTTACCCGTGAGCGAAGCGAACCCCTGACCCCTGACCCCTAAAGAGCGACTGAAAGGAGCAAACATGCAAGAAATATTAAAATTCAAGGAACAGTTAAATAAGCTGCTATCAAAAAAGGTAGATGTTGAAACGCTTTCCGAACCGATACAGAAGCTATCGTCAGGAAAGAAAATTACCTTGCTTGATGCGGTTTTAATAGCGCAAATTTGCAAAGCCATTTCAGGGGACAATACGGCGGCAGCATTTTTGCGTGATACATCAGGCAACAAGCTTAAGGACTCCACAGGGGAGACGGTGGTGCGATTTAAGTTTGAAGATTTGTAGGCGACAAAGTCGCCAGCAGTCAGCTGTTAGCGGCTAGCTGTCAGCAAGAATAGCTAACGGAGCAGCTGACAAAAAATATTTTAATAATTGCAAAGGAGAAGTCGCGCGGTTGGTGTGCGAGGCGGTCAATAGTCAAATCCAGCTGACCGCTAACGGCTGGCTGCTAACTGCTAAAACTCCTTTGCAAGCAAAGGAGATTTACATGAAATTAGGAAACATTAAATTACAATCATTATCGCTCATTTCCCCCGATTTATCGGTGGAATGTGATGAGGACAAGCTAAGCGACGCTTTATATGCTATAAGGCTTAATCCAAGCTGCGCTCAATATTTGATTGCCTCGGTTGGATCAATCAATCGCGCCTTTGCGCAAATTGAAGGCAGACTGCTTAGCGGAGTGGGCGTTATTTCATTTGAATTATCAAGTGAGAATTTTCAAAATTCGGTTATAAGTCTTGACAATTTCAATGATATTTTAAAAATAAGCCAAGTTAAAATTAACGGCGTGTCCGTGGGATTTGAAGCTATGGATACAGGCAAAATTAAGGTTGATTATCACGCGAGCTATGGCAAGTGTGAGATAACCTATTTTAAGAAAATCAAGAGAATAAATCTTTTAACAGGCGCAGATTATGAGATTGATTTAGGTGGCATTGAGGGCTTTATTCCTTATTACGTAAAGCATGAGCTTATCTGCTCGGAAAGCTCCGAGGAAGCAGAGAAAGCCATGGAAATCTTTGAAAATGCATTAAAAAACTACGAAAACGTAAGCGCAAATAGTAGCTTTGTTGATACGGTTTATTCTCTAAGGAGAATTTAATGAGAGAAAATTCTAAAAAAATCTACGCGCCTAAATCATTTTTAGGCATTGAAAAAGCGGTGTCGCCCCTTCAAATAAGGGAAGGGCGATGCGCATACTCAAAAAATCTTTTATACCGCGACGGTATTTTAAAAAAGCGTAACGGCTGGAAGGAAATTCATCATTTTACAGATGAGCATGATAATGACCTTAAAATATACGGCATTTATCCTTACGGAGACGACGTTGTTTACCACGCGGGACAATATTTATTTAGAGAGGACACAAAAATATCAGGGGCGATTTTGCCTGAGTGTGTCAGCTTCGGTTATGAGCATGGGGAAAATTTATACGTAGCATGCGGCGGAGAAATTTACGTATATAACGGCGTGGAGCTTACGGAAATTTACGATAGCGAATACGCGTACGTTCCCACAACCACTAAGGATATTTCTCCAACGAATATGGAAAGCACCGAGGTAAAAAAGGAAAGTCAAAGCGCATTGACCTCAAATCGTAAAAACACCATAATAGGCATTAATAAAAGGTACAGCACGTATCTGCTTGATAGTGTTATTGACACAGAAAAGCCTGTTAAAATCAAGGGCAAAATGTACGTGGAGTACGGCAGCCAAAATGAGCATGTCTGTCCTTATAACGCGTTATATAACGAAGCAGAGCGACTAAGCATACGCAATATAGAGCGCGTTATGGGCTTGGACGATACAAACGCTGAAAATTTATTTACCGATAGCGGAGTGAACGTAAATTTATCATTAATTAGTGAGGTCGAAGCGTTTTTAAAGGAGCCTATTAAGGTAACTGAGGCGGTTTTTAAGTCATGGACAGGCACGGGTGTGCCAAGAATGAGCTTTTATAAGGATAACAAGCTTATATACGATATGCAAGCCACGGTTGGCGGATCAATTTGCGATTTAACCTCTGAGCTTAGCGGAAAGGTCATTAACCGAATAGTAATTTACGGCAATAGCGAAGGCTACGTGCTAAAGGGAATTTCTATTTACGGCAAGCAAAGATACACAGGCACTATCGTTCTTGAATATTACGAGGACGGTATAGAGCTAAATAAAAGCATTAAACCAAAAGATATTACCGATGTGTGCGGCAGATCCCTTTCCTTATACACAAACGAGGAAGCAAGCGCACAGGCTATCTGCAATTTGTTTTTTGAAAACAGCGTAAGCGGAACAACGGTAACGCTTGATTTTATTTCGGTAAGCGATTCAGCTAGCAGTAATTTTGAAATTGAATTTAGCCAAAAGGATGCAAAAAGACTGTATTTTAGACTTTTAGAGCATTGTAAAACAGACACAGGTCTTGACGTTTTAGCGTTATCGGACGGGAAAAAGCTATGTATCGCCACGCTGGACGGTGGATTTTATGCGCCGTATCAGACTGACTTTGATGAAATCACAGCTCTTTCAATGGCTGACGGTGGCGCTCTTATGGTCTTTGGTAAAAGCGAAGCCACAACGCTTGCTCTTACAGAAAAGGACGGAAGCGTAAATTGTTCCCTCGTTGACCATGCAGACTATGGCGGAGCAGTCAACGCTCAATGCGTGGCAACCGTGAACTTCGATACGGTTTCACTATCAAGAGAGGGTGTTTTCGGCTCTCATAGCGGTAAACACAGGGTAAGACGCGCAGAGGTAATTGAAAAAATGATGCCAGCCAACATTGAAAACGCTACGGCAATACACCATGAGGGATGCTACTACCTTTTTATTAACGGTGGAGTATATGTGGCAGATACACGCTTGAAGTCATACGATAGCGGAAGAATTGACAGCGATTTTCAGTACGAGTGGTGGTATCTTGACAATATCCCTGCTTCATGCGTTGCGCTTATTAACAACAAGCTTTTAATCGGCAGAGAGGATGGCAGGGTGATGTCCTTTCACGAGGGTTATAGCGACGTATATTACGAAAAAATGCACACAGGTAGCTATCTTTTTGACCAAAATGAGGACGGAGTATCTGTAATTTACGTAAGCAAAGCGTTAAATGTAGGCGCGTTTGATACGGTGCTTTTAAGTGGCTGTTATAGTTTAGTGTGTGGCGTGCTTGGCTCGTATGAAAGCGAGGATACCGTAACGCTTGCTCTTTATGAAAATGAGCTTTATGATGAAGACGGATGCTTAAAAATCTATCCAAATACCACGCTTTCTTTAATGAATGATAACGGGGACGTTATAGAAAGCGAGGTAATTTCAGTTGACGGAGCTTTAAGTGAAATTACCGTAAAAAAGGTGGGAAATAACCACACGTACTTAAAGATTTTACATAAAAATCAAGACACAGAGTACGTTTTAGAAAGCCAAGAAAATCACTACGTGCTATTAGATAAGTATGGAGATACGGTTAATCTTTTCTATACGGAAAACGCTGATGTGTCATTAAAAAAATCAACGCCTGTTTTGGTTGAATATGAAAGCGCGCCGCTTTTAAAAAACAGAGAAGCTAAGCGTTTATGCGGTATTAGCGTTGAGCTAACGGATGATACTGAGGGCATTGTAGCAGTTGAGTATGAAACTGACAAGCGTGTGCAAAAGGACGACCAAAGCGCAGGCGCGCTATTTAATATGGACGCCTTTGATTTTAACTCTGTGTCCTTTAATACGTCGCTAAAAAAGAAATGCTACCAACGAGCATATGAGCGCAATTTTGACTACGTAACGGTAAAAATCAGCCATAGCGCAAGCGCGCCCTTTGGGCTGGTGAGCTACGCGGTTTGCTATGCCTAGTGGTCAGCAGTTAGCCGCCAGCCGCCAGCAGTCAGCACGCACCGAAGGTGCATATCACGCTTTCGCTAAGCGAAAGCATATCACTACCGAATTTATTCGGTTATATCGCGACCGTGCGAAGCGTGGTCATATCACGCGTACATAGTACGCTATATCGCTCTGCGAAGCAGACATGTTATTGGTTCGCTTCGCTCACAGCGGTCAGCCATCAGCAGTCAGCAAGACTAGCTAACGGAGTAGCTGACAAAATAAAAATAATAACAAAATGTAATGTAAGGGAGTTTAGCAAGTCAAAACGCTTTGGTTTGAAACGGCAGCGACAGTCAAATTTCGCTAACCGCTAACTGCTGGCGGCTGACAGCTAAAACTCCTTTGCAAAAAACAAAAATAAGGGCTTTAGAGGGCGAGGGAAAATATGGGAGCGCGTACACGTCGCTGTACTTGTGTACGGCATACCCATTCCCCAAAAATCGCAAGCGATTTTGCGGGGACCCCGTGGGGCGTAGCGTCTCACAAATAGAAAAGCAAAAACGGAATTTCTCCCAAAGGGAAAATTCCTACATTAGATACTTCTTTATCGTATTGACAAGCGAAGAACACTATTTAAAATTTGCTTTTCGGTTTCACCGTCATCTACAAGTCCGTGAAAGGAGTTTTATGTATAAATTTACAGAAGAAGAAATAAACAAAATTTTAATGTCCTCGCCTATGGTATTGCCGGAAAATCCCACACAGTACGGGCTAAAGGGCAACAATATAAAAAGCTATTTTTATGACTTTATAAGAAAGCTTATGCTTCTTTTAAACGAGCATTTTGTGCTTATTGAAAGAGATAAGGCGGAGTCAATTTTAAATCATGATGAAAATGAATCTTCCCACAACGATATTAGAAAAATCATAGGCGACCTTCAAAAAAGGGATACGGAGCTTGGCAATATGATTGCAAATCATTACAGCGAAATCAATCTTAGCCACGATGATATTAAATCTAAAATCACAAACGATATATCAAGCCACAATATTGACAAATACGCTCATAATGATTTACGCTTTGAGTTTTCCGAGGTAAAGAATATGGCAACAAACGCCTTGAACTTTGCTCAGGGCAAGAGCAAAATTTATCCTGTAAAGGATATTTTTGAAATGACAAACAAGCTAAACGATGAAATGAACGTGGGCGACAAATTTGTGCTTCTTGATAAAAATGTGCCTGACTTTACCTTGTTTGAAAAGAAAGCCACCGAGGGCGGAACGGTATTTACCCATGTTGATTTACTAATGGGAAGCGTTGAATTTTTACCGGGAGAAAGCTACATATATAGCGGATATCTCTTAGTAGCGTCCGAAAGCGGAATGGACACCTCAATGCTTGTGAAAAATGAGGATTTTGAGCTTTTGGAGCTTATTGTAAGTCAGCTAGACTTAGAGTTTGAAAACGCGGTAAAGGAAATTGAAAATAAGCTTGCAAGCAAGGAAAGTGCATATCAAAGGATAGCTGAAAGCAGCGAAAGCGTAACGCTACAAAATAAAACTGAGCATAATTTAGGCTTAAGAGCAAGCGTGATTTTAAATGTGCCTAATAATGTGAATAATGACTTTGAGTGCATTGTAAATTTCCATTCGGGAGAGAGTACAGCATTGTTTGAGTGCAATGGAATTGTATTCACAGGCGATGACTGCACAGGCGGTAAGCTTCACCCTATAAAAAACAGCCTTTACGAAATCAACATTAAAAATGTATGCGGCACTTTAATTGCCAAGGTAGGAGCATGCGATTATGCGATACTTTAATAATCATAGGCGCAAGCTTATAAAGCGAAATTACATAAGAGGCACAAAAGCCACAGCGCAGGGCGTGCAGAAATTAGAGCTTGAAAATACGGTAAATTTACCACC
>JBGVPY010000106.1:0-28498 GCA_045127235.1 Eubacteriales bacterium
AAAGATAAGAGTATCGCGTTCTCTTCTTGATACCATGCTTGAAGCTATAGCTAAGCAAAAGAAAAGCGATATGTGGAAGCGTGATAAGGGACAGTATATCCCTAATCCATCAACATGGCTCAATCAAAAGCGTTGGGAAGACGACCTTGATGGCGAAACGGATAGTAATCCGTGGAGTTCATTTAAGCTTGGAATTGAGTTATAATTAACCTTTTCATACATCGAAGGTGCGCTTCATGGAGCGAAGCTCCGTTTCATTTTTCATACACCGAAGGCGTGCTTATTTTTTTGCAAAAATATTTTGATTTTTGCAAAAGTGTACCGGTCAGGCGACCGTGTGTCGCCAGTTAAATTTGCTTGCAAATTTAATTTACCTGTTGCGAAGCAACAATTTACCTACAAAACGATAATTTTGTAATTTACCTGCAAAGCAACGCTTTGCAATTTACCTATCGCGTAGCGATAATTTCCTCACGGACATGCCCCCGTCCCCTGTCACCGATAAATTTTTTCAAAATTGGAAAAAGTGTACCGGTCAATCCCGGTTTTTTTATGCAATAATAGAGTTACAGGGGAAAGAGAGAAGAAAAAGCGCTTTAGAGTTTGCGAAAATCAGCAAGGTAACTACTGACCACTGACCACTAGCCACTGACCACTCTTAAGCGACCGAAGGGAGCGAAAAATGACCATTCATGACTTGATTAGTAAAAGAAAACAGCGTTGGCAAGAAAAGCGCGATATTGAATACGACCGCGTTTTAGTGGAAGCTATTGCGGATAAAATTCTTGATAGCCAGGAGCTACGATGCGAAATTATTAAAAAGCCTTATTTACTAATAGAATGCTGCTTTACCATCGTTGACAAAAACAAAAGAACTGTCCCCTTCTTTTTAAACGAGGTGCAAAAGGATTTTATTGGTAAAATTGAGAGCCTTGGCACATCAAAGCCATTTTTTGTGCTAAAAGGCAGGCAGCAGGGCTTTACAACAGTAATTACCGCCATTCAGCTATCCTACGCCATTGTGAGAAAAAACTTCTCGGGCTTCACTCTTGCAGACAGAGATGACAACACCAAGGCGATTTTTGTTGACAAGGCGAAAATGATTTACTCTAATCTGCCTGAAAGATTAAAGCCAACGGAAAAATTCAATTCGGTAAATGAGTTGTTTTTTGATAAGCTGAACTCCTCTTGGCGAATTGCATCAGCAACATCTAATGTAGGCAGAAGCAGAACGCTTTCCTTTATCCACTATTCCGAGGTGGCATTTTTTAACTGTCCCTTGGCAGATTTGCAAAAGTCAATTCAAGAGGCGGCAATTTCCGATGCGCTTTGCATTTACGAAACCACCGCCAACGGCTTTAACGAAGCCAAATCGCTTTGGGACTTAAACTCCTGTCATAACCTATTCTATGAATGGTGGAAAACTCCTGAATATGTGTCAAATGAGTATGAATATCTTGAAAATACAGACACATGGCTCACTAAAAGGCTAGAAAGCCTTGAAAAAATCGGGCTCAGTCGCGAGCAGCGTACTTGGTATGCAAAAAAATATTCTTCCTATATTGACAAGTCATCAATAAAGCAAGAATATCCCTGCTCGCCTGAGGAAGCATTTGTTTCTAGCGGTAGCTGTGTCTTTAACAAGGATGAAATAAGCGAATATTTAAACGTTTTTGATGTAAAATCAAGAATTGGCGTATTTGAATATGACAAAATAGCACACCCCGTTATCTCCCCTGACGGAAATCTGCTAGGCTGTACCTACACCCTTGAAAATATACGCTTTATGGACACTCCCTCGGGCTTTATTTCAATAGTTGATATGCCATACTGCCAAAATAATGGCTCGCAAATATTGAAAAAGCCCTATGTTATTGGCGCAGATACTGCCGGCACAGGCAAGGACTTCTTTACCGCCAAGGTTATTGACAACACAAATGCAAAATGTGTTGCAACATTAAGAAAGCAATACATTGATGAGGACTTGTTTGCCGAACAGCTTTACTGCCTCGGAAAATTCTACAATGATGCACTAATCGGCGTAGAAACCAACTATTCCACCCACCCTGTGAGGCATTTAAGGTCATTAGGCTACGAAAATTTATATGTATCAAGGACCATGTCAACATTTGGCGATGTTACGGACAAGCATTACGGCTTTATAACCACCTCGGTTTCAAGACCAATAATTATCTCTAACTTAGTGTCTGTAATGAGGGAAAATGTCAGACTTGAAACTGACCGTCAAACGCTCATTGAAATGACAACATTCATCAAGCGTAACGATGGCAAGAGCGGAGCTTGCGACGGCGCTCATGATGATTTAGTGTTAGCTAGCGCTATTGCAAGGTACATATCTATTGATTATGACCACAATATGCAAGTTATTGACACATCCTCGGACTTTTTATCAAAAAACTTCTCTTCTCTTTCCCCTGAAAATTCATTTATGGAGTGGTAAAATGATAAACATTTTTAAAAAAATACGGGAACTTGAAAAAAGAGTTTCCCATATTGAAAAAGCCTTAGAGTGCATAAATAGTCTGCCTTCCTCTGAGGCTGACACATCAAGCTACAAGGAGGTGATTGATGAGTGGCTCAATGGCAAAAAGAGATAGAAAAAGAAACACATCTATATAAAATGTATAAAAATGGTCTATCCTATCAAGCAAAAATCGGCATAAGCCAATCAATTCCGCAAGCCATTGATTTTTTTGAGGGTAGGCAATGGCCTGCTCCCACAGAAAGCACAAAAAATTTGCCAAGACCTGTTATTAACATTGTAAAGCAAATTTGCCGAAGCAAAAAGGCGGCGATTTTGTCAACGCCTGTTAAAACGGTATTTAAAAGCTACACTCAATGTGTTGATGTTTCAAAATTTAATTCCTTTGCTGAGTCAATTTTCAAGGAGCTTGGACAGGATTCACTTGACAAGCTAGCTATTGATGATGGCGTAAAGAAGGGCTCTTACTTCTACCATTATTATTGGGACAAAAACGCCATTGACCTAAACGGCATTATGGACGGTGGCGTAAGATGTGAGCTTATTGACCCACTTAACATTTTCTTTTCAAATCCGTCAATTTACGATGAGCAAAAGCAAAAGTGGATTTTGATTGCATCACACCTTGATGTAAGCGAGGCGCTTTCTCTATCGGACAGCAATGTTACTGAGGATATGCTAAGGTCGGACAAAAACCAAGATGGCTCAGTTACCGTGCTTAGTCGCTATTTTAGAATTGATGGCGAGGTATATTTAGAAAGAGGCACGAAAACTCAAATTATCAAGGAACCATTTAAGATATCACCCGCCAAAATAGCCGTAAATACTGAAAAGTCTGATGGTCAAAACCAAGCAGAGACAAATAGGCCTGTACGAGCAGGACTTTATCCTATCGTTTGCGGATTTTATGAAAAGCGCGATGGCTCAATTTATGGAATTAGTGAGATTGAGGGAATTATTCCAAATCAAAAATCTATCAATTTCAATATTGCAATGAGCCTTCTAAACGCTCAGGAATGTGCGTGGGGCAAATATGTAGCTTTGCCAAACGCATTAAAGGGACAAAAAATTTCAAATGTTCCCGGTCAAGTGCTTATTGATCATTCCGGAACGGGCAATGGCATTAAGCGCATGCAAGAGCAGCCATTAAGCTTTGTGCCTATGTCAATAACAGACAATATAATTGAAATGACAAAAAGCTCAAGCGGAGTAACCGCCATTATGGGCGGCGACCTACAATGGTCAAACATGTCGGGCGTTGCAATAGCTCAGCTTCAAGCCCAGGCGCAGTTACCTATTGAGGAGCTTCGCTCTCAGTTTTGGGAGGTTAAGCGCAAGCAAGCGCTTGTTATAGCTCAGTTCATGAAGCTATATTATTATAAGAAGCAATTTGTTACAGTAGTTAATCAAGAGGGAAAGAACAAAGAGGTTTTTGACTACTTTACCTCAAATGATTATGAAAATTCAATTTTTGATGTATCCGTTGAAGCATGCGGCGGTTCAAATTATTCAACTTCATCGGTAATTAGTATGCTAGATAGCTGCTTAAACAGCGGAAAAATCTCTATTGAAACATATATTAAATCCTATCCCGACTCTGCTCTTATAAATAAATCGGAGCTTTTAAAGCAAATTGAAGCTGAAAAAACATCAGAGCTTGAACGATTGAGAAAAGAGCTTTCGGAATTAAAATCAACAAAATTAGATGTTCAAATTTAATTAAATTTGTTATATTTTGTTGATAAGTCAACTAAAATTTAGCATGAAATTTTTAATTGAATTTTTTGCAAAACGGTTGACCCTGTGTCTGTAATTCAAAATTTTTGAGAAAGGAAAATTATGCAAAATCAAACAGAAAATTTAAAGGAATTTTCCCCACCCTGTGTGGATAATTCCACAAAAATTGAAGAAAAATCAACTCAAAATCAGTCCGTTCTATGTGTAACCGACAAAAATGCCGAAAAATCATCCGATTTTCAAGAAAATAGCAGTATTTTGCCTGCAAGCACCGTGAATTTGTCATCTAATAGCGCAGATGATGCTAAAACCGCCTCAAGCGTATGCAAAACCGATTGCTCCCAGGAAAAAGATGCTGCAAGCAATGAAAACGCAAGCAAATCTAATGAAAATATAGGCAAAAGTAACGAAAGCACGGGCGAAGGCAAGACTATTTTAACCTACGAGAGCCAAATTGAGCGAGATTTTAATGATTTTTCTATAATATACCCGAATATAAGCAAGGAGCACCTTCTTTCCAACGAAAGCTTAAGGTTTTTTGCTGAGGGCAAGGAAAGCAAGCAGCTTAGCGTTGTTTACGCTACATACTGCAAATTTGCCAATGTTATAAGAAATGACGCGATTACGCAGGAAAAAGCCCGAATTTCCAACGCCGTGGGCGCTTCGGGAGCGTTATCAAGCTCTCAAGGTTCAAAATCATCTTATTTCACAAGGGAGCAGGTAAAAGCAATGTCCCCCGAGGAAATTAAGCAAAATTACGATTTAATAAGACAAAGTCAAATTAGCTGGTAGTATGCTTCTTGCTTGGCGCAAAGAAAAAACTACATGGTCATATCCCACCGGGAATGAACCGACAAAGAAAGGAAAACATTATGGCATACACAAATTTTATCCCATCAGTATGGGCAGAAACAATTAACAGAGAGCTCGAGAGAGCTTGCGTCTTCGTTGAGGACTGCAACAGACAATACGAGGGTCTTGTGTCCTCAAAAGGAGACAGTGTACACATTTTAGGCGTTGGTAAGCCAACAATTAAGACACTTGACCGCGCAAACGCGTCAGGTGTGATTGACTCAGCCGAGGAAATCGAGGACACCTCTGTAATCTTAGGCATCAACCAAATCAGATATTTCAACTATATGGTTGGAGACATTGACAAGGCGCAGGCGGTTGGCGGTCTTATGGATGCGCTTTCAGCTGAAACAAGCGAGGGTCTTGCAATTGAAATGGACAGATACATTTCATCAATGGCAACTAGCCAGGATGTAGAGAAGCTTACCGATACCGCAACCGTATTAACAAAGGACAATGTGCTTGACATTCTTGATACAGCAATCATGAAGCTTCAGGAGAACGACGTTCCAATGACATCAGGTATTACCGTAACTGTATCTCCACGCTTCTACAAGCTCTTCAAGCAGGCTTACACCTCAAAGGATACCGACAATAGCGACTTCCTTAAAAACGGCAAGGTTGCAATGTACGGCAATGTAACAGTAAAGCTTTCAAACAATGTAGCAAGAACTGAGGATGGCGCGGTTGACAACATTATGATTCGCTCAAAGAGAGCTATCGCCTTTGTTAACCCACTTACTCACACAGAAGCATATCGCCCAGAAAAGACATTCGCTGACGCCGTTAAGGGCTATGTTCTTTTTGATGGCAAGGTTGTAAGACCAAAGGAAATCATCAACATCAATGTAAAGTACGCGTAATTAGATACGCACGCAAGGCGAAATAAGGCGATTTAAGCGTATTATAACTTAAATTGGATAAATTACACTTAAAACTCAGATAAAGGTCTTAAATAGCCTTAATTCTCGCCTAATCAGCATAAAAAAATAATTTGTACGCGCCAAGCAAGATAAATAACCAGCTTTCACATTTCAAATCAGTTATGCACAATGCATAACATAGGAAAAGGTAGTCCGTATGGACCGCCTTTTCTTTTTTGAAATTTTATTCAGAATTTCAAACTTTTAAATTTCTTACATTTTTTCATTTCGGTTAACCCTGTGTCTGTAATTCAAATTATGGTTAAATTCGTTATTTGCATATTTATACATATTTACTGTATAATTATACAACAGCATCAAGTTTTAAATTTAGTTAACCCTGTGTCTGTAAAATAGCATATTTGATTTAAAAAACAGCGCAAAATCAAGAATTTATAACGCTTTTTAATGAATTTTCTTTCAGCTTGTATAATTTCCTCTATTATAAGTGCTAAATCAAGCCAAATCGCTCAAAACAGCCACAAAACCAGCCTTTTCAAGGCAAAATGCAGATATTTTATGCAACCTTTATCTATAAGCAAGAGAAATCAAAGTAAATCAAACCGTGTTAAGCAAAATTTGGGACTTATCTAACCGTTTAAACCTAAAACAAGATATTTCAAGCTTTATCTCAAATTTAAAAGCACAAATCAAGCGTTTTAAGCCATTTCAAGCTGCTTTTGTGCAATTTACACGGAAAAGCCTTACCCTTGTGCTTTCGTGTTATTAAAGCGCATAATTTACATTATGTCAGACAAAATAAGGCTGTTTTAAAAGGTTTTGGCTTCTTGCGAATTTTATACGCAATTTAAAGAAAATCTAGCCAAAAGAGCCCTTTCGAGGCGAAAAGGTCAGATAAGTGCCCAACAGGCGGAACAATTATCTTATTTTTCTCTATTTAGTCTTTTTAGCTTTATCATTATGCAAATTATAGACACCATCACAACCATAGCAGCCACTAAATCACATAACAGTACACACCATTCTTTCTCACAAACTAGCGCCCCTCTAGTTTTCTTTTCTTTGTGTTTTATCGTTTTGCAACCGGCTAATTTTAATTGTTTATCATCATATTTCTTACCACAGTTAGCTTTAAAATTTGTATTTGTTTCTGAGTTTTCAAGAACAAAATCATCGGCGCAGCAATCATCTAATTTACAGATATTATCTTTAGATTTAAAAGCAAATTGAGCTTCATTTGTGCTGCATTTGTCGCGCTCCAAGGTATAACTATCACAGTTAGAAGGAACAATTTTCAGTCCTTCATCAAGCGTATTTACAGTATTATTTGATATGCCAAAAGCAGAGCTTTCCACACCTCTATTCACAATATCCTTGCGCTTCAAAAGGTAAAATGAGCGTTTTGTTTTCATGGTTATGACAGTTCTTTTCGGATTACTTCTATATCTTTTAACAAAGTCAAGCATTAAAGGATTCCTCGCTTTTTTATTTTTAGTATATGCATTTAACGATTAAATATTTTTACATATTTTTCCATCTATTGATGATTTTTTGCTTATTTAGTGCAGATAAAGCCGCAAATTCGATATATTGACAGCACAATGCGACATTATAGGATATATTCGCGTGCTAAAATAATCGTAAATAGTAAGGGAGTGATGGGAAATGTAAAATTTACATATTTTGGTAAAATTTAAGAAAATAGAGGAGAAAAGGATGTCAAATCAACAAAAGGTAGTAGAAAATCAAGAGGTTCAGCAAATTGAAATTACAAAAATAGCGCCAAACCCCAATCAACCAAGAAAGGTATTTAATGAGGAAAGCATTTTAAGGCTAGCAGATAGTATAAATCAGTACGGAATAATACAACCATTAACCGTAAGAAAGCTAGGAGAAAGCTATGAATTAGTAGCAGGAGAAAGGCGACTAAGGGCTGCAAAGGAACTGGGAATTAGCCATGTGCCTTGCATAATAATAGCCATAAATGAAGAAAAATCAGCCGAAATATCAATAATAGAGAACCTTATAAGAGAGGATTTGAATATTTTCGAGCAAGCAGAGGCAATAGAGGCACTAATTGATACATACGGACTAACCCAAGAGCAAATAGCCGCCAAGCTTTCAAATAGTCAATCATTTATAGCGAATAAGCTTAGATTGCTAAGATATAGCGCAAGCGAAAGGGAGATAATCCTAAAAAACAATCTCACAGAGCGTCACGCAAGGGCGTTATTACGAGTTTTAGACATCGATTTAAGGGCGAAACTGCTTGATAGAATAGTAAACGAGCGTTTAAACGTAAGTGCCTCAGAGGAGCTTATAGAAGGTCATTTAAGTCAAGACATTGCCACACAAAAACAAGATAAGCGTATATATAAGTCAGTAAGCTCATTCTATTCTGCCATAAACCGTGCAATAGATACCATCAAGAACAGCGGAATAGAAATCAAAAGCCGTAGAGTAGAGGGCGACAACTTCACAGAATTAACTATTTTAGTGCCAAAAATCAGCGAAATAACAGTAGAATAACCAAAAACCGCCAATTTTGGCGGTTTTTTGTTTCACGTGAAACAAAGGTTCGTGGAGCGAACAGCGGTCAGTGGTTTGCTACGCGAACAGCCGTCAGCCGTCAGCTGTTAGCCGACAGCGAGGTTAGTTGCATGCGCATTTACATAGGCTTTAGTAAAACAGTAACAGTAACGTTTCACGTGAAACATTCGTTAAGCCATTAGCTGCTAGGCCGTTAGCGGTTAGCAAAATTAGCTATATACAAGTTATTAAAATGGAGTCTAGCGTTAGTGTTTGTTTCACGTGAAACATTGGTTTTTTGGGCAAAATTTGTTTAAAATTTTATTCTTAAAAACATATAGCAAATAATATCAACATTGTTTTTAAAAATTATTTTGAGAATGATTTTTTCGGTATTTTTAGGGCGTTTTTTAATGTTTCACGTGAAACGTTTTGAGCCGCTAGCCGTTAGCAGTCTGCGGTTGGCGGGAATTAGCTATATGCAGGTTTTCAAAATAAAATCTAGCGTTAGCGTCGTTTGTTTCACGTGAAACATTTGGGCATTGCATTTATTTTATGATTCGGATTAAATCGTTTATCTAATCTCACTGACAGCTGACTGCTTAAAATTCGCTGAAAGTGAATTTTCATATTGATTTTATGATATTTTCATGATATAATTTTAGTGTAAAGGTTAGATATACATAAAGAAAGGATAACACCGTGCATATAATTTCATTCGCAAATCAAAAGGGCGGAGTGGGAAAAACCACATCAGCGGTAAACTGTGCCGCTTGCTTAGGCGGTTTAGGTAAGAAAACTCTTTTGATTGACTTAGACCCACAGGGAAGCTCAACAAGTGGAGTTGGTGTTGCTAAAAACACCATAAAGTATTCATCATACGATGTTTTAACTAAAAATTGCGCTCCAAGCAAAGCGATTATTAAGACAGAATTCGCAAATTTGTCAGTTATGCCATCAAATATGTCATTAGCTGCCGCAGAATTAGAGCTTGCAACAGAGGAAAAAAGAGAATATTTTTTAAAGGGAGCTTTAGAGGAGCTTGAAAAATCAAGCGATTTTGATTATGTTATTATAGATTGTCCGCCATCACTCGGCATTATTACAATTAATGCTTTAGCTGCAAGTCAAGGGTTAGTAGTTCCAATTCAATGCGAATATTTCGCATTAGAGGGACTTTCACAACTTATGATGACATTTAAATCAGTAAGACAACGCTATAATCCACGCTTAAATATCACAGGTATTTTAATTACCATGTTTAATTCTAGATATAAATTATCATCTCAAGTATTAGAAGAATTAAATAAATATTACAGTTATCAGCTATTTGATACAAAAATTTCCCGTTCAGTAACACTTTCAGAAGCGCCAAGCTTCGGAGAGCCTATAAAATATTATGCAAAATATTCAAAGGGTAGCCTAGAATATGAAAAGGTAGCAAAGGAAATCGTTACAAGAACTGAAGGATATTAAATCAGGGGATAGGGAATAGGATATAGGGGATAGGGAAAGCTTCCATGTCCCAAAGTGCCTTATTTTAAAGGATTTTCAAATTAAGAAAAACACGGAGAGGACTTTTTGCAGATTTGACGAGGGTAAATTCCCCACAAAAAGGACAATTTTATTCACAATACATATAATATTATTTTTAATTTCTGCATATTAAAGTCCATAAGAAAGGAGAAAAAATATATGAAAAAAGGGTTAGGAAAAGGCTTAGATTCAATTTTTGCAGAGAATTATATTGAATCAACAGTAAAAAACGAAGGCGTACAAACGCTTAATATTATAGATATTGAGCCAAAAAAGGATCAGCCAAGAAAATATTTTGATGAGGAAGCATTAAATCAGCTTGCAGAATCAATTAAACAACACGGTTTAATTCAACCTATTATTGTAAGAGAGGTTGGCGGTGGATTTTACCAAATTATTGCCGGCGAGCGTAGATGGAGAGCATCAAAGCTTGCAGGACTTACAGAAATCCCTGCAATTATCATTGATGCAGATGCTTTAAAGGCTGCTGAGCTTGCAATTATTGAAAATATTCAAAGAGAAGATTTAAATCCATTTGAAGAAGCACAGGCTTACCGTTCACTTATGACACAGTACAGCTTAACCCAAGAAGAGGTTGCTTCAAAGGTAGGAAAATCAAGAAGCGCCATTGCGAACACAATGAGATTACTTGATTTGCCTGAAGAGGTTCTTGAAATGCTTCAAGCACAAGACATTTCAGCAGGCCATGCAAGAGCTTTACTTGGCTTAAAGGATAAGGATGTTATCGTTGATACCGCTCATAAGATACTAATACGCTCTTTATCAGTAAGAGATACAGAGGATTTAGTGAAGAAAATGAACAAGCTTTACGACAAGGCCATAAACAATAAGGAAGAAGAGGACAACACCGACGACCTGGTTGTTGACTACGCCAAGGACCTTGAAAGAAGAGCCATGTCCTTAACCGGTAAGATGATTAAGATTAAAAATAAGGGCAAAACGAAGTCCATTGAGATTGAATACGTTGACAATGAGGACCTTGAGGAAATCCTAGTTAAGCTTTGCGGCAAGGCTATTACAGAGGAAAACTAATATGTATTTAACCGCGCTTCAAAACGATTCAACAGAGCTTATTATATGGGGTATTTGCATAGGCGTTTGCTTAGGCTTCCTTGGTAGCTTTCTTTCAAAAGCCCTTCAAGGACCATTTGTAAGAGAATTGCTTTCTAAGGGGGCAATCGGCGAGGAAAATGCAATTTCCTTACGCGATGCAGGCTTCCTTTATAGAAAGCTGCTTATGATAGCTATTCGCGATGGCTCAGCACTAAGAAACATCGTTTCCGTGGTGGGTGGCAAATTGCCAACCGTAACCGCAGGCGGCAAGACCGCTATTGACTACGAAAAAGCGTTGTTTTATATCCCAGAGGACAAAAAGTCCAAAGCCGAAGCTACCTTTAATGAGGGAGAAAAGTGGTACATTTTGCTTATTTTTATCGCATTAGCCGTGCTTTGCGCATTTATAATGAGCAAGGTTATGCCGCTTCTTGTAGAAGCATTATTTAAATAATAAATAACTGTCTTGCACGCGCAAGGCAGTTGTTTTTGTTATAATTGGAAAATATTGTAAATTTATTATTTTTAATCCGTTTTTATAGAGATTTAGCAAATGCGTGATTGCCAAAAATTTTTTTGATTTTTTTGAAAAAAGGTATTGACAAATGGTGCTTTGATGTGTATAATGATAACAGTAATCATTACTGATAAGGATTACTGAGTTACAGAAAGGATACAACAGTGTATGAGAAACACAACACAGAGGACGGAGATACTTAAGTTTCTTCGCTCAAAGAGACATCATTGTAGTGCTGTGCAAATCTACGATGCTGTCCGAAAGGTAATTCCCAATATAAGTCTTGGTACTGTTTACAGAAATCTCAACAATTTATTGGAGCAGAAGGAAATCATTTCCGTTGAGGCGGTTGATAAATGCATTTATTACGATGGCTTTATTGAGGACCATGCGCATTTTGTGTGTAACGGATGCAAGGAAATTTACGATTTTCCCATTGAGCTTGAAAAAAGAACTTCAATAATAAATGCGGGCTTTTCGGTTGACAGCGAAAGAGTTATATATTACGGCACTTGCGCTAAGTGTCAATCAAAATAGCGAAATTAAAAAAGTAAAAATTTATTTAACATAAGGAGTTAAAAGTTATGAAAAAGTTTGTATGTAAGGTTTGCGGTTACATTCATGAAGGAGATTCAGCACCAGAAAAGTGCCCAAAGTGCAAGGTTGGCGCTGATAAGTTTGAAGAGGTTGTAACAAAGAAGTACGTTTGCTCTGTTTGCGGTTACGTTCACGAGGGCGATAGCGCTCCTGAAAAATGCCCACAATGCGGTGTTCCAGCAGATAAGTTTACTGAGCAAGGCGCTGAGCGTTATTGGGCTGCTGAGCATATTATAGGCGTTGCTAAGGGTGCTCCAGAGGATATCATTATGGACCTTCGCGCTAACTTCATGGGCGAGTGCACAGAGGTTGGTATGTATCTTGCAATGGCAAGAGTAGCTCATAGAGAAGGCTATCCAGAAATCGGCTTATATTGGGAAAAGGCAGCTTATGAGGAAGCAGAGCATGCTGCTAAGTTTGCAGAGCTTCTTGGCGAGGTTGTAACAGACTCAACAAAGAAGAACCTTGAAATGAGAGTTGAAGCAGAAAACGGCGCAACAATGGGCAAGTTTGACCTTGCAAAGAGAGCAAAGGAACTTAACCTTGACGCAATCCACGATACAGTACACGAAATGGCTCGCGACGAGGCAAGACACGGCAAGGCATTTGAAGGACTTCTCAACAGATACTTCAAGAAATAATAGGTTTGCTTCGCAAACAGCCGTTAGCGATTAGCGGTTAGCCGTCAGCGAGATTTGTTTACTGAGGAGTAAAAATCAAGTTGACAAGGCGGCGCGAAAAACCATTAAAACATTTTAAATACATAGGGCAGAGAAATCTGCCCTTTTATTTTGCTGTTGACAAAGTTCATTTTGTGGTATATAATAATATTAGCCAAAAGAAATATTCTTTCATCCCTGCTCAATAGTGGCAGGGGCTTTTCTTTTTATACATCTAAGGGAATTTGGGGAACTCCTTTAGAGTTCTTTTTCTTTTATTACTTGACAAATGCGATTTTTTGGTGTATAATTCTGGCAGAAACGGTATCCCACCGCAAGCGGTGTTGACGAAAGTACGACTGTACGCCGTTTCTTATATTTGAGAAGATGTTTGGATTCGTTGGCATAGCCAAGTGCAGTCCCCCGAGGAAATAGGCTTTTAGCTCTCGGCATCTTCTTTTTTCTTTTCTCACAAAACAAATGTTATAGTACAAGGACTTTGAATACATAGGGGGTAGATTTTTTCTACTCCCTTTTTCATTTGTTTTTCCATAAATTGTGGAATTTTTGTGGAATTTTTACTTTTGATTTTTTAAAAAGCTCAAAAGTGGAATTTGTTGTTATGGAAATATTTTAACATGAATTTGTGTGGTTTTGAGCCGACATAACTGACAGAAATTTTGTGTGTTTATAAGCACTTTCTGTGTGGTATTAATGGATTTTAAAATAATATACTAACTATTCTTGAATTAAATCATATTTTGTGATAATATGTAATCACAAATATACAATTTTATTGCAAAAGTTGAAGGGTAAAAATGAAAAAACGCTATAATTATAACAAGGAAAGTCTTCCGCGTCCTATTTTAGATGGACATGATGACTTTATAAATCTTTACTATCAAGCCTGGGAGCTTGCCTTTAAAAATGTGGAATATATAGAAAAGGATGGCTGGAAGGACATTTTAACCTGTATGCCAGGAGTGGGCATCATGTGGCAATGGGACTCCTGCATAATGACCTTTATTACCAATTATTCAAATGGCACATTAAGTGCTTTGAATAATCTTGACAATCTATATATGCTAAGGCGCAAGAACGACGGCTTTATGGCTATGGCGTATAACCTTGATGACGGCGAGCCTACTTATGGCGAGAGAATAAACCCGCCTCTTATGGCTTGGGCAGAATGGGAGCACTATTTGATTTCGGGTGACTCCTCACGCTTTGAGCACGTCTTGCCTGCACTTGAGGGAATTTATAATTTTATTGAAAAAAATAGAAAAAGAGAAAGCTGCGACCTTTACTATTTTGAAGATACAGGCTCCAGCGGAATGGATAATTCCCCTGTTAGTGGATATGGAGCTAAGCATGGTGACGGAAGTGACACTTGCTTTGTTGACCTTGCCTGTCAGCAAGCACTTAGTGCAATTTGTATATCTTACATATGTAGTCAGCTTGGCTTAAATGAAAAGGCGGAGCATTATAAAAATGAGCACGTGCGCATTTGCGACAACATAAACAAGCTTCATTATAGCGAAAAAGCAGGCTGGTATTTTAATTTCTTTACCCGCACATGGAAAGGCGATAGGGTTAAGTTTATAAACTCAAAAACTGCCGCCACCTTTTGGACACTTGTATCGGGGGTTGCATATGGCGAAAGACTTCGCTCGGTAGTAGCACACATGATGAACGAAAACGAATTTTACACAAAAATCCCCTTTGCCACACTGTCAAAGGATGACCCAAATTACGATACTGATGGTGGCTATTGGCTTGGCGGAGTATGGGCGCCAACTAACCTGTGCGCTATAAAGGGACTTTGTAAAAACGGATATCACGAATACGCAAGGGAAGCTGCCATAAAGTATCTTGACGGCATGTGCAAGGTTGCAAACGATGTAGCGTACGGCAGCATTTGGGAATGCTATGCCCCAGACGCTTATCGCCCCGCCACCACTGAATATAACACGCTGTCCCGTGACGAATTTGTAGGCTGGAGTGGAATTGCGCCAATAACTATGCTTATTGAAAACATTATCGGTCTTGAATTTGATGCACATAAAAATCAAGTCACCTTCCACCTAAACAACCGTGAAAAATGCGGAATAGAAAATATGATTTTTAATTCCAATCTTGTAAGCATAGTATGCACCGAATACCATCCATTTAAGGATCAAACCACCGTAAAGGTGGAAGCACAAAAGCCGTTTAAGCTGAAGGTGGTAACAAAGTACCTTTGGTACCCTGTCGAAATAGATGTGCCAAAGGGTCAAAGTGTGTTTAAAATATAGTTTTTCGTTGAAATATCTTTTATGATAGAAATCAAGTTTAATAGTGTTGAAATCATATAGTCAAAAAATATATACTGATAATTTTACAAAAAAGACCGGCTCTTTAAATAGAGTCGGCTCTTTTTATTTCAGCTTTGTATTTATAATTGATTTGTCGTGAGCAACCACAAAGTTTAATTACATCAATATCTGTAAGTGTGCCGCCGAAGTCTTTTAAATGTTTTGAAATGATTTTCTTACAGTCTGTGCTTTTCTTGGTGGTGAGCTTAACGCCTTTAGAAATGATGATGACCAATCTATCGATTTTGATGATTCAACTATTATCATATAAATACATCGGCACACTTGGTTTTCAAGTGTGCCATTAAATTTAGTAAGCGCATCAATTTAAAAAATACGCTTTTGTGTCTTGAAGGTGCAGTAGTGAAAAAATTTTAAATTTAAATATATCATATTGACATAATATGGAGCTCTATGCTAAAATAAGCTTATATTATATAAAAAGGAGAACCATCATGAAAAAGATGACAGCTTTTCTTTTGGCGTTTATGATGCTTATGGGCGTATTGTTCATTTTCGTAAGCGCTGAGGAAGCAACAAATCAAGAGGGAGCAAGCTGCTCTTGTGGCGGAAGCTACGGAGCTTGGGAAGCTCGCGCTACGGAAATTCGCCAAATCAGATACACACGCAAGTGTGATTGCGGCAAGACACAAACCGCAAAGGACATCACTCCTAAAACAATTTCCTACACTATGCCTGCAATAGGCGCTAATACAGGAGATACTGTTTTTCTTTCCTTATACAGCGTTTATTTTGACAACAAAACATTAGTTTCTGCTGACAAAATCACTTGGAGCTTAAATAAGGTTGAGATTGTGGATAAGCAAGTTTGCTTTGACACAGCAGGCGTTTATGAGCTAACTGCAACATCAGGCACAAGCACTAAATCCGTTTACTTAATAGTAAAAAATCCTACCGACACAGAGTATGTGTTATTCTCTGATGATTTTAACCGCGCAGAGCTTGGAAGTGATTACACAATCGCTGAGGCTCCAAGCAAAACGGAGTATTATTTAAAAGACGGTAAACTTGTAATAGATGCCGTCGTAAGTGCAAAGAACACCAACCAAATGAGAATCCTTTTGCCTGAATGGTTAGGTGTTTTTGGAGATTATAAAATCGACACAGTATTCACTATGAATTCTGTAATAGAAGACCAGTACGCCGGTTCATATTGGTTTGCAGTTATGGCTCGTGTAGATGTAAATGCTAACTACAAATATTATCCATTCTGGCAAGCAGCCGTTCGTCGAGACGCCATGAGTTATAAATCAAGTGGCAAGGTTTCAGGCGTTGAAATAGCAAACAAGACAGTTTCAGGCGGCTCATGGTCTGTACCATACAAAAATAGCTATATAGAAAATCTTGATCCAAATACAGCATACACATTATCCTTTAACATCGTAGGCAACACCGCTTCTTATTTACTTGATAAACCAAATGTAGTCGATGAAAAGGAACTTGTATTCGACTCAATGAATGTTAATTACCTACAACATAACACAACTAAAAAATACACTTATACAGGTCGAATTGGTTTCCACCTTAAGGCGGCAAAGGTTTCTGTTGATAGCATAAAAATCGTTGTTCCTATTGAGGATGCAGCACACAACTTTACTGAATGGACACCTGTTACCGTGGCTACATGCTTAGATGACGGTCTTGACAGAAGAGAATGTACAATTTGCGGCACAGTTGAAGAGCGCGTTATTAAGGGCGAACACAAGCTCGTTCAGCACTCAGCTAAGCTTCCTACATGTACAGAAAACGGTTATAAATCATACGAAGAATGCTCCGCATGCGACCATACAACATTTAATGGCTATATCCCTGCATTTGGTCATTGCTATGACCGTGAGTTCCATTCCATTGCACACAGAGGCGCAAGTAGCGTTGCCCCTGAAAATACGCTTCCTGCTTATGAGGCGGCACATAAATTAGGCTTTATCTATGTGGAATGCGATGTAATGTACACAAAGGACGGATATGCCGTATTAAACCACGAAAAACTTAACGGTGTAAGCAATGCTACCGGTTTAGTTAGCAACTACACATATGCAGAACTTCTTGAATTAGACTTTGGTAGTTGGAAGGGCGAGGAGTTTGCAGGAACAAAGATTGCAACCTTTGAAGAGTTTATTGCTTGTTGCGCAAGACTCGGACTTCACCCATACATTGAACTTAAAAACAACGGCGGCATTACTCAAGATAGAGTAAACTCACTTGTAGCAACAGTTGAAGAATACGGCTTAATTGATAACTGCTCATGGATATCCTTTAGCCATACTTATCTTGGTTATGTAAAAAATGCAGATCCAACTGCAAGACTTGGTTATCTTTATTCAAATGCAAACTTTGCAAAAGGTAATGTAAACACTGCTATAAATCTCCGCAATGGACAAAACGAAGTATTTTTAGACCTTAGTCACACATTACTAACCGATAGCAAATATTATGACGTATTACTTTATGCTATGGAAAAAAATATGCCTATTGCCGCTTGGACAATAGACGACTTGCAAACACTTAATAAATTACCTAAGTATGTATCAGGCGTTGCAAGTAACTCACTTTATGTTGACGATTACTTCTTTACAACCGCGGTAACAGATCCAACATGCGTAGCGCAAGGCTATACAACATACACATGCGCATGCGGAGCAACCAAGGTTGCTGACTATGTTCCTGCAACAGGCAACCATACAGCTAAGGACGGCGTATGTACAGAATGTAATGCTATTGTTTATTGCAGTGATGCTTCACATAATTTAGAAATCATTAGCATTTCATATGCATACGGCTATGATAAAGACGGCGTAAAGGTTGTAAGATGTGTTGATTGCGACGCCAAGAACACAGAAACAGTAGCAAACCCACTCCTTGCTTGCCTTGGATATTCAACTCCACAGGATGGCAGAGCAGGCGTTGCGGTAAGCTTTAAGGTAGATAACCTTGCATTAAATGAATACGAAGCAGTAACAAAAAAGAGCATTAGCTATGGCGCATTTGCAGTATCTCAAGATAACATTAAGTCAAATGAAATCTTTGATGAAAACGGAAGCTTACAAAATGGCGTAATTTTAGCGGATATTGCAAATTACAAATTTAACCTCTTTGATATTGTTATCGTGGGCTTTGATGATGATCATATGAATTCACTTTTCGCTATGGGCGCATATGTTGCCGTAACAGAAAATGATAAAACCGAATATTCATATATCCAAAACGAAGCACCATTAGAAAATGCAGTTTACTCTTTTGAATCATATAACAGTATTTTAAGCAAAATGGAGGGAGTAGAATAATGAAATATTTAGCACCAAAATTTGAGCTTGTAATAATCAGCTCAAACGATGTACTTACTGCCTCAGGCGATAAGTACGAAATCGTAGAAGAGGGCGAAGGAAACGGAAAAATCATTTTCAACGCGCTCAACATTTTCAAATAATAACGAAAAGAGCAGAGAAATCTGCTCTTTTTTATATGTTCGGTTAGCAGTCAGGGGTCAGGGGTCAGTAGTCAGTGGTTAGTGAGTTTGCCAAAGGCAACATCATTTGAGGCAAAGCCTCAACTTCATTCGCAAAGCGTCTTCATTTGAGCGAAGCTCAACTTCATTTGTTCGCAGAACAACCTCGTGGTCAGCCGCCAGCCGTCAGCGGTCAGCGGTCAGCGGTCAGTGGTCAGTGGTCGGTGGTCAGCGTGTAGTGAAGTTTTGTTTCACAAAGTGAAGTTACGCGTAGCGTAATGAAAACACCGCTGGTGTAGTGAAATAAAACAGGACAGAGCGTTTGCTCTGTCCTGTGTTTTTATTGTGGGTTGATGTCGTTGTGCCAGATTTTTTTAAGGATATGGATAATATCTGCCTTAGTTGGCTTTCTTGGGTTTGTTTTTGTGCATGTATCAAGAAGCGCCGCTTCTGCCATTGCATCAAATTTTGATGCGTACTGCTCATATGTAAGATTAGGAACAGCATCACGGACACAGATAGGCATACCCATTTCAACCTGCATTGAACGGATATAGTATGCAAGAGCCTTTACGCAAGCAACATCATCATAGCCGATAAGACCGATACGGCGAGACATATTTGCATACTTTGATACACAAGGATTTGGGTCCTTAATAAAGAATGTATTTTCCGCAATTCCCGAGTTAAAGCCGATAACATCAGGTAATACAATAGCATTGGCTCTACCGTGGGGGATATGGAATTGCGCGCCTAATTGATGTGCAATACTGTGGCAAATACCAAGGGATACAGAGTTAAATGCAATACCTGCCAAGCATGAGGCAATATGCATTTTCTCTCTTGCTTTATTTTCGTGAGTTTTTGGATAGTTATATGAGCGCACAAGGTAGTGCTTGCAAAGTGATGTTGCTTTCTCGGCGTACATATCAGAGAAGTAGTCAGCCTCTGTGCTAACGTATGCTTCAAGGGCGTGTGCTAAAACGTCAAGTCCTGTATCGGCAGTAACAGTAGCAGGCACGCTTTTTACCATTTCAACATCTAAAATTGCTTCGTTTGGAAGTATAAAATCATCAACTAAAGCATGCTTTACATTTTTCTTTGTATCGGTTACAACTGCAAATGAGGTTACCTCGCTACCTGTACCACTTGTGGTTGGAATTGCAATAAAGTGTGGTGCATAGTCAGGGTGCAAATTGCGAGCAAAAAGCTTTACACATTTTGCAAGGTCAATAGCAGAGCCACCGCCAACGGCAATAATGCATGGGGACTTTTCACGAACAAGTGCAGTAACTCCACTAACCACCTTATCAATGGTTGGGTCAGGCACAACATCGGAATAAATTTTATATTCAATATTAGCAGAATTTAAATGCTTTGTAACGGCATTTATAAGTCCGCTTGAAACGATAAATGGGTCGGCAATAATAAATACCTTTTTATATTCAAGCTTGGAAAGTCGCACAAGGGCGTTGCCTTCAAAATGTATTGTTGTTTTTAGGTTACAGCTACGCATTTTATCTCCTTTGTGTATCGTAATTGCGTATGGTTATAATACCACAGTTTTATTTAAATTACAATAGATTTTAAAAATTTATAAATAAGCTTTTATCCATTTTTAAAATGTGAAATATATTATTTTGTTGCAAATTTCACAAAACCGCCAAAAATGGTTGAAAATCAGTTTTTTTAGTGTTAGAATAGTATTAAGAGAAAATTATGCACAATTATAAAATTTTAAGGAGAAAATTTATGGAATATCAAATGAGTGGATACCAAAGGCTTTGTGGCACTTGTGAGTTTTGGACAGGACCAAGACAACCTAATTTTTACGCCAGCCACGTTGTGCTTCCCGACCAAAGCGTTTACGGAAAATGCTGGTGCTTAAATGGACCATTTAAGCGCTGCGATAGACTTAGCAACATGTCTGTTTGCCAATATTACCAAAAATGGAGCGTGCTTAAATAAAGCACAGTATTAAGGAGCAGAGAAATCTGCTCTTTTTGTTTTTCTACACGCTAACCACTGACCGCTGACTGCTGACCACTGACATATCTGCTTCGCAGAGCGATATGGCGTACAATGTACGCGTGATATGACCACGCTTCGCATGGTCGTGATATGCTTAAACTATGTTTAAGCGTGATATTCCGCCAAGGGCGGAGTGATATGCACCTTTGGTGCGTGCTGGCGGCTGGCGGCTAAAAAAACACTTGAAAAAGCATTTCATTTATGCTACAATGTTATGACACTTTAGATTTAAGAGGTTTATTTATGAAAATACTAAAGCTTTTTCCCGGCATACTGTTATCAGTGGCGGTGGCGGCGGTGGCTTGCTTGATTGAAAGCCTACTACCTATACATATAATCGGCTCTGCGGTAATCGCTATGTTTATCGGTATGATGCTTAATCATTTTTTAAAGGATGTTAAGATTTTTAAAACAGGACTTAAATTCACATCAAAGAAAATTCTAAAATTAGCAATTATTCTTCTTGGTCTTTCCCTTAACATTAAGACAATTCTTAATGTGGGCAAAATGTCCTTAGTTGTTATGATTTTTACCCTTCTTACATGCTTTGGCGGTGGATATTTTATTGGCAGGGCTCTTGGTCTTAATTGGAAGCTTTCTAACCTTATTTCCGCAGGCACAGGAATTTGCGGTGGCTCTGCTATTGCTGCAATAGCTCCTACTATTGATGCAGATGATAACGATGTGGCTTATGCTATGTCCGCAACATTTCTTTTTGATATGGCTATGATTGTGCTTTTCCCTATTATGGGTATGGCTCTTAATATGAGCGACCAAGCATTTGGCATATGGGCAGGCACAGCGGTTAATGATACATCATCAGTTGTTGCAACGGGATATGCATTTTCTGAGGCGGCAGGAGATTTTGCAACCATGGTAAAATTAACAAGAACACTTGCTATTATTCCAACAGTTGTGGCTTTTGCTTTTATTCAATTAAGACTTAAGAAAAAGGAAGCACTTGCAAATAGCGAAAACGGAGATGAAATCAAAGCCAACTTTAAAATTTCAAGGATTTTCCCTTGGTTTATTTTAGGCTTCCTTGCTATGTCTATTGTGGCAAGCATTTTTACAATTCCACAAGAGGTTGTTTCAAGCACAAAGAGCATAAGCAAATTCTTAATGGTGTGCGCACTTTCCGCCATAGGTCTTAATACCTCATTTTCAAGTATGAAAAAAGCAGGCATTCGCCCTATGCTTCACGGATTTATAATTTCCGCCCTTGTGGTAATCGTTGCACTTCTTGTTGAAATTTGCATGGGCATTGTATAATTAAGAGCAGAGAAATCTGCTCTTTTTTTGTGCGGTTATTGAAAAAGCGTATGATATGTAGTATAATTAAGCTATAAACTTTTGAAAGAGGAAATAGTATGAAATACAAAAATCCGATTATTAGGGGATTTAATCCTGACCCAAGTATTTGTCGTGTAGGCGATGATTTTTATCTTGTTACCTCAACATTTGAGTTTTTCCCAGGTGTGCCAATTTATCACAGTAAAAACCTTGTAAATTGGGAGTTAATTAACTATTGCTTGACATCTGACACTCAGCTTCCGCTTGAGAGAGCGGAAATGTCGGGGGGTATTTATGCGCCTACCATAAGATATAAGGACGGCATATTTTTTATGACCACCACCAATGTTTCAACAGGCGGAAATTTCATTGTGCATACCAAGGATATTTACGGTAAGTGGAGCGAGCCTGCCTATATTGACCAAGGTGGAATTGACCCCTCTCTATTTTGGGATTATGACGGCACATGTTATTTTGTATCAAATGGCATTGATGATAACGGAAAAATCTGCATTTTCTTATGCAAGGCTAATCCATTCACAGGCGAAAAGTACACAGAAAGCACGATTATTTCCTACGGCTGTGGCGGTAGATATCCTGAAGCGCCTCACATATATAAGCTAAACGGCTACTACTATTTAATGCTTGCAGAGGGTGGCACGGAATACGGTCATATGGAAACTATGCAACGCTCAAAAAACATTTACGGTCCATATGAGAAATGCCCACATAATCCTATTCTTTCACACCGTGATACCCCCGGCCCTATTCAAGCAACGGGACATGCGGATATAGTTGAAGACCAAAACGGAAATTGGTGGCTTGTTTGTCTTGCTATAAGACCTATAAAAAATATGCAGCTTCATCATATCGGCAGAGAAAGCTTTTTAGCGCCTCTTACTTGGGATAAGGATGGTTGGCCTGTTGTTGGAAATTGTGGCACTATTGATTTTGAAATGGAAGGACCTCTCCCGGGACCTAAGCCTACTCCTGTAAGATGTGATTTTTCCGATAGCTTTGATAATGATAGGTTAAATTTAAAGTGGACATTTTTGCGCAATCCAAGAAGAGAAAATTATATCTTAGGAAATGGTCGCATTACATTAAAGGGTGGAAATGACACTCTTTCAACACCACTTGGACATCCTACAATGATAGCATTACGCCAAGAGGAGCTTGATATAGAAGCTACTGCAAGCTTGGAAGGGGAAATTAAAGAGGGACAAATGTCAGGTCTTTGCGCATTTTATAATGGCGACTACCACTATGATATATTTGTAACCAAGGAGCAAGATGGACATAAGGTATGCTTACGCAAGCAAGTAGCAGATATTTGCGTTATTGTAGAAAGCAAAAAAATTGACTATAAGGGTAATATTAAATTTAAGCTTGTAGCAAACGATGAATGGTATACCTTCTTATATGAAAAGGATGGGGAATTTATAGAGCTTGGCAAGGGTGCAACCTCATTACTTGCAACCGAGGTAAACGGAAGGTCCTTTACAGGCACATTCATAGGTGTGTTTAGCGAAAATGGGGATATAGATGTAACAAATGTTACGGTTAAACAACTTTAAGATAAAGCTTTTTGGGGACTTAGTAATTAAGTCCCCTTTTCTTATATTGAAAATTATAATTTTGTGTGCTATAATTTAGTTATAAATGCATTTTATGCAAATATGTCCACGGCGACAGAAAAGAGGTTTTTATGAAAAGACTTTTATGCTTATTTCTTGTGTTGGTTGTGTCAATGCTAGCTTTTGTTGCTTGCACACCTGATAATCTAAATAGTGATACATCAAGTGATAGCGGTGTAAATACTGATAGCTTGGCGGGGGACAGCGACAGTAATGTTGACAGCGATACAAGTAGTGATACTGACAGTAATGTTGACACGGATAGTAATGTAACTGATACTGACAGTGATGTAAATACTGATACTGACAGCAAGCCAAGCGATACTGATATTGGCGGTGGCAACGAGGATACCGAAAAAAAGGAAATTACTATATCTAAAACCGCAACGGAGCTTGCGTCAAGCATTGGTGCAAGCGTCAATGGCGATATTGTAAGCAACAAGGAAATAAAGCTTGATAACAATATTTCAGTAAGCTTTAATAAGGGTACATCTTCTACCGAGCCTGCTTTATATAGTGGTGCAATCCGTATTTATCAAAAGGGCGGCACGTTAACTATAAATGCAAATGATGGTTGCCAAATTCAAAAGGTTGTTATTACCTTTACCAGCGAAAAGGATGGTAACGGATTTCTTACCGTATCAGGCGGAAGTGTGCCTACTGTAAATGATGAAAATATTATTATTACATCAAACGGTTCAAAGGAAATAACCGTAACCGTTGGCGGTACAAGCAAAGAGGACAGGCTATATGTTAGCGAAATTGAGGTTGTTTATACAACAAACGGAAGTGCAGACGGTGGAAACGAAAGCGATTTTCTTTATAGCGATTTTACCGAGGAAGAAAAGAATACATACAACGAATACATTGGCTTTGTAATTCCTTTTATGCCAAACAATGAATATTACATTGAAAGTTATAACGAGGACGGGTACAAAGGCGTTTATTATTCGGCACTTTGCGAAAACGAGTCGGATTTTGACAAGTATATAGAAATGTTTTCCGACTATGAATTTGAAGGCACTGACACAGACGAGCTTGGTGACACTTGGTATTTATTCTTTAAAGATAATATTTTCATTGATGTTTGCTATTATGAATTTGAGGGCACATATTATGTTGATGTTGATGCTTATGCGCCAACAGATGATAGCGGAGACAGTGACGGCGGAGATGATACCGTAGACTATCTTTATTACGACTTTACTGGGGAGGAAAAAGAAACATTTAAGGAGTATATCGGCTTTGTAATTCCATTTATGCCAAATAACGATTATCAAATGGGATATTACGAGGATGGCTACCGTGGCGTTTACTTCTCAGCACTTTGTGAAAGCAAAAACGACTTTAACGCTTACCTTAATATGTTTTCATCATATAGTAATGATGGCACAGAGGTAGATGAATACGGAGACACCTGGTATTTATATTCAAAGGGCAACATATATATTAATATTTGCTATTACGAAAACCAAGGCAATGACTATGTTTATGTTGACGCTTATATTGACAGCGAGGGCGGAGATGTTGGAGGCGGTGATGGCGACTACGGCGATGAAAACGAGCATCTTTATTATGACTTTACTAATGAGGAAAAGGAAACCTATAACGAATATATCGGCTTTGTAATTCCGTTTTTACCAAATAACGATTATTTAGTTGAAGCATACAACGAGGATGGATATAAGGGCGTTTACTATTCCGCGCTTTGCGATAGCGAAACTGCATTTACTTGGTATCTTGCAATGTTTTCTTCATACAGTAGTGAAGGCACAGAGGTAGATGAATATGGGGACACATGGTACTTATATTCAAAGGATGGTATCTATATTGATGCTTGCTATTATGAATATGAGGGCGCATATTATGTTGATGTTGATGCTTATTTTGAGGTAAGCGGTGAGGATGATATTCCTGCGGAAAATATCATCACAAACGAGGGCGCAGGACTTCCAAGTGATGATGGAGATGGAATATATGATGTAGATTTTACTGTGGCAGACAAGGTTAAGGATGTAACCGACCAGCACTATTATATTAATGGTTGTCCAACCGTTGGTGCTCCAGGTGTGCTTGTAATTCCTGTTGAGTTTAGTGACAGGACCGCATCAAGCCTTGGCTACGATATAAGCAACATTAAAAAAGCATTTGAAAAGAATGGGGAAAACGATTATTTTTCCGTATATGATTACTATTTTAAATCAAGCTTAGGCAAGCTTGATCTTGATATTACAGTAGTTGATGAGTGGTTTATGCCATCAGAAGCAAGTACATATTATGCAAATTACATCATTGACTACGAGGGAGAAAAAACACTTATCGGCGACCAGCTTGTTATGGATGAGGCGCTTAAATATCTTGATAAGACAATGGACCTTTCAAAATTTGACTCGGATAATAACAACAAAATAGATGCAGTTGTCCTTGTTACAACACTTAAAATAGATGCGGAAACAGAATTTTATTGGGCGTACAGATTTTGGAATATATATACTGATAGTGATGAATACTATTTTGAGTATGATGAGGTAAGCGCAAACGATTACCTTTGGGCATCCTATGAGTTTTTACACGAGGATACCAATCTTACAGGGGATTATTCCAACAAGGACATTATAAATCCATATACCTTCATTCACGAATTCGGTCATATTCTTGGTGCTGATGACTATTATGACACACATTATTACGGCTCACCTCTTGGTGGCTATGATATAATGGATAGTACGCTTGGCGACCATAATCCATACACTAAATTTAATTTAGGCTGGATAACATCATCTCGCCTTGTTGTAACAGATAGTTCGGTTACATTAACTCTTGAGGACTTTTCCAAAAATGGCGACACTATAATTATTGCAAATAATTTTGATGTTACCTTAGGCGTATATCAAGAATATTATGTTCTTATGTACTATACCGACAGCGAATTAAATTCGGGTAACGGCGGTTACTTTGATAAAAGCGGTATCGTTGTTTACCATGTGGATGCATCGCTTTTCTATAGGGAGTACGATGGCAAAATTTATTATGATGTGTATAATACCAACACAGATGCGGCAGGCGGACACGGTACGGTTAATAACTTAATTGAGCTTATGCCACACGGCAGCGAATATGTGTATATTCAGGGCGAAACCATGAAAGATGCAACCGATAACACAGGCGCAGTCCTTGGCTACACCTTTATAGTTAATGACCTAAACGAAAACGAAGCAACAATTACAGTAAGCGCAAAATAAATAATTCAAAAACCAACTCGCAAGAGTTGGTTTTTGTTTTTGATAAATCTAATAAAACAATAAGTAATCAAATATCGCTAACTGCTAACGGCTGGCGACTAACGGCTGTGAGCAGAGCGAACCCAAATGAAAATAATTTTCAAAAAAATGTGTCAAAAGTGTGAACAGATGAAAATTGCGATTTTCACAATTTTGAAAATGAAATAGTTAAAAAGTGAAAATAATTTTCAAGTTGTGGTTTTAGCATATTGCTTAATTTTTTCAGTTGATTTAATATAAAACATGGAAAATTTGTTGGTTTTTTAAAAATATTCAAGAAAATGTTGACAAAAACGGTTTTTTGTGCTAAAATCGGAATTGTGAAAGTATTTTTCACTTTATATGAAAATGATTTTCATTTATGAAAACAAAAAGTGAAAATATTTCAGTAAAAATGAAAATAATTTTCATTTTGCTAAAAAATCACAGTAAGTAACAGAAAGGAGGCAAGTATTTGAACAGGACTTTATTACAGGCTCAGCTCTTATATAATGATATGGGCAGATCTGAGAAGAAAGTCGCTGACTGGTTGTTTTCTCATTCCGGAGAGGTACTTCCTTATTCCATAACCGATCTTGCCTCCTTATGCGAAAGCAGTGAGGCGACCATAGTTCGTTTTTCAAAGCGTCTTGGTTGTACCGGTTATCAGGATTTAAAGATAACTCTTGCCAAGGAGCATGAAAAGAAGGTTATCGCCCCTATGATAACATGCGAGGATGATTGCTTCGCTATTTTCGAAAAGGTATGTAACGATGCGTATATGTCCTTAGAGCGTACTAAGAAAACGCTATCTGCCGAGAGTATGACAAATGCTGCTAAAGCAATTTCAGAGGCAAGAAGGGTTGTGCTTATAGGACTTGGCACATCTGCACAGGTGGCAGAGGATGCCAGCAATAAATTATTACGCGCGGGATGTAATTCAAGCGCATATGCGGACACACATATGCAAGCTATTGCCGTATCTCAGCTAAAAGCAGGGGATGTGGTTATTGGAATTTCCCAATCGGGCTCATCAAAGGATATTGTTGAGTCCATGAAGCGAGCAAAGGCTCACGGAGCAACCACAATTTCCATTACCTCAAAGGAGCGTTCTCCTATTGCAAGACAAAGCGATATCTTGCTCCTTACGGACACAGAGGAAACACAACACAGTACATTAGGACTTAATTCTCATATATCAAGACTTATAGTTATAGATTCACTCTGCTACAAAATCGTATATCAAAATTCCGCAAGAGCGCATAGTGTAGGCGAGAGTGAAGCGGAGCTTAAGTCTAAACGAATAGTGGACGAATAAATTCGTCAGCGGTCAGCCGTTAGCGGTTAGCTGTCAGCGAGATTAGATTACCGAATTATCTAACCATAATCACGCGGAGCGTGTATGAAATCAACCGTTAGGTTGTATGTAATCAATGCAAAGCATTGTATGGAATTGACCGAAGGTCGTATGTAATCAACCGAAGGTTGCATAACAGCGGTCAGCGAGGTTAGATTGATGATTGATTTTATTATTAAATAACACTTAAAAACAGCGATTAACAAATTTCG
>JBGVPY010000107.1:0-92450 GCA_045127235.1 Eubacteriales bacterium
ATTACCAGATGAAAATGGAAATTATAATCAAATAGTTTATTGTATGGACTTTTCTTTAAATGGAGATAGTACAGTATTTGATGCTATTATTGATTTTAATTTGTAATCACTTGAGATAAAATCATTTAAATACCAATATAAGGAGAATAAAATGGACAATAAAATGCATAGTAGAAAAGCAAAAGATTTTATTTTAAATATCATTATTGAGAAGAATGATAAATATTTAGGAGAAATTTATAATGGCATAGAAGAGGACATGCAGAATATAGAAAAATGTCTTTCATACATAAAAGGAAAATACAATATAGAGTTTCAAGAAAACACGTAATACAAATGCCTTTGATGGTATGAAAAATTAAATGAAAATAATAAGCAGTGTGATTACAAATTTCACACTGCTTTGACTTAAATGAAAAATATAATAAAAATATATTTAAAAAGTGAAGGAATTTAGAAATAATTTTGCTTTACATATTTAAAAGGATAAATAGTAGATGATTTTCATTAAATATAAACCTTTTGAAGCAAAAATAAATCTATTCATAAAGAGAGAGGGCGATTGTTGTGTGATGAAAATAATAGCATAAAGTGTTGTTTATAAAAAAATAAGAAAGAAGGAAGTAAAAATGAAAACAAAAAAACAAATATCAGTTAAATTGTTTGCTTTTATCATGGCACTGCTTATGCTCTTGGTATCATTACCAGTATCTGCATTCGCAAGTGCTATTAACACAAACTCTAATGATGATACAAGCACAAGTGTTGATACTGAAAGCGAAACAGTAAAAAAAGATGTTATTGTCTTGGAAGAGGATGAAACATTAAGAGATGAAAATACCAAGCATTTTAAGTTGTCAGACGGAACAACAAAAGCAGTAGTATATTCACAAGCAGTGCACTATAAGGATGCGGACGGAAAATGGGTTGATATTGATAATGTCCTCACTCTCAATGGAAGCGAATATTCATCCAATAACAAACAAAGCATTAAATTTGCTAACAAGTCCGGTTCTAACGGTCTTGTAAGTATCAAGGACGGAGATTACAAAATTGACTTTACTCCGTTAAACACAAACAAAGTAAGCGTGGTAATTGAAAATCCACAAGGTAACAATAGCCGTAAATTTGAGGATATTTCTGTCCTTAATAATCTTGTATCAAAGGCTATTTATGCAGATATTTATGACGGAATAGATATTGAATACATACTCGTAGGCAATAATATCAAGGAAAATATTATTGTTAAAGAAAAACAAGATTCATATACCTTCTCATTTGAGCTTAAACTTAATAAATTAAGTGCCGAACTTGTGAACGGAGCTATCATTTTATATGACTATGATAATGGTGAGCAAGTATATGAAATACCTGTACCATATATGTTTGATGCAAACAATGTGTACAGTGATAGCGTTGAATACTCTCTTGTTCAAAACAACAAGTGGAAATATACATTTACAGTAACAGCAGATGCTGAATGGATAAATGCTGACGATAGAGCTTTTCCTGTTACTGTTGACCCTTCTTTGGGCGTAGACAATAATAATATAGAAGATTATACAAAGAATTTGGGAATTATTAATTCATCTACCTTAAAAGTGGGTGATGGAAATATATCATATATAGAAATTGGCACACTCCCAACCTTGCCTAAAGATGCATATATGACAGGTGCTACAATTAAACTAAAACATCTTAATGGTGATGATATTCGTGTAGGTGTATATGCTTATGACGCAAATGATTTAAGCGATTTTAATGATATTGTATGTGTCTTAGTTCCACGCGAAGATGAATTTGATGAAAATGGTGAACAGATTTACGATGAAATATATGGTGAAGATGGTTGGTTCACTTGGGATGTATATAATGCTGTAAATGATTGGTATAGTGATCCAACACAAACACGTATACTCGAGTTTTATGAATTTTTAGGTCTTGATGGCGATGGCTACATAGAATTTGCAGCCGAGGAATCAGGAACAGAAACTCGTCCTGTTTTTGAAGTAACTTATCGTGATATGAAGGGCGTTGAGTCATATTGGAGCTATGTTTCACAAAACGTTGGTTCAGCCGGAAGCGGTGTTGTAAATTTAGCAACAGGAAATTTAATGTTTGAAATTAGTACTCTAACTACAACAGAAAATATCTTTGGTTTTACTCCATCTATGATTTATAATTCTGCCATTGCAGGTGAGGATTATAAATATGGCAGTGTACAAAACGGATATTGGTATTCGTTTGCAGCAACCGGCTTTAAGCTTAATATGAATGAAACTCTAATTAAAAAGCTTTATACAAACGGAAGCGGCGAAGGGGCATATTATTACGTTTGGGCTGATGCTGACGGTACAGAGCATTATTTCTTACCATCAACATTGGAAAATGAAGAAAACATTTACTATGATGAAGACGGATTGCAATTAAAATTAGTTGTTGATTTAGTTGACGACAATGAAAAGACATATTGTAAAATAGTTGATAGCGCTCATAACGAAAGAATTTTTTATATATTAGGCGGAGCTCCGGCATCAGAGGGCTTGGCTGTATATCATTTGGAGCAACTAAAGGATAAAAACGGCAACATACTTCATTTTGAAATGGACGGCGCCCATAAACCTAATGATATACGATTTACGCCAAGCGGAACGACACAAAAAACTCAGTTGCTTGGTCCATTATATAACACAGACAGAAAAGTTGCTTTGATTTGGTGTAATGAAACCAAAGAAGGCGTTTTGTTTAGGCACTCAGATACACCAACCGGCGAACTTGATTCTACCGGAGGAACGTATTTACGTGAAGCGCTTTATTTAAAGTGCGATACTAATATTTCTTGGAAAAATGTGTTGAATGAATTTATTTCTGACGCAGATAATGAATATGATGGTATTACTGTTAAAGGAATAATGAAGTATGAATACAATCAAGAGGGATATCTTATATCTGCACACGACACATTATCTGGCTATAAGGTAAATTATACATACTCTAATGGCAAAGTAATATTAATTAATGAATCTATCGAAATAAGTAGTCAAGCACCCGTTTTGGGTCAAACCATAGGGATCTCGTATTATGCAGGATATACAGAGGTTCGTACATCCGGTTCTGATGATGAATACGGAACATCTGACGATTTAATCAATGTTTATGTATTCGATAAGGAAGGACGTTCTACCTCTGTTTACACAACAGATGTAACAAGAAGCGAAATTTATGGTGCAACAACCGGACAATACGAAGATGAAATAGAAGAAGCCAAGAACAATATTAAGGTATCTTCTGTAACCGGTATGACATATGCAAATTATCTTTTAAATGGTAATTTTGAATATAATGATACGGAAGCAGCATTTTGGACTACAAACGGAAATACAAGCTTTAATGCTTCTGAATATAGTGAAGGCTGGAATAATGCACGTTTAAGTTTAATTGTTGGAGCAAATGAAAGTGCCTCTATTTCACAGGTTGTACAGTTAACTGCCGGTGAATACACATTATCTTTGGATATCAATACATTTGATTCGGAGAATGTTACTATATATCTCAAAGCAATTTCTGCAACAGAAGAGTATATTGAAGAACTTCCTGTAAATGAATATTATGCTTCAGGTAGCGATGGATTTGCTATGTTTAATTTCGAAGTAAAATCGGAAGAACTCTCCGAGTTCACTATAGGGGTATATGTCATTGGAAACGATAAAATAGAAGAATCCAACTCCGTAGCAATAGATAATTTATGTCTATCAAAATCTTCTGGCTCAAGCATATATAACCTTATTCATTTCTCTACGTTTGAAAATTACAATAGCAATGCAATTAGTGGTTCAAAATGGAAATGGATAACAAACTCTTATGAAGGCTTTTGGATTAATGATGACGCCAACAATTATGCTGATGGTCAGAAGTTCGGCGATTCAATAAAAATCAATGGTGAAATTGGTTCAGAGATAACGGTAAAGCAAGAATTGTATGAGGCATCACAAAAAGCGCTTGATACATATTTCTATGATTTGACTTACGGTAGAGGCTCTACAGGCGAAGAAAAAATATTTACACTTTCTGGTTTCGGCAAGGCAACTAAGTCAATGCAAAATAGCAAAAGTGTATTCGCATTAAGACTTGATGTTACTTATATGGAAACAGGTGTGGAATATGAATTTAAGACCGAGAGTACATATGCATATTTTGTACCGGGTAATGATGCTTGGCAATATACCAGTGCAACCTTTATCCTTCCAAAAGGTTCAATGGTGAAAGACATTACTGTTCACTGCGAATATTCTAACAACGAAGGAACTGCATATTTCGATAATCTTTCCCTTACTTGCGAAGAAAGTAGTAATACAACACAATACTATTATTATGAAGAAGGCAAAAATGCCGGAAAGGTGATGGCTGAAAAATCCGGAACTACAGATTTAGTGTATTATGTTTATGACGATAACGGAAATACAATAGAGGTTATTACCAGAAGAGATAGAACAACATATACTTATGACGAAAGAAATAATGTTGTTAGTTCTCAATATTATAAGCATAATGTGTATATACCATATTTAGCCGGATATGATGCTATTTTAAATTCTTTGCAGGGCAAACTTCATTTAAAAACAACAACTACATACACCTATGATTATTCAGACGATATAGATAATAATGGTGAATATGGACTTTTGTTGTGCGAAAAGACTGTTGAAAATGGCAGTTCAGAATATACACAAACTATATATGAATATGAAACGACTATAACAAGTAAAATATTTGGTGCGTTAAAGAAAACAACAAATTCTTTAGGCAAAACAACTCGGTATTTCTATGACAATAAAACAGGTCGTTTGTTATCAACAATTGAAGCGGATGGAACAGGATACTATTACACATATGATAATTTAGGTAATATGATTGCGGTGGAGCCTGCGACATTGACTTCATCAACTCCGACTGCTGTTGAAAATTCTACTGATGTTCAATATGTGTATAATACTAAAAATCAATTAAGTCAGATAATTGCTAACGGAACAACATATACTTTTACTTATGATGATTTTGGCAAGCAGGAATCTGTGTTTATTGGTAATAGCGAAATTGTTAAGCAGGAATATAACGAATGTAACGGAAAAATATCAAAAATTATTTACAATAACAATACAGAAATCACATTTGCATATGATACCGTGGGAAGAGTTACTAAAAAAACCTATCTCAACGGAACAGAATCTGTTGTGTATGAATATAAATATGATTCTAACGGTAATTTAAGCAAATATGTTGATGGTGGTAATAATACTACTACCATTTACAAATACGACAATGCTCAAAGACTTGTAAAGACTATGGTGTATGATACAGAAACAATGAAAAATATAAATGGTGTTTCTTACTCCTATGATCAAGATTCAAATATTAGTTTCTTATGGTATGACCAAGATTATCTTTATGACTCAATTGAGTACGGCAGACTTTATCACTATTATTCATACAACTATGACGATGCAGACGGTTCTCTTATAGGCATATCAATATATGCAACAGATTCCGTTGATCTCGATTTAGATTATGTATATGATGGCTTTGGTCGATATACATCAAAATCAATCGCGACAAGCGGTGGAATGAACACCATTTCGTTTGATTATGTAACAAATGGTTCTGCTACAAGCTCATTAATTTCTCAATATGCTTCGACTATTGTTAAAAATGGCATTATAAAATACAACAAAACATTTAATTACACATATGATGATGCTAATATGAATATAACCGAAGTAAGAGATGCAGATAACAACCTTCTCTATAAATATACTTATGATGAATTAGATAGGCTTGTTCGTGAGGACAACAACGATCTTGGTAAAACATTCGTATATACTTATGATGATAACGGAAATATTTTAAGTGAAAAGATTTATTCCTATACATTAGGGGATGTTTCTAATGTAACACCAACACAAAATTATGAATGTTCATATGAAAACGAAAATTGGAAAGACCAATTGACAGGTTATAAAGGTAATACTATTACTTATGATGAAGTAGGAAATCCTTTATCGTACTGGAATGGAATGAATTTCACTTGGGAAAATATAAACAATCTTTCCAATATCTCTTGGAACGGAAAGAACATTTCATATGAATACAATGATGAGGGTATAAGAACAAGTAAGACAGTTAATGGTATAAAACACACTTACGTTTTTGAGGGTTCAAAAATATTATCTGAAGCTTATGGCGATGTTTTATTGGTATATTTGTATGATGAAAATGACGCACCTATAGGATTGCTCTACAGAGAATCATCATACGCAGAAGAAGTTTTTGATGAGTATTACTTTACAAAAAATCTTCAAGGTGATATAATAGGCATATACGATGGTACTGGAAAGATAGTAGTAGAATATAGATATGATGCTTGGGGTAAATTACATAGCTATGGTTATTATCCCGAAGGTGAGTATATTGCTGAAATTAATCCTTTCCGCTACAGAGGCTATTATTTTGATCAAGAAACCGGCTTCTATTATTTAAATTCAAGATACTATGATCCAAGTGTAAAGAGATTTATCAATGCTGATGTGTATATAACCACTGGTCAAGGCTTTAATAGTTTTAATATGTTTGTTTACTGTTTAAACAACCCTATTATGAATGTAGATTATACAGGTTGCTATCCCTTAAAAGCAGCCTTTGAGTTCTTATCTACTTGGCTTTTTGGCGATGGTAGCACTCAATATTATTCAGAAGATTCTCGAATAGTAAAAAAATTAAAAAAATCTTCCAAAATGCAAGGAATAATTGATTCGGCAATAGATAATTATAAAAATGGTATAGACACACCTCCTGGTACAGGTGAGTTTACTTCGGATGATGGGTATGAGTTATATTTATCAACACAACATTTTAGTTACGAAATTACTGTAACGGAAGAAACCCGGACAAAAGGTTTTTGGTTTTGGAAAAGAGAGCAAAAGAGATACACAGCAACAGTCGTAGTACATGATGTTTATAATTTCGATTCATATAGAGAATGGAATAGTTTGGGAAATATAATGAATAATCTGGCATACGCGTATTCGTTTATAGGAGGTAATGATTATGAGTGGTATGCAACATATACCTATTCAACAAAATGGAAAAACATCGATTAAAGCACTGTTAATAATATCATTAGTTTTAATGTTAACTTTATCCTCGTGTACCTCTTATTGGTTCGTAGGCGATGGCAAAGGAGATTGGTCTTTTGAGTTAATAGATGGATATTATATAACAAAAGTTAATAGTCGTGAAATTTTAATTACCTATAAAGAAAACATTGATCAAGTCGGCTCGACCATTGTATTGCCTAAATATTTTGTAATTGCTTATCAAATAACAGAATCATACATTCTCTTGGATGGAATAAAAACTGAAGGAAATGCTATATCGGATCTAGAGTTCAAGGATATGCTTTCATGCTACTACATTATTAGTACAAAAAATCATGAAATATTAGGTCCGTTCAATTCTTATGATGAGTTTTATAATAAATGTGAGGTGATGAAAATACAAGTAACAGACAATTGGGTAAAAACGAGTTGAAAAAATTTTAATACTTCTTTTCTTAACTTTGTGTTCATATATTCTATGTATATAGAACAATTACAAAAAATGCCAGCTCTTTTAATTAAGGGCTGGCTATTTTTATTTGCTTTTAAGGAATAGTAAAAACAATTATATAATGCGCTAAACGAAAAAGGCAGAACGATTTGAAACAATCGTTCTGCCTTTTTTTAGTTATGTGTTTTCGTAAGTAATGATTTTTTAATTATAAAAATAAAAAATATTGTTGACAAACAAAAATTTTTATGCTAAAATACATATCAAAACAAATACGAATTTAAGTTCGCATTTGAAGGGAGGAAAATATGAATCCAAAGAACGAAGCAAAAAAGCAGGAGATTTATGAGTTCATACTAGAGTTTATGAAGGAATATGGTGTGTGTCCTTCAACAGCTGAAATCGCAGAAGGAACAAACTGCGCAAAGAGTACAGCACATAAATATCTAATAAGACTTCAAGACGAAGGATACATCGAAAAGTTCGGAAGAAATCAAATCTTATTAAGAGAAAATATGTATCGATATGATAAAGTTCCTGTTGTTGGAGCAATTGCATGTGGCAAACCCATACTTGCAATAGAAGACATCGAAACATATATTCCTATAAACAGAGATATCCTGGGCGAAGGTGATTTTATCGCACTCATAGCCAAAGGCGATTCTATGATAGAAGCAGGCATAGATTCAGGAGATATTGTGTTCATCAAAAGACAGCCAACTGCTTCGGATGGACAAATAGTAGCTGTTATCCTGGAGGATGAATTTGGAGATGAAGCATATGCTACATTGAAAAGATTCTACAGAGATAGCAAAAACAAAAGATTTAGATTGCATCCAGAAAATTCTACAATGAAAGATATATATGTAGAAAAAGTTAACATAGTTGGCGTAGCCGTCAAAATATTAAAAAATGTAAAATAAGATATATATTAAGTTGCCACTCACAACTTAGTTTATATAAATCAAAGTACAAGCAACTTCAACCCGTTAGAGAAACTTGTGCCAAATAAGAAATTACATAACCACATATCCCGTAAAGGGCAAAGGAGGAATTATATAATGGCAAAAGTTAAAAGTAGTCTGTCTTGTCCCGCATGTCGCCAAGAATTATTAGAAGTAAGAGGGCATTGTGCAGGAGTATTAGTAAAGTGTTCTGCTTGTGGAGCAACCATATTGGTCGACGTAGATGAAAACGGAAGAATGGTTTTGAAATATGAGCCAGTACAGATTGCAACAACCAAAAGTATAGCAAGTAATTATTAAAAATCATAAGTCAAAACCATATACATATTCGGACAGCGGTAATCCCATTGAGGACAGTAAAACCAACTGCGATATGTATATGAAGTCGTAAAAATAGAAGTTATCGTAAAAGAAGCTATCGAAATATACGAGAAAACCAAATCAATTAAAAATTGAATAAGTGTAAATCACGCCACACATTTAAGATGGACAGCGGTAATCCCTTTGAGGACAGTAAAACCAACGCATCACTTGTGTGAAGTTGTAAGAAACCGAAGTTATCGTAAAAAGAAGCTATCTACGCCTTGCAAATCGAACTAAACCTTTACGGGTGAGTTCTTTTTGCGAGGCTATTTTTTTGTCCTTACAATAGAAAATCACTCCTCTGCGACCGAGTTTAGTTCGTGTTGCAGGGGAGTTTTTTTGTTGCCCTGTTTAGGTCGCAAATCTAAACAAGGAGCAAAGAAATGGATAAGTGGAGTACCTATAAAGGAAAGTATCCGTAATCTCAAATTTTGAATTCAAAACAAACAAGAAATAACAAAAATTCAAAATTTAAAGGAGATTAACATAATGAAATGGAATAACGGATACGAAAGAAAAAGATTTGAGGCTAATCAGAAAAAACTAGCAGAGGAATATAGAAAAGCAGGAATGACAGAGGAACAAATAAAAGCGATGTATGAATTTGATTTGGAACAATTCAAGAAAGATCGAATTTACCAAATGCATACTCAAACATTGCAAGTTGAAGAGTTTGATGAATTGGATGCAGATGAATCAGATAATGCATTGATAAAGCATTTTGAAAATGAACTTACAACAAGCATTGAAGATGGTGAGCATTCTAGATATTGGTGGATTGAAGAATTAGAGAACGCAGAGTTGGCTAAAAAAATAAAGAGTTTAACAAAAGAACAGGTGGAATTGCTGACGCTTGTAGTTGTGGATGGATACGATCAAACAGAAATAGCCAAGATTTTGAATGTATCTCAATCGGCAATTTCACAAAGATTTGCAACAATTAAAAAAATTTTGAAAGGAACCTTATAAAAAATGCCTTTTCGCTGGCTACCTATTGAGGGGGTAAAATTTATCTCCTCAAAAGTGGACATTGAAAATTGAATATCCTTCAGCAGAAACTTTCCTATCGTTGCCGTAATGGCGAGCTACCGATCCATAACACATAAATAATGTAATTTGGACAACTTCGAGTTTGCTACTTGTTGTTAGCGATGACAGACGATAGGCACAATGATACTTCCGCAATGCGGCTGTCTTTGCATCAGGACAGTGGTGAGATTCCAATGAGAACGAAAAGCAATCGTTCGTCTGCTGAATGCCCTAATCTGGGAAGTTGAGGACAAATAAGATACAGCAAAACGATAGCGAGGTCCTGTTAGGATCTCGCTTGTACATAAATAACAAGGAGAACATAAATGGAAGTAAAAAAAGGAGATTTATTTTTTGCTGACTTAAATCCTGTTGTTGGATCAGAACAAGGTGGCGTTAGACCAATTGTAATTATTCAAAATGACAAAGGAAATAAGTACAGCCCAACAACTGTAGTAGCAACAATCACAAGCAGACAAACAAAAAAACCATTACCTACTCATGTAGAAATAAAAGTAGGAAATGGTATCACCAAAAAATCAATAGTAATGCTCGAACAAATAAGAACAATTGATAAAACTAGATTGCTAGAACATATCGGCACATTGGAACAAGAAGATGTCAAAAGGATAGATGAAGCTTTAGTAATAAGTCTATCAATTAATAAGGAGGAAAAGAAATGACAGAAAGAACATATCTATCAATGCTAAAAGACGAGCCAGAAGTCTTAACGGTCATTGAAGCAGCAAAAATATTAAGAATAGGAAAAAACAAAGCATATGATTTAATCAACTCAGGAAAGCTCTCAAGCATCAAAATGGGTGGAAAAATCATAGTTCCAAAAATGTGTGTAATCCAATTTTTAATGAATGTAGATAACTATCAAAAACAATCCCAAATAATCACAAATAATCTCTGGACTTTGGCAGAATCATGTGGTATGATGTGTAATACCGATGATAAAGTGAAGGCTAGTGTCTAATGAAAGGATAAGGTGAAACAATGAGAAAGACAACTGGCCACTTAACGGAAAAGAACAAAAAATGGTATGCTGTTATCAACTTGTATGAAAACGGAAAAAGAAAAGAAAAATGGGTTAATCTTGAACTCGAAGCAAAAAAAGGAAGCAAGACCGAGGCAAACAGAAGGCTAGAAGAAATCCTTGCTAAATACAATTCAAGTGATATGTATTTATATGAAGGAATGACACACGCTGAAAAAGAACGCATCAGATTAGCAAATCTTCCTGTCGAAGAATACATCGCAGACTTTTTGGAATCATACAAACATAACATTGCCAAGACAACCTATACACACTACAAAAAAATGGTTGACAACAGAATTAGCGAATTTTTCAAGCCTTTGAAAATAGCTGTAAAGGACCTTACAGGCGATGAGATAAATGACTTTTATCGAAGCTTGAGAGAATCAGGGCTAAAAGGAACGACAGGACAAAGATATCACGCTTTGTTGCACCTAGCGTTCAAGTATGCCATAAAAAGAAAAGTCCTTAAAAACAACCCCTGTGAGCAAGCAGACCGACCAAAAGGCGTTCAGTACATTGGCGACTATTACGGAGCCGATAAGATACAAAAATTGATAGAATGCTTAGATGGTGATCCAATACGCATGGTTGTAATAATTGCAGCTTTTTATGGATTAAGAAGGAGCGAGGTTTTAGGACTAAAATGGTCAGCAATCGACTTTGAAGAAAAGAAGATTTATGTAAGACACAAAGTAGTTGAAGAAGAAACCTCGAAAGGAAAAGAAGTAGTTGGTTTAGATGTAATGAAAACAAAGTCATCATACCGAACATTGCCTTTGATACCTCAAATTGCTGAGGAGCTTATGAAAGAAAAAGCAAGGCAAGAAAGAATGAAAGGCTTACTAAGGGGATCTTACTGCAAGGAATACCAAGAGTACATTTGCGTAGATGCAACCGGAAAAATAATAAAACCAACTTATGTGTCGGAACATTTTGGAGTAATCCTAAGACAACATCAAATGCCAAAAATCAGATTCCATGATCTAAGACACTCATGTGCGTCATTGCTACTATCAAATGGAGTACCAATGAAAATGATACAGGACTGGTTAGGACACAGTGATATGGGAACAACAGCGAATATCTATTCGCATATTGATGCGGCAAGCAAACTAATGTCAGCGAATGTTATGGGCTCTACCATTAAAATATAAAAGGACTAAATCCTAAGATTTAGCCCTTAATGGCGGAGAGTGTGGGATTCGAACCCACGTAAGGTTTGACCCTTAAATGCATTTCGAGTGCACCTCGTTATGACCGCTTCGATAACTCTCCATATAAAAATTTTGCGAGAAAACTGCGAGAAAGTCATCTCGCAAAATACATAGAAAACAAACTTAAAGCCAAGCACTGTAAAGGTTTGCTGGCAACATAAAAAACAAAAACGATAGTTTTTCGAACAATCTAGCATATTTCCCAAGCAGATTTAAATAATCACAAAACACCCTCTAAAAATCAAGAAAATACCCATAAAAATCGGGCAGATTTTAGAAATTTGAGAGAAAAGTGCGAGAAAAACTGCGAGGAAATCAGCCGAAAATTCAAAAACGGAAAAATCCAAAGTGCGAGAAAACTGCGAGAAAGTTATCTCGCAAAATGCAAGCTCAAAGCCTACAAAGCCAATAAACACAAGGGGTTTGAGGAGATGCCAAAGACAAAACCGATAGTTTTTCGAGTCACGCCTCTTCAACCACTTGAGTAATCCTGCATTTTTGCTATGTAAGTATATCATAAAAATATTAACTTTTCAATACTAAGGTTGAAAAAAATTAACTTTTGTGCTAAAATGAATAGAGCAAAAATGAGAGAGGGTGGTAAAAATAGATAGCACTAGTCAAAAGTATATAAAAATGACGGAAACGCCAATACCAAAGCTTGTAATTACTCTTGGTATTCCTACCACCATAAGTATGCTTATTACCAATATTTATAATATGGCAGACTCATATTTCGTTAGCCAAATTTCCGATAGTGCTGGCGGAGCAACAAGCGTTGTTTTCGGTATTATGACAATTCTGCAAGCATTTGGCTTTATGTTTGGACATGGCGCAGGAAGTCATATCAGCCGACTTTTAGGCAAAAAGGATAGCGAAAATGCAAGCAAATTTGCATCAACAAGCTTCTTTTATGCGCTTCTTTGCGGTATTATTATTTTAGTAGGCGGTCTTATATTTTTAGAGCCTCTTATGTATCTTTTAGGTAGCACGGATACCATTTTACCCTATGCTAAGGACTACGGAATGTGGATTTTAATTGCCGCCCCCGCCATGACCGCAAGCTGCGTTCTTAACAATATTTTACGCTATGAGGGAATGGCAACCCTTGCTATGATAGGACTTACCACAGGCGGTATTTTAAATATTATCCTTGACCCTGTGTTTATTATTTTTCTTGATATGGGCATAGAGGGAGCAGGACTTGCCACCGCCGTATCTCAATATATTTCCTTTGGAATTTTACTTTATATGTTCCTTGCCCAAAGAACACAAAGCAAGCTTTCCCTTAAATTCATTGACAAAAAATTTAAAACCATCTTTAATATACTCAAGGATGGACTTCCAAGCTTTGCAAGACAAGGACTAAACAGCGTGTCAACGGTTGTTTTAAATGCACAGGCAAAAATGTATGGCGATGTAGCTATTGCCGCAATGGGCTATGTTTCAAAAACCGCAGGACTTATATTCAGCGTAGGACTTGGAATAGGACAAGGCTTCCAGCCTGTTGCAAGCTTCAACTATGGCGCGCAAAAATACTTTAGAGTCAGAAAAGCATCAATATTTACATTTTTATTCAGTACATCATTTTTAGGCGTAATTTCCTTAGGCTGTTATATCTATGCAAACGAAATTATGTATATCTTTGGCGAAAGCAACGAGGTTGTTGCAATCGGTGGAGTAGCACTTAAAATGTTCTGTATAAGCATGCTGTTTTTCCCTGTGTCCGTTGTTGCCACTATGCTATTCCAATCAATCGGCAAAAGCATATCCGCGCTGATTTTATCGTGCCTACAAAACGGACTTTTGCTTATCCCCATGTATTATATTTTACCTATCTATATGGATGTTACAGGCATTCAGCTGGCAAGACCTCTTGCATATATTCTGTCAGCTTTTGCGTCAGCCCCAATGCTTATTGTGTTTTTACGCAAATTAAAAAAGCAGGAAGCAGAATTAACAAATTTGCAAAGCAACTAATAACCGCGAAGCGATTACACAAAAAATATGGACTACCTTTTAAGGTAGTCCATATTTTTATAAAGTCTCCCACCGAGCCGTGTAAAGTAATCATTTGAACCTTGTCCTAAACAAGGCGGGGCTCTCATAATATCTTTACTGCTTCCAACATCTATATATTCTAGTCCGACCGAAGTCCATTAAGAGAGAATACATAGGAGGCCTGCAAACCAATATTGGATATTGAGCTCCTTTTAATAAAATGTAGGACGAATACATCACCCTATCACGCACTAAGCAGGATTTAAACCAATAGTATTATATGCAATTTATTTAAAATAATTCGTTGTTAGATAGTTAAAATTTGCTAATTTTCATCATGGTTGATAACATTGATACGCTTATCAAATACCTCGCAAGCGCTTTCTAATTCCTTGCCCTCAACCGGCTGATAAATATCTTCCTTTTTGCCTGTTTTTACTTTTTTAAGTACATAATATTCGGTAGGAGTAATGGCTACATAAGTTGCGCCGTTTATAACACACTCATCAATTACCTCGTATGTTGTTTGACTTCCGTCATCCTCGGTAAATGTGAGGAAACTTTTATTTTTGTCCATAATATACACCTCGTTTACATACTTATTTTATCATAATTACAGACTGATGTCAAGATTTTTTAATTAACCCTCAATTATGTTGTCCCCAAATTGCTTAACAACAATGATTTGCTTTGTTTCATAAGCTCTATCTACAAGCTCATCAAAGTTAAGTCTGTTTTGCTGTTCAATTACAGAATCAAGCTCAGGTCTTGTCTTAGGATGCTTTGGAGTAAATACAGTACAGCAATCCTCATATGGCAATACAGATGTGTCAAATGTACCGATTTTTCTTGAAATTTCAATAATTTCATTTTTATCCATACCGATAAGTGGGCGATAAATCGGAATGTCTGCCATTTCGTTTACAACATGAATAGCCTTCATTGTTTGTGATGCCACCTGACCAAGGCTTTCTCCTGTAATAAGTGCATCGCAATTTAATTCGTGAGCAAGTCTTAATGATAGCGCCATCATATAACGGCGAAGAAGTAATGTAAAGTAGTCCTCATCGCAGTTATCGCGAAGCTCCTCTTGAATTTCAGTAAGGGAAATTACATGAACTCTAACTCTCATTGTGTAATCGCAAAGAATTTTCGCAAGCTCCAAAACCTTTTCCTTAGCTCTTTCAGAGGTGTAAGGGAAGCTTTCAAAGTGAACACATTCAAGTGAAACACCACGCTTAGCCATCATATATCCTGCAACAGGAGAGTCAATTCCACCTGAAAGAAGAAGTAAGCCATGACCGCTTGTGCCATAAGGAATACCGCCTGCGCCCTTTTCCTGTCCTGCATGAATAAACGCCTCGTTTTCACGAATTTCACATCTTACGATAACTTCAGGATTTTTAACATCAACCTTAATACCGCGAACACAGGAGAGAATAGCACCGCCAACCTCGTTTGAAATCTCGGGAGAGGTCATAGGGAAACGCTTGTCAGCTCTCTTTGATTCAACCTTAAAGGTTTTGTATCCCTTTAATTTTTCAGGTAAATATTCCTTAACCACATTTAAAATAGTATCAATATTCTTTTCGCAGGCAATAGCCCTTGAAACGCCAACAAAGCCGAATACATGCTTTGCTTGCTCAAACATATCATCTATCCTTTCAATAGCACCGTTATCTAGTGGCTCAACATATACTGTGCTTTGGGAGTAGTAAATTTTGTAGTTGCCAATACGCTTAGCTCTAAGTCTTAATTGCTTAAGCATTTTAGCCTCAAAGTCGCTTCTGTTAGCTCCCTTTAAAATAACCTCACCATATTTACATAAAATAACTTCTTTATTTATACATGTACTCATCTTATTTGTCCATCACCCTTAATTATATATTTTTCGGTAGTTAATGCGCTAAGTCCCATAGGGCCTCTTACATGTAGCTTTTGTGTGGAAATTCCAATCTCCGCACCTAAGCCAAACTCTCCGCCGTCTGTAAATCTTGTGGACGCATTTACGTAAAGCGCGCAGGAGTCAATGCTCTTTACAAATAAATCTGCATTTCTTCCGTTTTCTGTAATGATTGATTCACTGTGTCCTGTTGAATACTTCCTTATGTGGTCAATAGCTTCGTTTACATTCTCAACCACCTTGCAGCTTATAATGTAATCATCATATTCTGTATCGTAGTCAACCTCGGTAGCCTTGGTAATTTCCTTTAAAATCTCACAGCATTTATCACAGCCTCTAAATTCAAGAGAAAATTTTCTTGTTGCTTCATAGAACATGGGCAAGAATTTTTCTGCCACACTCTTGTGAACAAGCAGCGTTTCAATAGCGTTGCAAACGGAAGGGCGTTGACATTTTGTATTTAACGCAACGGATAAAGCCATATCAAGCTTTGCGCTTTCATCTACATATAAATGGCAGTTTCCCGCTCCTGTTTCAATTACAGGAACAGAAGCATTTTCTATAACGCTCTTAATAAGTCCCTTGCCACCACGGGGAATTAAAACATCAACCCCACCGCGCATTTTCATTAAAAGGTTAGCGCTTTCGCGTGTTGTGTCCTCAATTAAGGTAACTGCATTCTCATCGTAGCCACATTCCTTGATTGCTTCTCTTATAACCTTAACAATAGCTTTATTTGAGTTAATAGCTTCCTTACCACCACGAAGAATAACTGAGTTACCACTCTTAATACAAAGTGAAGCCGCGTCAGGAGTTACATTAGGTCTTGCCTCATAAATCATAGCAACAACACCAAGCGGTACTCTCATTTTATGAATTTCAAGTCCGTTAGGTCTTGTAAAAATTTCGCCTGTGCCAATAGGGTCATTAAGTCCTGCCACATAGCAAATAGCATCGCTAATAGCATAAATTCTGTCCTTATTTAGCATTAAACGGTCAAGCATAGCTTCCTTAATACCGTTTTCCTTAGCACTTGCCAGGTCAATTTTGTTAGCTTCAATTATATCCTCATAAGCATTGCGAATTTTTTCAGCCATGCATAAAAGAATTTTATTTCTGTCCTTGCCGCTTGCATTTGCAAGAGAGCGTGAAGCGGTTCTTGCGCCTTGACAAATATTATAAATTATATCGTATAATTCCATAATTACACTCTCTTTCTTGCAAAATATGTGCCAACATGCTTGCCATCAAGCACATCATAAAGAATAAATGGGTCCTCACCATTGATAATAAGCATAGGAATACCTGCATTTGTTGCAATTTCAGCCGCGTTGATTTTAGCAATCATACCGCCTGTACCACGAGATGAGCCTGCGCCCCCTGCATATGATTTAATTTCATCATTGATTTCCTCAACTCTGTCAATAAGCATAGCATCATCATACTTTCTTGGGTCTTTATTATAAAGACCGTTTATATCACTTAAATTGATAATAATATCTGCATTACAAGCAATTCCAACGTAAGCGGAAAGCGTATCGTTACCGCCAAACTTAATTCCCTCACAGGAAACGGAGTCATTTTCATTTACAATAGGAATACAGCCCATTTTAATTAGAGTGTGGAATGTATTTCTAACAAGCTCAAGACGGTGGCTGTCATCAACAACATCCTTAGTCATAAGAATTTGCGCAACTGTATGACCGTACATTGAAAAGAAATTCTCATACATTTTCATAAGCTGACTTTGACCAACTGATGCACAAGCCTGCTTTTCCTCTAATGTTTTTGGATATTCTGAAAGTGCCATTTTAGCATATCCTGCCGCAACTGCACCTGAGCTTACAATAACAACCTCATGTCCTGCATTTTTAAAATCTGCAACCGTGCGCACAAATGATTCAATTCTTCTTAGATTAAGAGAGCCGTTTGCGTAGGTTAGTGTGGAAGTACCAACCTTTATTACAATTCTTTTACAATTTTTGATAACATTCATAAAAAAACCTCAAATTTGTCTTGAATAAATTATGTAAATATTATATAATATCTATGTATGTGTATTATTATATAACTAAAATCTCTAAATTTCAAGTAGTAAGAGAGGAAAAATGCAATGAAAGAAAAGATTTATGTAGAAATTGCAGGAATTAGATTAGGAATTGTAACTGAAGAGGGCGCAACCTATGTTAAGGAAATTGCATCTTCTGTTGAAAACGATATATCAAAAATGACAAAATCACAAAGAAATTGCTCTTTAGTTGAAGCAGCGCTTTTTTCTTCCATGACATATTATAGCAGAGCCACAGAGGCTGAAAAGAAGGTTAAAAATCTTGAAACTCAAATAGCTCTTTATCAAGCAAATGTAAATAGACTAAAAAAGGAAAACGAGGAGCTTAAATTAAAGCTTTTAAATAATGGAAAATAAAAAAATACCGAAAATTTTAGCTCCATGTGGAGATATGGACGCTCTAAAAGTAGCCATCGCTAATGGTGCGGACGCTCTTTATTTAGGTCTTGATTTGTTTAATGCAAGAATAAGAGCGAAAAATTTCACTCTTGATAATATTGAGGAAGCAATTAGATTAGCCCATGCAAACGGTGTTTTCGTTTATGTAACGCTTAATATTGCTATTTACGATAAGGAAATAGAAAGCGTTCTTGATTATGTAGATAAAATTTATCTTGCAGGAGCAGATGCTCTTATCGTTTCCGATTTAGGTATAGCATCACTTATAAAAAAATACTATCCCGACTTTGAAATTCACGGAAGTACACAGTGTACTGCCCATAATTTAGATGGCGTTACATTCTTAAATGAAAAAATGGGAGCAAGTCAGGTTGTCCTTGCAAGGGAGCTACCTAAAAAAGAGATTGAATACATAACGAAAAATACTGATGCGAAAATAGAAATTTTCGTTCACGGCGCTCATTGTATGTCCGTGTCAGGTCAATGTCTAATGTCCTACGCCATGGGTGGACGAAGCGGAAACCGCGGAGAGTGCGCTCAGCCTTGCCGACTTCAATATAAAATGTGTCAAAAAAACTCATATCCACTAAGCTTAAAGGATATGTCCTTAAATAGCCATATTACTGAAATTATAGACACAGGTGTTAATACTCTTAAAATTGAGGGCAGAATGAAAAGTGCCGATTATGTGGGCGGAGCTGTATCTATATGGCGTAAGCTTTTAGATGAAGGACGAAATGCTACAAATAGGGAAAAGCAAACACTTGAAGCACTTTTTTCACGCCAAGGCTTTACAGATGGTTATTTTACAAATAATATAACCTCAAAAATGTTAGGCGTGCGCACCGATGAAAATAAGGAAGCCACCAAATCATATGAATCTACAAAAAATGAGCTCGCAAGGGTAAAAATCAACCTTTATGGTAAATTTATGCTGGGCAAAAATGCAGAGCTAACTGTAACACTAGGAGAAAAAAGCGTAACCGCATATGGCGATATTGTAGAAGAAGCAATAAACGCCCCTATTTCAACTGAGGATATAATAAAAAGCCTTTCAAAATTAGGTAATACCCCCTTTGAAATCGGCAATATTCAAATTGAAAAGGATGATAGCATAATGGTGCGCGTTTCCTCGCTTAACGCTTTAAGAAGAAAAGCGATTGACTTGTTTTTTTCTATGGGCAGAGAGGAAAGAGAGCATACATATATACCTAAAAAAGCTACACAGGATAGCGTAAAATTAAGAAGCGCGCTATTTAGTGATGTATCACAAATACCCGAAAACTCAAATTATTTTGATATAATATTTGTCTATGCGGACAAATATAAAAAGTATAATCGCATAAACGGCATTTGCTTGCCACCCGTTATTTTAGATAGCGAATGGAATGAAATTGAAGCAAAACTAATTGAAGCTAAAAATAACGGTGTTGAATATGCGCTGATAACCAATATCGGTCAAATTGACCGCGTTAAAAAATACGGCTTTAAAATGATTTTTGACTATCGCTTTAACGTGTTTAACGCACCCTGTGTTGATTTTTTACATAAAAACGGAGCAGATAGCGTAATTTTATCCCCTGAGCTGACTATGCCTCAAATTAACGACCTTAAGGGAAACAGAGTAATAGCCTACGGCAAAATTCCTATTATGACAATGCACAAATGTATATTAAAGGACACCTACGGCTGCGATAAATGTAAAGGATATTTACAGGATAGACAAAATGCTTCGTTTTATGTAGAGGGCATTTTCGGTCATAGAAATATTATCTATAACAGCGTGCCAATTTATATGGCAGACCGCCTTGACAAAATCAAGGACTTTTCACATCATTTCATTTTTGCAAATGAAACCAAAAGGGAATGCTACGATATAATCGAAGCATACAAGCATAAATTACAACCAAAAGGAAATGTAAAAAGAATAAAATGAAAAATAAAATTATACTGGCATCAAAATCACCAAGAAGAAAAGAAATTTTGTCTATGGTAGCATCTGATTTTGAAATAAGAGTAAGTGATGCGGATGAAACGATTGAAGATGGCGTGTCACCATTTGAAGTCCCAAGGCATCTTGCTGAAATAAAGGCAAATGCGGTATCATATAACGACGGAGAGATTATTATCGGCTGTGATACTATTGTTATATCGCCTGATAAGGAAATTATGGGCAAGCCAAAGGATAAAAACGATGCTGTCCGTATGCTTAAAAAGCTATCCGGCACAACACATTATGTTGTAAGCGGAATTGCTATAAGAGATGGTAGCACCGTAGTGAGCGATAAGGTAGTAACTAATGTTACAATGCGTAATCTAACAGATAGCGAAATTTTAAATTATGTAAACCGTTTTAACCCCACAGACAAAGCAGGGGCGTACGGTATTCAAGAAATGGCAGGCGCATTTGTAAGCGGTATTGAGGGGGACTTTTATAATGTGGTAGGACTGCCCCTGTGTCGCTTATGTGAGCTTTTAAAGGAAAAATTTAATATAGATTTACTAAGCTGATATGACAAAAAAAGAGAAAAAAGAAAGAATTGCTAAAATAGTTGAGGAGTTAAAAAAGCTCTATCCTGAAGCACTTTGCTCACTCAATTATGAGGGCGAGGGCTGGAAGCTACTCATTATGGGTAGGCTCAGCGCCCAATGCACCGATGAAAGAGTAAATATAGTCTGCAAGGACTTATTTAAAAAATTCCCAACTGCTAAGGATTTAGCCGACGGAGATTTAACGGAGATTGAAAACTCAATCAAGTCCTGTGGTCTTTACAAAATGAAAGCAAAAAACATTAAAAGCGAGTGTCAAAGACTTGTTTACGAGTGTGGTGGCGTAATCCCCGATACAATGGATGAGCTTTTAAAATTTGAGGGCGTAGGCAGAAAAATTGCCAACCTTATCCTAGGCGACCTGTACGGAAAGCCCGCCATCGTTGCCGACACACATTGCATGCGTATCTGTGGCAGATTTGGTATGTATAAGGAAGGACAAAAGGACCCCCTTAAAACTGAAAAAATACTAAGCGAGCTAATTGAGCCAAGCGAGCAAAGCGACTTTTGCCACCGTATGGTGCTTTTTGGCAGAGAGTATTGCTCTGCACGAAATCCAAGATGTGAAGAGTGTCCGATTAAATCACTTTGCGGCAAGCAAAGTGATTAGCCGCCAGCCGCCAGCCGCTAGCCGTTAGCGAGATACATAACGGTTTACTAGCAAGGCAAAAAATAAATATAATTTGGTTGAAATGGCAAAATCAAATCTGCTGATAGCTGACTGCTAACAGCTAACGGCTGACCGAATGAAATGAGGCTTTATGATTGAAGTAATTAAATTACCAAAGGAAAGATACAGGGAAGCCTGCGACCTTATTTGGCAGGTATTCCAAATTTACGAGGTGCCGGATTTCCCACCTGAGGGAGTAATCGAGTACAAAAGAATAATTGATGAAACTGAGAAGTTAAAGAACATAATTTTCTATACCGCTATGGAAAATGATACAGTAATCGGTGTTTTAGGCATGCGAGAAAACAACCATATCGGCTATTTCTATGTAAGCGAAAAGCACCATAGACGCGGCATTGGCAAAATGCTCTTTAATGAGATGATTAAGGACTATAACTCTGATATAACGGTAAACGCCTGTCCCTATGGCGTGTCTGTATATAAAAAATTAGGCTTTGAAGAAACTGACATACAAAAAAATGTAAACGGAATAATTTTCACACCTATGAAAAGGAGAAAGCAATGAAAAAACTCATTCTATTATTTGCTGTATTATTCGTTTTATCCTGTATGCTAATTGGCTGTGGCGGTACAAGCACAGATACCGATACGGACAAGAATACGGATACAACTGTTGATACATCAAAGGACACAGGCGACAAATCTGACACAGACACAGATATGGATACAAATACGGATACTGACACGGATACCGATACAGACACCACCGATACAGATACTGATACCGATACAGGCTCAGACAAGCCTGATGTGTGTACCCATGAATACGGCGATTGGCAAACAGTAACAGCGCCAACATGCACAGAAAAGGGCTTTGAAAAGAGAAACTGTATCTTATGTGGATTTACCAGCTCAAGAAGCGTTGATGCAAAGGGACATAATGTTATCGTTGATGAGGCTATTGAGGGCGACTGCACAAAGGATGGCTATACTCAAGGCGCGCATTGTGATGTGTGTAATACTGTATTAAAGGCTCAACAGCTAGTACCAAAGGATACACTTCATAAGTACATAAACCTAGTAAGAGTTGACAAGGAGCCAACAACCTCAAGCGAGGGCAAGGCAACATTTAGATGCTCCGTGTGCAATAATACCAGAGAAGAAACTCTTGCAAGACTTACCTCACAAAAGCTTGGCAAGGATGATGTTTACGATATTACAACAGATGAATTCAACCCTGCCATTGATAATATTTGGAAAATGGTTGATGGCAACACCTCAACAGGCGGTCTTTACGGAGCTGGTAATGACTGGTTCGGTAATATTGGAGACACTCTTGTTATTACCTTAGGTCAAGAGGTTATCTTAAATGAGCTTAACCTCTATGTGTGCGGTAACTATACAACAGGCACAGTTAAGGTTAAGGATGCTAAGGGCAATGTTACAAAAAATACCAGCATTAGAGTTGATAGCGAAGCCACAAAGAAAGCAAACATTGTTTCAAACGGCAACATTAAGGCATACACAATTGAAATTACAGTAACATCATTAAAGTGGGAAAGCTATTTAACCTTTAAGGTTGCCGAGGTTGAAATGAAGGCAACTAAGAAGGATGTGCGCCTACCACATGACCATGTTTACAGAGAGTATGTTAAGGATACCGTAAAAGCAACATGTCTTGAGGGCGGTAAGGCTGAATACGCTTGCTATTGTGGCTTAACTAAGGAAAGAACAACACCTACAATCGACCACAACTTCTCAGTATTGTATTCTAAGAAGGATGCAACATGTACTGAAAACGGTAGATATACATATAAGTGTGAAACATGTAACGATAAGCGTGAAAAGCAAATAATCGCTAAGGGACACATCTTTGAAAAGCTTGTAAATTATGTTACAATGCCAACTCTTTCCCAAAACGGTCAAGCTGTATTTAAGTGTATCGGCTGTGATTTAACTGAAAATAAAACTATCATTCCTTTGACACTTGGAAACGTTGAGCATTTAAGAGTAAGCTCAATGCTAAGTAACATGGTAACACTTAAATTCAATGTTTACGGAGAAAGCGGAAACTATGAAATTCGTTACAGCACAAGCGAAATTACAAATGAAAACTTTGCAAATGCAACATTAATTGATGCAACCGTAACAGGAGATAAGGAATATACTGCAAAATTAAATCTCAGCGTAGGCTTAAATAGCTGCTACTATGTAGCAATAAGACCTTATATTGGCGAAAACTATGGCAATGTTACTACTATCCGTTTAGGTGGTAATAAGCTAATTCCTATTGATTATGAGAAAAATGCAAATGTATATAGCGGTGAGGTATTAAACTCATTTGCTAAAATGTTTGATGAGCAAGCAGCTGAAAGAACAAAGAACCCTACAACGGTTTTAAGTAAGATATTTACAGATACAAACGACCTAGAGCTTTACGGCATGAAGCTTCGCCCAATCGTTGACCTTCAAGCTATGCACTATGTAAGCAGCGTATATCTATTCTATATGGACCCGGGTGTTAATGTAACTGTAAGATGGAGCGACACTCCCGTTGATTTTATGGCTGAGGACTCTAAGTGGGATGGAGTAAAGAAATTTACCACAGCTCCCGGCTGGAATGAAATTCAAATCAATAATGCAACACGATATATTCAAGTTGAATTTAAGGACGGAAGCGCTCCTTATGAAATGCTCATTTACGGCTTCCAAAATGGAGACGGCGATGAAGTAGCAACAGAAATCGGCTCACTTCCAACTATGGGAGAAATGATGGGTATGTGTGGCTTCGTTGCAAGTGGTGGCGGTAATACACCTATTGATTCCGTAATTTGCACAACAGTATTAAGAGAATATCATAACTTCGGCTGGTCATATACAGTTGAAAACTATCCAAATAAGGCTACATTCTTTAGCGGTAGCTGGATGGGCGATTTTGATGAGCAATACAGAAAATATTCACAAGCAGGCATAAATGTAATTCCATGTATTCAATGGGATTTAGTAAATATTCCTCAATCATATAAGGTTGACTCAAACAATTTACCAAGAAAGTCAAACGGTAGCTTTATTAAGGGCGACTTCTACGATAAGATGAACCCACATACATATTTTGCATATGCAGATAATATGTTCTCATTCTCAGCTCGCTTCGGTACTAATACAGCAATCGGCGATTTATTATTCCTACATGCATCAGGCACAAAGCAATCAGGCTTTGGCACAATTAAATGGATTGAGCTTGGCAACGAGCCTGAGGGCGCATGGAATGGCGTTCATAACTACTATTCAGCATATCAATTAGCAGCTTTAACCTCAGCAGCATACGATGGACATTGCCGTACAATGACTTCATCTGTAATTAATAAGGGATACCACCTTGGCGTTAAGAATGGCGATCCTAACATGAAGGCTGCAATGGCAGGCGTATCAGCTGTAAGCAACGAATATATTACATCAATGTGCTATTGGATGAAGGCTAACCGTGCAGACGGCAAAACCGCATTTGATGCATTTAATGTTCACTGCTACATGACAAAATCACTTACACTTGCAAACGGAAGCTCAGTATCCGTTGGCGCATCCCCTGAGGAAGCAAATGTTGTTAAAACACTTTCTAACCTTATCGCATTAAGAGATAAATATTATCCAGAAAAGGAAGTATGGATTACTGAGTTCGGCTGGGATACTAACCAAAGCTATGCAACATCAACCTCAGCCCACGGATATGAAAACAAGGAAACAGGCGTTTCATATACAGGCAGAGAGGTTCAGGCTATGTGGCTAACCCGTACATATTTGCTCCTTTCCGCAATAGGAATTGACAAGGCTACTATGTATATGTGTGAGGACTGTGGCGTTGAAGAGGAATCCGTTGGTAAGTACGGTACAGCAGGCGTAATCGGCTTTAAGTATGATGAAAGCGGAAAAACAGTAGAATTTAAGAAGGAATCCTACTATTACCTCTATACATTAAAGAACACTCTTGGCGATTATACATTCAATCAAAAGATTGAAGCATATGAAGACAATGTAATGATTTACCAATACAAGACAGCTGAGGGCAAGGTAGCATACGCTGTATGGTGTCCAACCTCAGATGGTACAGTTGTTAAGGATTATCAATTAGGCATCGGTGGCTCAAGCGCAACATTAGTTCAAAACGAAAACGGCGACATTGACGGCGTACAATCAACACTTAAAGCTGACAATCTTGGCTATGTAACAATCGACATTAGCGAAAAACCAATCTACATTGTAGTTGACTAATAAATATTTTGGCAAGCTTAATTTTATTTAGGCTTGCCAATTACTTAATATCAAGGAGCTTATTATGTTTGGCAGAAACAGAGAAGAAAAGAAGCAACAGGAACTTAGAGAACAGTATATGAATAAATCATACGTTCGGCAAATGGCGAGTGTAGCTTATGAGCTTTTTAAAGAAGATATTGTAAGCAAGAAAAATTCAAATAGCTTATATTCGATTGGCGCATGTGTGGCAATTACTGCACAGGATCAATCCTGTAAAATAAGCATAATTGGGAAATCACGCGAGTTCGACGTGGACGGAACCTATGAGCAATATGGACGTGCAATGGCAGAGGCAGTTGCAATAATAGCTGCAAGAAAGGCTGAGTATGAAATGGGCATTAGTAACGTTGGCGTGTACACACGACATATGCCGTATCTTCGTGCGCAAACTGTTATTGTGTATGGAGTAACTGATGTTGACGGCAATCGCATAAGATAAAATCAAAAGTATAAAAGAAGCACAGATTATCTGTGCTTCTTTTTTTTATCGAGGCGCACGGTTATTATTAACATACAAAAAGTAGCGCGTGTTTTTGTGCAATATGCTATATTTAAATTTATAAATATTTATATTATTGACATTCTACACAAAAAGAACTATAATATATCGTAGGTATGTACGGATTTAATAATGAGACGTATCAGCTGAAAATACGGTATAAATATCAAATTACCTAAAAACAAGGAGTGTAAATATAGATATGAAGCAATATATTACGCCTGTATATGTGAAAGCAGAAGCAGGAAATATTTTTAATGATTTTTTAGGATTTAGTCTTGAGATTCTTCCCGAGGATAACTCCGTAATTATAACGCAAGATGCGGAACAAATTTTTGGTTAAGGAGTGAGAGGGATATGAAGCGTAGTAAGAAAATATTAGTACTTTTATCAGCTATTTTTATAGCGTGCATGCTTGCTCTTTTAGTTAGCGCAAGCGACCATATTGTAACAGAAGCATTTACATACGAAAACGGCTTTACGTCCGAGGGCGTATATTCAAGCTCTTGCTCATGTGCAGACAATGCGTGTGCAAACAATATTACCCAAGCTCAAAAAGCTCCTCTTTTTGAAATGCTTGGCTACTCAACGCCTGAAAAGAGCGATGAAACCAGAGGACTTTCATTTAGCTATTCAGCCAATGTTTCCTTGATTGAGGAATACGAAAGAATAAATGGCTGCAAAATCACATACGGCTTTTTATTGGCTGGCGCAAATAATTATGAAAACAATCCAAGCAAGGTATCAACAGGAGAATTTGATACTCACTATTCTAAAATAGACGTTCGTATCAACTACGGCAAGCCTGATGAAAGCGGTAAAACAAAATACGATAAGTACGATGCAATTTTTGCCGGCAGAGTAACTGTTGAAAATGCAAATGGCGAAAAATTAACATCATACTTCCAGCTGAATATACCAACAACCGACTATGATAATAATACCCTCGGCACTATGTCAGGTATCAATTTTGATGCGGTTACAGGAAAGCAAAATGAGCTAAATAAATGGCAAAACAGCCAAAGCATCAATACTGAAAACGGACAAATAGTAAGCGCAGAATCATCATATACCGTTACTGAAAACTATATCAAGGTAAAAAACGGCGATACAATCGGTATTTCATCAAGCGCAGGCGCGGAATTTATGATATACTGCTATAACTACATAGGCGGTAAATACGAATATCGCGGATACACCAACGTAAATGGCGAAAAATACACATTTAACCAAGACTCACAAGCATCTAATGGCGATAAGCTTGATATAAATGACCTTTATGTAAGATTAGTATGTAAGTCAAAGGATAATAGCTCTATTTCATATACGGATATTGAAAATGACATCATTTTTAATATTACTGAGGAGAAAAACAGCGTTTTAGTAACCTTTAAGGACGGGGACAAAACATACGATAAAAACTGCTACGTTGGCGAAAAGCTTGGCATAACACCAAAGGCTGAAAACGGAAACGACGTATTCGTTGGCTGGTATGATGAAAGCAATATGCAAGTAATTTATACCGAAAATACTATTATTGAAAATTCTGTAACGTTAGTTCCCGTATTTAGAAAATATGTAACAGATGTTGAAAATTACATAAATTGGTCTCAAAGCTATATGCTTGACCAAACAGGCTCATATCTTGCGTCTGATGCTTCAAGATACGTAATCACATCATTTATTAAGGTAAATGAGGGCGACTCAATTTCATTACCGACAAGCATAGGCCATAAATTCGTAATTTACTGTTATAGCGATATGTACGGCACGTACGTAGCTAATAGCATAATTGACTGTAACCCAAGCGACACCACATCAGCCTACGAAAATTGGGGATATTCCTACACATTTAAAAACGGAGATATCCTTGAAAACGGAAGCACATTAAATTGCGATAACCTTTATATTAGAATTGCATTTAAGAGAGATAGTGGCTCAGTAAATATTGACACCTTAAAGAGCAATATTCAGTTCAATATTTCAGCAGACAACTATCATTTATACGTTGAGAAAAACGGCGGAGAGGAAAGCTGTAATCATAAGTTTGATGAATGGACCACACTCCAAGAAAGAACTTGCTTACTTGACGGAATTGACACAAGGGACTGCCTACTTTGCTTAAAGCGTGAGGTTAGATACACTCAAGCAACAGGACATAAGGCTGTAATAATTCCATCGGTAGCAGCGGACTGCGGTACTGACGGATATACAGAGGGACTATGCTGTAGCGTATGTAACTACGTAATCAAGGAGCAACAGATAATATCCAAGGACGGACAGCATCAATATTACGAGCTAGTTAAATTGACAACCGCACCAACTGCCTCGAGCACAGGCAAGGGTACATTTAGATGTATCGTTTGCGGCGCAACAAGAGAAGAAATAATTGATAAAGTACTTAGCAATGTAACAATCGGCAAGGATTATATAACAAATATTACTACTGACGAATTTAACCCTGCGATTGATAATGTTTGGAATGTAGTTGACGGTAATACTGCAAACGGTGGCTTGTACGGACCGGGCGATGACTGGTTTGGTAATATAGGTGATACCCTTGTTATTACACTTGACCGAGAGATTGTTTTATCTGAGCTAAAAGCATATGTTCTAGGTAACTGGACATATGCAGAACTCCGTATATATGACGCCACCGGCGTAAACACAAAAACTGCTACCCTTCATGCTACTGAAGAAAAAACTATATCAATAATTTCTAACGGAAGCGTAAAAGCGAAAAGAATCGAAGTTACAGTAACAGGTCTTAAGTGGACTGATAGACCATCATGCATATATACATTTAAGCTTTCAGAGCTTGTAATGAAGGGTACAATTAAAGACCCAAGACTTTCTCATACTCATGTATACAATGAATTTGTTAAAGCAACTAAGGAAGCAACATGTCAAGAGGCGGGCAAGGAGCAATACAGATGTTACTGCGGTATGGTAACTGAAAAAGCAACATCAAAGGTTGATCATAGCTACGAGATTTTATCATCAGTTAACGAGCCTACCTGCACAGTAAATGGTAGCGAGGTTTATAAGTGTAAGTATTGCTCAAACGTTACACAAACACCTATTGAAAAGGTGGGACACAACTACTCAAAGCTTGTAAGCTATATAACCGAGCCAACATATAACGCTGACGGAAGCGCAATCTTTAAGTGTATTCACTGTGATAAAACAGAAACGAAAACAATTAAAGCATTAGAGCTTGGTAAGGCTGAATATTTAAGAGTTGAAAGCATTAAAAATGGAGTTGTAACGCTTCTCTTTAATGTTTACGGAGAAAGCGCAAATTACGAAATCCGTTACAGCACAAGCGAAATTACAAATAGCAATTTTGCAAATGCAGAGCTACTTAATGCAACGGTAGTAGGCGATAAGGAATACACGGCTACATTTAATCTTAATGCAAGCCTAAATAACGGCTACTATGTGGCTATAAGACCTTATATCGGCTCAAATTATGGCGAAATTTCAACTGTAAGAGTTGGTGGAAATAAGCTTATCCCTATTGACTACCATAATGCAAATGTATATAGTGGCGAGCTTCTTAATTCCTTCGCTAAGCTTTTTGATGAGCAAGGCGCTGAAAAAGCAACACCAACATCTCAGCTACCAAGACTAATCACGGATAAAAACGATACGGTTCTTTACAACATGGATCTAAGCCCAATCGTTGACCTTGAAAGCATGCACTATGTAAGCAGTACATATTTGTACTTTGATACACAGGACATAGATATTAAGGTAAGATGGAGCGATACACCTACCGATGCATATGCAGATGATTCCAAGTGGGATGGCGTAATTTCAACTAAATCAACAGTTGGCTGGAACGAATTTAAGATAAATAGCGACACTCGTTATATCCAAATTATCTTTAAGGATGGAAGCGCGCCTTACGAAATGCTTATTTATGGCTATCAAAACGGAGAGGGCGATGAAATAGCAACTGAAATCGGCTCACTTCCAACTATTGGCGAAATGATGGGTATGTGTGGCTTCGTTGCAGGCGGTGGCGGTAATACACCTATTGACTCTGTTTCCTGCACAACAGTATTAAGAGAATATCACAACTTCGGTTGGTCATATGATTTAAAAACATATCCGGGCAAAGCAGCATTCTTTAATAATAGCTGGATGTGTAACTTTGATAGCCAATACAGAGATTATAAGAATGCAGGAATAAATGTAATTCCTTGCGTACAATGGGATTTAGTAAATATTCCTCAATCAAATCAGGTTGATGAAAATAATCTTCCAATTAAATCAAACGGAAGCTTCGTTAAGGGTGGCTTCTATGATAAGATGAACCCTCATACTTACTTTATGTACGCTGACAGCATGTTTGCATTCTCAGCAAGATACGGTACAAATTCATCAGCTGAGCTACTTAACACATTAGCTCTCCATGTATCCGATGCAAACAAGGTTGGTCTTAACTATCTTAATTGGATTGAGCTTGGTAACGAGCCTGAGGGTAGCTGGAACGGTATTCATAATTACTATTCCGCATATCAATTAGCAGCATTAACATCTGCCGCATATGACGGACATTGTCGCACAATGGTATCAACAGAAACATCTAAGGGATACCATCTTGGCTTAAAGAATGCTGACCCTAACATGAAGGCTGCAATGGCAGGCGTATCCGCTGTAAGCAACGAATATATTACTTCCTTATGCTATTGGATGAAAGCCAACAGAAATGACGGCAAGGTAGCCTTTGATGCATTTAATGTGCATTGCTATATGACAAAAACAATCACATTATCAAACGGAAACAAAACAACCGTTGGCGCATGTCCTGAGGAAGCGGGAATTGTAAATACATTATCACAGCTTATTAAAATCAGAGATAAATATTATCCGGAAAAGGAAGTATGGATTACTGAGTTTGGCTGGGATACTAACCAAAGCTACGCTACCTCAACCTCATCACATGCATACGCTAATGAAAAAACAGGCGTATCCTATACAGGCAGAGAGGTTCAAGCTATGTGGCTAACCCGTACATATTTACTCCTTTCCGCAAGCGGAGTTGATAAGGCATCTATGTACATGTGCGAGGACGGTGGCGTTGATGAAGAAACGGTTGGTAAGTACGGCACGTCAGGTGTAATCGGCTATAGATACGATGAAAATGGAAACACAGTAGAGTTCAAGAAGGACTCCTACTACTACCTATATACCTTAAAGAACACCTTAGGTAGCTATACGTTTAATAAGCAAATTGAAGCCTACGATGATAACGTATATATTTATCAGTACACGACCGAGGACAGCAAAACAGCATACGCTGTATGGTGTGGCACATCTGATGGTACTGTATCAAACAACTATCAATTAAGAATTGATAGCGAAAGCGCAACAATCGTTGAAAATGAAAACGGCAACGTTTACGGTAAAAAGACAGACGTTAAGGCAGATAGCCTCGGCTACATCTCAGTAAACGTAAGCGAAAAGCCGGTTTACATCTTAGTTGATTAATAAAAAAGACGTTTCGGCACAATATGGTTAAGTTAAATGAAAAGCCTTCCCCTTTGTCTTTTGGGGAAGGCGTCAACGCAGCTGACGGATGAGGTGTAGATTTCCTCAATTTCTTAACTTGATGATATTGTGCTTCGATGTCTTTTTAAATGCGTAATTATCAATTTATGCTTAAAATTCAGCTTCAAATACACTCCTTTTACAAGAGTACTTTATGAGAGGGAATGCTCTTTTTTGAATTTAGAGGGCGTAACCCCCGTTAATTTTAAAAACATTCTGTTAAAGGTGTTAAGAGAGGAAAAACCACTTTTTGTGGCAATTTCTGAAATAGAGTAGTGATTGTCAGCGCTGTTTAACAGTAATGATTTAGCGTAATCAATTCTGTATAAAGCCAAAAACGTTCTGAAATTCATGCCTGTAAGCGAATGCATTGCTGAGGAAAGATATTTTTCGTGATATCCCAACCTTTTTGCCACGTCAGAAAGCTGAATATCGTCCTTGAAATTATTTGAAATATAATCTATGATAAGCTGAAAGCAATCGTATTTTTGATTGTTTTTTCGCTTTGAAATTAAGCATCCCTTTTCCAGCATAAAATCTAAAATCACATTAAGTAAGCCGCATATTTTTAACGTCTTGTTGTTGTCTGTATCGCCAAGCGCCTCAATCAGCGTTTTGTTATCGAAAAAATCAAAAACAGGATTTTCAAATTCCTTTCCTTTAATTATTGAGTGAAAAATAGGAATAAAATCGTTTGAAAATACAACACATTGTATCTGCGAGGGGGCTTTACAACGGCATTCGTGGAGTTGATTGGAGCTTACAAAAATCAAATGATTTTCAGGAACGGTATATTCCTTACCGTCAAGGCTCATATGAAATACGCCCTTTTTAGTAAAAACAAATTCGCTGAATTCGTGAATGTGAGGGGGAACATACCAATCCGAATGGTAATTATTCTTATAATCGTATGCTTTTCCTATGTTTTCAAGCTGATAAATAATCATTTTACACCTCTAAAAACCTTACTTTTTGACTATATTTTATCATGTTATGGATAGAAAATCAATATTTTTTTATGTATAATGAAATTAGGATAGAATTAAATATGCTATATTTAAGCGCCTGCGCTTTAATTATAAAATAAAATGTAAAATACAAAGGAGAAACCAACAATGAAAAAGAAACTATTTTTAATGTGCCTTATGATGGCTGTTCTTGCTATTGTATTTGCCATTTCTGCTTTCGCTGAGGAAATTATCTTTTCCAAAACAGAAAGCGAGGAGTACGGCACGGTAATTCAGTTATCCTCAAATCCTGGACTTGAAAATGCAAGCAAGTACGTGTCAACCCTTAACAAAATCAGCGACGCAGGCACAGACAAGGATGCGCTCTGTATCTTGACTGACGGAAACACTGATAACCCATCTTATTATGTTTTCCCATCATCATACGTTGTTGATGAAAGAGAAGACGGTGTGTTTGATCTTATCGCAACACAGCTTGCATCAGCAGTGGCTGAGTTTAACAGCGCTAACGGTACAACCTATTACGCCGACTATGTGATAGACGGTAGCGGAGATAGTAAGCGTCTTAACTCAATAGTTGCCTTTACCTTCCCAAGTAGCGTAGTAAGCGCAAAGGCAGGCGTTTGCTGTATGATTAAATACTCTAATTTAGTTGAGGTTAAAATCAATCACGCTATCGATTTTGCAAGCGCGGCTAAAATGTTTTACAGTAACGCAAAGCTAGCGTCAGTTTATGGCTTTGAAAATATAGACGGCACAAATCTACCTAAAACTATGTTTGCCTCATGCTCTGCATTAAGATATATTAAGCTTCCTGATAATACTACGAAAATTCCGGGTAGCTTTTTCCAAGGTGCTAAGGGTGTTAATATTGTGAATTTTGGCGAGCTTACTCAGCTAACAACCATTGACGCATGGGCTTTTGACGGCACTCAAAATCTCGTTATTACCTTACCTGATTCAGTTACAACGTTAAATACAAGCGCCTTTGAATCTGCATTCAAAAATGGCGGAAGCATAACCATCAGACCTACCTCACAGCTTACAACTATCGGAAATAAAGCATTTTCAGGCAGTAATAAATTAACGGGCATTTATATTCCTTCAACCGTTACAAGCATAGGCGAGAGTGCTTTCTATTCAACCGGTGCAACAACTCTTGAAAATTTTGAAAATTGTCAAATTACTACAATTAAAAAGAGCACCTTCGAGTTAGCGACAGCGCTTACGAGCATTAAAATACCTGAAACGGTAACCACAATAGAAAATGCATTTATCGGTAACACAAAGCTTACTAAGGTTTATATCCCATCATCAGTTACCTCATTTGCCGATACGTTCGGTGACGGCTCATGGGGCAACGTTCAGTCTGCAAATACAGTATACGTTTACACAGGCAGTGATGCAAGCGTGCTTTCAACCTGCGCAAGACTTAGTGGCGCTAACGTAATTCCTACAAGCGAATACGTAGATGAAAACACGTATACAGGCATAAATCTCGTTGTTGGCTATAGCGTATGCTTAGCATACAATAACGGTGAGCACGGCACTATCGAAATCGGCGCTATTAACGTTGATTCATATATGCAGCCAATCACTGTTAAAAATATTTGTACCGTTTGTAATTACAATGCATATGACAGAATTATAGCTCCACTCTTTATCTGCGATGGCTACTCAACCCCTGAAAACGGCAGAACAGAGCTTGTTATCGGCTTCTCTGTAAATAATAAAGCAATCAAGGAATACGAAGAGGTATCAAAGAAATCACTTGAATTCGGTGCATTTGCCGCATTACAGTCAACACTTGGAGATGGCTATATTTTTGATGAAAATGGAAATGCAATAAATAATGCAGTCGTTGCAAAAATTGAGGGCTACTCCTACGGAATGTTTGAGCTTAAAATTTCAGGCTTTAAGGATAACCAAAAGGATATTAAGCTTGCAATGGGCGCATACGTTATAGCAACAGACGCTGAAGCAACGGATTTGGAAAAGACATCCGAGTATTCATATTTACAGGTTTTCGCACCTAATGAAAACGAAAAATACTCTTTCGTTTCATATAATGACGTATTAAATGGTCAAAGCAAGGAAGATATAACCGAATAAAATTAAGAGCTATACGGAAAAACCGTGTAGCTCTTTTTTATAAAAGCTAAATTTTGTCCAAGTAATATGTAATATAGGTCTTGAAATTATATTTATAATATAGTAAAATAGTAATGATAAAACACAAAACGAGGTATATATGAGTCTATTCAAAAATGAAGAAAATGCACTCGTTCGCTTTTTTAATTCAGAAATAGTTAGAATTGAGCCTTGGGGAAAAAACTCACTTCGTGTAAGAGCAACCCCTGAGGGAAGACTATCAAATAAAAATCGCGCTTTACTTGATATTGAAAAGGGAAAAGCCGATGTTACAATAGAAAAAAGATACGAATTAAAGGACGGCGAGCAAAAGGAATATGAGGTTGCATATATTGTCAATGGTAACGCTAAGGCGGAAGTTGACAAAAACGGCAAAATCACAATATATAACCAAAGAAACGAAAAAATTCTTGAAGAAATGTTAAGGCTCCAGCCTTTAAAAACACCCGCGAGATTTTTTAAAGCTAACCTTTTAGGCAAATATCAGCTTACTATGAGCTTTGAAAGCGACCCTAACGAAAAAATATTCGGTATGGGACAGTATCAAATGCCATATTTAAATTTAAAAGGCTGTACTCTTGAAATGGCGCACAGAAACTCTCAAGCATCCGTGCCATTTTTCCTATCAAGCAATGGCTATGGCTTTTTATGGAATTTGCCTGCAATAGGCGAGGCTACCTTTGGCAAAAATGTAACTAAAATTAAGGCAGAATCAACCGATGAGCTTGACTATGTAATTATCGTTGCAGATACTCCAAAGGAAATAATTGAAACATATATGGAAGATATAGGCAGAGCGCCTATGATGCCTGAATATGCAATGGGCTTTTGGCAATCAAAGCTTCGCTATCGTACCCAAGATGAATTAATGACCGTTGCACGGAAATACAGAGAGTTAAATATTCCTCTGTCCGTTATCGTTTGCGACTTTTTCCATTGGCCACATCAAGGAGACTTCCGCTTTGACTACGATTATTGGCAAGACCCTGAATCTATGGCTAAGGAGCTTAAGGAAATGGGTACTGAGCTTATGGTGTCCGTATGGCCAACTATTGAATTTAAGAGCGAAAACTACCAAGAAATGCTTGAAAAGGGACTGCTTATTCGTAATGACCGAGGACCAAGAAATCATACCGAGTTCGTTCATCCCGCAACATATTACGATACAACAAACCCCGAGGCAAGAAAATTCGTTTGGGAAAAAGCTAAGCAGAATTATTACGATAAGGGCATTCGCTTATTCTGGCTTGATGAAGCTGAGCCTGAATACATAATGTACGATTTTGACAACCACCGTTATTATGAGGGCAACTGTGCCGAGGTAGGCAACATCTATCCCGTTGACTATGCAAAGGGCTTTTACGAGGGACTTAAATCCGTTGGAGAAACGGAAATATTAAGCTTAGTAAGATGCGCATGGATAGGTAGCGCAAAATATGGCGCTTTAGTTTGGAGTGGCGATATTATGCCAACCTTTGAAGCGCTTAGGTGCCAAGTTCGCGCAGGACTTAGTATGGCAATAGCAGGTATTCCGTGGTGGACTACCGATGTTGGCGGCTTTGATACAGGGGACCCATCACTCCCCGAATACCGTGAGCTTACTGTAAGATGGTTCCAGTATGCCACATTCTGTCCTGTCCTTCGTTTACACGGCTACCGTAATCCGTACCTTCCTGCTGATGAGAATGCAAAGGGCGGCGGACAATGCTTCAGCGGTGGAGATAACGAAATTTGGAGCTATGGCGAGGATAATTTTGAAATTATGAAGGACTTTATTTTCCTTCGTGAAAGAATGAAGCCATATATTAAGGAAATTATGGAAATTGCCCACAAGCAAGGCACTCCACCAATGCGACCTATATTCTACGATTATCCAAAGGATGAAAAAGCGTGGGATATTGATAGCGAATATATGTTTGGCGATAGTCTTTTAGTATGTCCTATTATGGAGCTCGGTCAAAGACAAAGAGAGGTATATTTACCACTTGGCGACATTTGGATTGACCCATATACAGGCAAGGAATATAATGGCGGCAACACCATTTTAGCCGATGCACCTATTGAAAGAATTCCCGTTTATGTAAAGAAAAACGGAAAAATTAATATTGAAATTTTTAAAAATAATAAATAAAGAGGTATAAAAAATGAGTATTTTTAATGTTGAAAAAATCAAGTACGAGGGCGTTAAGTCCACAAATCCACTTTCCTTCAAGTACTATAATCCAGACGAGGTTATCGGCGGTAAGACAATGAGAGAGCAGCTTCGCTTCGCTATGTCATATTGGCACACACTCTGTGGCGATGGAACAGATATGTTCGGTATCGGTACAGTTGATAAGTCATTTGGTGGCTTAACACCTATGGAAATTGCTAAAAAGAAGGTTGAAGCAGGCTTTGAGCTTATGGATAAGCTTGGCATTGACTACTTCTGCTTCCACGATAAGGATATAGCACCAGAGGGAGCTTCCTTAAAGGAATTCCAAGACAATCTTGATGTAATCGTTCCAATTATCAAGGAAAACATGAAGAAGTATAATAAAAAGCTTCTTTGGGGTACAGCTAACCTCTTTAACAATCCAAGATTCGTTCACGGTGCAGGCACAGCACCAAATGCAGATGTTTATGCATATGCAGCAGCACAGGTTAAAAAAGCACTTGATATCACTATTGAATTAGGTGGCGAGGGCTACGTATTCTGGGGCGGACGTGAAGGCTACGAAACACTTCTTAATACCGATATGGGCTTAGAGCTTGACAACCTTGCAAGACTCTTAAAGATGTCAGTAGAATACGCTCGTTCAAAGGGCTTTACAGGAGATTTCTACATTGAGCCAAAACCAAAAGAACCAACAAAGCACCAATACGACTTTGATACTGCAACAGTTCTTGCATTCCTTCGCAAGTACGGTCTTGATAAGGACTTTAAGATGAATATTGAGGCTAACCATGCAACACTTGCAGGCCACACCTTCCAACACGAACTTGCAACTGCAAGAATTAACGGTGCATTCGGTTCAATCGACGCAAACCAAGGCGACTACCTTTTAGGCTGGGACACAGACCAATTCCCAACAGACGTTTATAACGCAACATACTGTATGCTTGAAGTATTAAAAGCAGGTGGCTTTACAAACGGCGGTCTTAACTTTGACTCTAAGCCAAGAAGAGGCTCAATGACTCACGAGGATATTTTCCTTGCTTATATTTCAGGTATGGATAGCTTTGCTCTCGGTCTTAAGATTGCATATAAGATTATTGAGGACGGCAGAATTGATGCATTTGTAAAGGAAAGATATGCTTCCTATAATACAGGCATCGGTTTAGATATCGTTAGCGGTAAGGCAACACTTGAAAGCTTAAGCGAGTATGCACTTAAATTAAATGTAGTTGAGGAAAAGAAATCAGGCGCTCAAGAATACCTTGAAAGCGTTATCAACCAAATTATGTTCGGTGGCATCTAATGAGATATTTAATAGGTGTTGATATTGGAACATCAGGCACAAAAACTGTTCTTTTTGATGAAAACGGCAATAAAATCCGTTCAAAAACAGTAGAATATCCAATGTACCAACCAAAAAACGGTTGGGCGGAGCAAAATCCCGAGGATTGGTATAATGCAGTTTATGAAACTTTAAAATTTGTGTCCGATGGCATTGAAAACGAAAACGACAAAATTTGCGGTATCGGCTTAAGCGGTCAAATGCACGGTCTTGTTATGCTCGATAAGGACGGCAAGGTTATTCGCCCATCAATTATTTGGTGCGACCAGCGTACAGGCAAGGAATGTGAAGAAATAACCGAGCTTGTGGGCAAGGAAAGACTTATTGAAATTACCGCTAACCCTGCTCTTACAGGCTTTACCGCATCAAAAATTTTATGGGTAAGAAATAACGAGCCTGAAAATTACGCAAAATGCGCTAAAATCCTTTTACCTAAGGACTATATCCGTTATAGATTAACAGGCGAGTTTGCGACAGAGGTTTCTGATGCAAGCGGAATGCAATTGCTTGATGTACCAAACAGATGTTGGAGCGATGAGGTTCTTGAAAAATTAAATATTGATAAAAACCTTCTTGCCCCCGTTTATGAAAGTGTAGAGATAACAGGCAAGGTAACAGGCATTGGCATTTTAGAGGGAGTGCCGGTAGTTGGTGGAGCAGGCGATAATGCAGCCGCTGCAGTTGGCTCAGGCGTTGTTGAGAGCGGAAAGGCATTTACAACAATAGGAACTAGCGGAGTAGTTTATGCTCATACAGATAAGCCTGTAATTGATAAGGGTGGCAGAGTGCATACATTCTGTTGCGCAGTGCCAAACAAATGGCACGTTATGGGCGTAACTCAGGGCGCAGGACTATCCCTTAAATGGTTTAGAACAAATTTTGCTCCCGAGCTTAACTATAAGGAAATTGATGACCTTGCAGCTACTGTTAAAATCGGTGCAGAAAGCCTTTTATATCTTCCATATTTAATGGGAGAGAGAACACCACACCTTGACCCCGATGCAAGAGGAGTATTTTTCGGCATTAGCGCAATGCACGAGAAAAAGCATTTCCTTCGTGCAGTATTAGAGGGAGTAACATACTCACTTCGCGACTGCTTAGAGGTATTAAAGGAAATGGATATTCCGCTTTCCGATATGGTAGCAGTAGGCGGTGGAGGAACTAGCGCTCTATGGCGTGAAATGCTCTGTGGCACATTTAACTTGCCGGTTAAAACAATCGAAGCAGGCGAGGGTCCTGCCCTTGGCGTTGCTATCCTTGCAGGCGTAGGCACAGGCGTATATTCAAGCGTTGAGGAAGCGTGCCGTAAGCTTATTAAGTTTACAAGCCCACATCAGCCAAAGGACGTTGAAGAGTACGAAAAATACTACCGTATTTTCGCATCTATCTATCCACAATTAAAAACTATTTACAAAACATTATAAAAACAAAGCCAAACGGAAATTCCGTTTGGCTTGTTTTTTAGTGGTCAGTGGTCAGTGGTCAGTGGTCAATGGTCAGTGGTCGGCACGCACCGAAGGTGCATATCGCGCTTTCGCTTGGCGAAAGCATATCACTACCGAATTTATTCGGTTATATCGCGACCGTGCGAAGCGTGGTCTATATCGCGCGTACATAGTACGCTATATCGCTCTGCGAAGCAGATATGTCGGCCGCCATCCGCCAGCCGCCAGTGGTGCCTTGCATAGATATATTAGTCATTCAATAAATAAACCCTTTACTATTTTGCCTGCAAAATGAACGCCGGCGGTAAATGCATCTAATTTTTCCAAATCTAAAATATCAAAAAATGCACTCACAAATTCATCAAAAATTTTCTCCTCTTTATCATCTAATAACTTACGAAGCTGTTCTTCATATTTATCAAGAAATAATTGTTTTCTGCTTATTTCTTCATTATAAATAAAATGCTTTTCCGCAGGTCTAAATTCCTCATACCACATTTTTTCAATCAATTTGTTCATAATAATCTCCTTTACAACTAATAAATTGTTACATCTCTATTATAACAACAAATAAGTTGTAAATCAAGTACAACTTGCAAGTTGTGTGCTACAATCTATTTGTTGTACAAAATGACTTGAAGACGGAAAGGAAATATTATGTATTTTTACCAAAGAATTAAAGACCTAAGAGAGGATAGCGACAAAAGTCAAACTGAAATTGCTACGCTTCTTGGGATGAAGCAACAGCAATATGCAAGATATGAAAGCGGAGTGCAAGAAATGCCACTACACCATATAATCACTCTTGCACGGTATTATAATATATCTCTTGATTATTTAACGGGATTGATTGAAATACCCAAGCCACTATATTAAATTATCCTCATAATAATATTGAATTTGCACAGACAAGCATCTTGACTACCGTTTGTGCAAATTTTTAATTTATTACTTGACAGAGCTACTCTTTTATGATAAAATAACATTTGATATATAACACTTGATATATAAAGGAGCAGCTATGCCACCAAAGGTAAAGATAACAAAAGAGGACATAATAAAAGCAGGAATTGAAATTATAAGAAAAGAGGGAGAGGTGTCGCTAAATGCACGAAGCATTGCATCATATCTTAACTGCTCAACACAGCCAATCTTTTCAAATTTCAGTTCAATGGAAGAACTGCAAAAGGAAATTTCAGCACAATCACACAATATATATTTATCTTTTTTAGAAAGTGAAGCGAAAAGTGGAAAATATCCACAGTATAAAGCATTCGGTATGGCGTACATTCGTTTTGCCAAGGAAGAAACCAATCTTTTTAAAATGCTTTTTATGTGCGATAGAAAAGGACAAGTGCTTCCCACAACATCCGATTTTGAAAAATCAGTTGAAATAATTATGGAAGCAAACGGAGTTAGCCACGAAACCGCAACAATTATGCACCTTGAAATATGGACATTTGTTCACGGTATTGCTTCAATGATAGCAACCTCATTTTTAGAGCTTGATATGGAGCTTATAAGTAAAATGATGACCGATGCATACCAAGGTATAAGAAAGCACCATGTAGGAGAGTAAAATGGAAGCAATAAAAATTGAAAATCTAACTAAAAAATATAAGGACGTTACCGCCGTTGACAATCTTTCCTTAACAATAAACGAGGGAGAGCTATTTTCCCTTTTAGGCGTTAACGGAGCAGGCAAGACCACCACAATTAAAATGCTTTCTTGCCTTACTAAGCCAACCGAGGGAAACGCCTACCTGCTTGGTAAATCTATTATCACAGAGGATAGCGAAATTAAAACCTTTATAGGCGTATCCCCACAGGAAACCGCAATAGCAAAGGGACTTACCGTTAAGGAAAACCTTGATTTAATGTGCGGTATATTTGGATTTAATAAGGAGCAAAAAAACTCAAAAATCGTGGAATTATCCACACTTCTTGGGCTAAATTCTGTTATGAATAAAAAAGCAAATAAGCTTTCAGGCGGATATCAAAGAAGATTAAGTATAGCGTTAGCGCTTATAAGTGAGCCGAAAATATTATTCCTTGATGAGCCAACCTTAGGGCTTGATGTTATAGCAAGAAGTGAGCTATGGGACATTATAAAATCACTAAAAAATAAGTCCACCATAATTTTAACCACACACTATATGGAAGAAGCCGAGGAGCTTTCCGATCGTGTAGCAATAATGAAGGACGGTAAGCTTTTAGAGTGCGATACTGTAAACAAAATTAAAGAAAAAACAAATACAGACACACTTGAAAAAGCATTTATTAAAGTAGTAAAGGGGGAAACAAAATGAGAGCATTATCCTTTGCTAAAAGAAATTTTAAGGAAATTATAAGAGACCCCTTAAATTTATGCTTCGGTATCGGCTTTCCCGTTGTGCTTATTTTACTTTTAAGCGCAATACAATCATCAATTCCCGTACCTCTTTTTGAAATTCAAAGTCTAACCCCGGGCATTACCGTATTTGGTTTAGCATTTATGACGCTTTTTACCGCCACACTTATATCAAAGGACAGAAGCACATCATTTTTAAACCGCCTTTATACAACACCCCTAAAACCACTTGATTTTATATTAGGCTACACCTTGCCTATAATACCAATATCAATTTTACAAAGTATAATTTGCTTTATGTTTGCTATGATTTTTGGGCTTGATGTGTCTATAAATATCATTTTAGCAATACTTTTAATGATACCTGTGTCAATTCTCTTTATTTCCCTTGGCTTGCTTTTTGGCAGTATTTTAAACGATAAGCAGGTAGGCGGAATTTGCGGTGCACTCTTAACTAACTTAACCGCTTGGCTATCAGGTGCTTGGTTTGACTTAAAATTAGTAGGGGGAGTGTTTGAAAAGATAGCATATGCACTTCCATTCGTTCACGCGGTAGAAATGGAAAGAGCAGTCTTAGTAGGCAACTACGGAGAAATTTTTACGCACCTTTTAGTAGTTTTAGCCTACGCGTTAGTATCGCTAATTTTAGCAGTTTTATTATTCCTAAAACAAATGAAAAAATAAAACGCAATTTTACTCATAAAGTGAAAAATACCCCGAAAGACAGACACTTTCGGGGCTTTTTGTTTAAACTTTGTTGATTTTTATTTGATTTTTATACTGTGTAGGCGTTAGTCCATATTGTTTTTTAAATAACTTAATAAAATAGTTTGTGTCAAGTATTCCGCATTCTTCGGCAACAACTTGAATTTGTTTGTCTGAATGGGAAAGAATATAAACTGCAAACTCCATACGACTTGAATTAACATAATCTGTAAGAGTTTGTCCCACTTCCTTTTTAAAAGTAGCAGAAAGATAACTTGCATTTACATTCATTAATAATGCAATGTGATTTAATGAAAGATTTGCACTAAGGTCATAGGAAATAAGCGTGATAACCTTGCCAATTAAAGGTGAGTAGTTTTTCAAGGAATGTTCTTTAACAAGCAGACAGTATTTTCTTATCATATCCTTTTGTAAATCAAGACTTGACTCGACCGAAAAAAGATTTTCAATGCTTTTAGCAAAAAATGAGGACAATTTGTCAATATGAAAAGGGTGTACTTTCCCATATTCAGCAGATTTTCTCAAAATTGTATTAAGAATAACCAAATAATTTTTGCGGTTGCGAAGTGTGTCGCTTGTACGCATTTCCGTGCCTTGGTTTAATATATGAGAGGTTATAAGGTCAACCTTGTTTAATTTTCCCTTGCTTACTGCGTCCATAAGAAAATTTTCGTTTTTGTAATTTTGTTCAATGATTTCAAGGGACAATAAACTTGAAGAATATTCCGAGTTTACAAATTCCGAGGCGAAAACAGGTTTATTAAAATCAAAAATTTCATAGTCAATATATTCTGTGTTAAAATTTTCCGCACTTCCGTAAATAAAAACGCCCAAAGTGTCAATAATACTTAAAATAATACTTTCATTTTCAATAATAGGTAAACTTCTGTAATAGGTGTAAAACTCACTTTTTTGGTATTCGTTTAACCTTAATTCTAATGATTTTAATTCAATAAATTCTTCATTTGGTAGTGACAGTAAATATGGCCCTACAAATAGATATTCAGACACAGAGTGGGGAATTTTTAAAAAAATATAAGTACATTTATATTCGTCACAAAATCTATATACCGTATTATCTTTCGCCTCATTTGGTGAGTTTACAAGTAATTTTGCATAATTTTCTTCACCGAAAATCATAAAACGAAGATTTTTATCAACTAAACTTGATATAAAATTGTCAGGGTCGTTTATTATAACCGAAGAAATATGCATTTTGTTTAATAGTTCACGAGCAAAATCGATATGACTTTCAATTTTCATAATATCACCTCTTTAAGTTATCATACAACAATTTTTACTAAAAATCAACACAAATATAAAAATTTTACTATAATTTCAAATTTTTCTTCTAACAACAATCTATTATAAAATGTTATAATAAATAAAAAACTTCATTGGAGGATTTCTATGGATATGAAACAGTCTTTAAAACCCTTTGGCACAAAAGATAAAGTTGGATATATGTTCGGTAACATAGCTAACGACTTTATGTTTATTTTGGCAAGTATGTACTTAACGGTTTTCTACACCGATGTACTCAAAATTAATGCAGCGTTGGTAGGTACAATGTTCTTACTTTCAAGAATCGTAGACGCTTTTACAGACACCTTAATGGGTAGAATTGCCGATAAGGTAAAAGCAGGTAAAGCGGGTAAATTTAAACCATGGCTTATTCGTGTGTGCGGTCCTGTTGCACTTGCAAGCTTTTTAATGTATCAAACAGCGGTTGCAAACACACCAATGGGCGTTCGTATTGCTTATATGTTTATCACATATTTACTTTGGGGTAGCGTATGTTATACTGCAATTAATATTCCATACGGCTCAATGGCGTCCGTTATGAGTAATGAAGCAGATGACCGTGCAGCATTATCCACATTCCGTGGCGTAGGCTCACTTATTCCACAAGTAGTTGTAGGCGTAGTTATTCCAATGTTCTTATACAAGAAAATCGAACAAAATGGACAAGAAATTTCAGTAGTTGTTCCCGAATCATTCCCGATCGTAGCATTAATATTAGCACTTTTATCAGTAGGTTGTTATCTCCTTTGCTACTATATGTGTACTGAAAGAATCCCTGTTGACGATACCGCAAAAGAAAATGTTACATTCGGTCAAACAATCAAAGCACTCTTTTCAAACCGTGCTTTAATCGGTATAGTTGTCGTTTATATCTCATTCCTTGGTGCACAAATGCTTAACCAAACAATCAATAACTATATTTTCAAAGACTTCTTTAACAATACAATGGGTCTTACCGTAATCAATGCGGCAGGTTTCGTTCCTGCACTTGCATTAGCACCGGCAGCAGTACCTCTTTCAAGAAAATTCGGTAAAAAAGAAGTAGGTATCATTGCAGCAATTATGGGTTCTGTTGCATATGGTCTTTTATTCTTTATTCACACAGAAAATGTATGGCTTTATGTTGTACTCAGCATTGTAGGTTCACTCGGTTTTGGTTTATTTAATCTTATTATTTGGGCATTCATTAGCGATATCATTGACGACCACGAAGTCAAAACAGGCGTAAGAGAAGACGGTACAATATACGCAGTATGCTCATTCTCCCGTAAAATCGGTCAAGCAATCGCAAGTGCTATGGGCGGTTGGTCACTTGCTTTAATCGGTTATGTTGAGGGCGCTGCTGAACAAACAAGTGAAGTTGCAAACGGTATTTACAATATAGCAACATTAGTTCCTGCTATACTTTATATCGTAGTAGGCGTTGTCCTTGCATTCGTTTATACTTTAGATAAGAAAAAAGTTCTTGAGAATGTAGAAATTCTTAAATCAAGAAAAAACCAAGATAACGCTGACGCTTAATTGGTAAAATTACAGGGGGGTGTCGCTGACACTCCCTTTTTTAAGGAGAAAATATGCGTAAAATAATTAACATAAATGAAAATTGGGAGTTTATCAAAAACACCGACAATTTAGAAGCAACAGAAAATATTGAAAATATATCATTACCTCACACATGGAATGGCATTGACGGTCAAGACGGTGGCAACGATTATTTTCGTGGCAAATGCTTATACAGAAAAAATATATCAAAAAAAGATTTACCTGAAAGCGAAAAATACTATCTTGAAATAAACGGCGCAAACTCAAGTGCATATGCGTATTTAAACGGTAATCAAATTGCGACACATAACGGCGGATATTCCACATGGCGTGTTGATATAACCGACTTTTTATTAGAAGAAAATGTTCTATGCGTAATAGTTGATAACTCACCAAACGAGGAAGTTTACCCACAAGTTGCCGACTTTACTTTTTATGGCGGTTTATACCGTGATGTGAATATTGTATGCACCAACTCAACACATTTTGAGTTAGAACATTTTGGCGGTAATGGACTTAAAATTACACCGAAAGTAAGCGAGAAAAAAGCAGAAATTACAATTGATACCTACATAGTAGGTATGAAAGAGGAAGACTCTCTCATTTTTTCCATAATTGACATGGAAGAAAATACGGTAAAAGTATTGCAAATTAAGGATACAAACTGTATAATAACGATAGATGACCCTCACTTGTGGAACGGTAGAAAAGACCCATATCTTTATACCTTAAAAGTGTCAATTTTAAGAGATAATGAAGAGATTGATACAGTTATATCAAAATTTGGCTGCCGCTATTTTGAAATTGACCCTCAAAGAGGATTTATCTTAAACGGAGAGGAATATCCACTCCGAGGCGTTAGCCGTCACCAAGATAGAAAAGATATAGGTAACGCACTTTTAAAAGAGCACCATGACGAAGATATGGTGCTTATATGCGAGGTAGGAGCAAATACTATAAGACTTGCACACTATCAACATGACCAATATTTTTATGACCTTTGCGATAAATTCGGTATGGTAGTATGGGCGGAAATACCATATATATCCCGCCATATGTATGACGGAAATGAAAATACCGTATCTCAAATGAAAGAACTTATCGTTCAATGTTATAACCACCCCTCTATCTGTGTGTGGGGTCTTTCCAATGAAATCACAATGGACGGAGCAAGAGATAAAGACTTAATTGAAAATCATATAAGACTTAACGATTTAGTCCACCAAATGGATAAAACAAGACCAACAACTGTTGCTTGTATTTCAATGTGCGATATGGACGAAAAATATGTTCATATATCCGATGTTGTGTCATATAATCACTATTTTGGTTGGTATGGTGGCACACTTGACGAATATGGACCTTGGTTTGATAAATTCCACGAAAAATATCCAAATAAACCAATAGGCTGTTCCGAATATGGTTGTGAAGCATTAAACTACCATAACTCAAACCCTGAAAGCGGAGATTATACCGAGGAATATCAAGCGGTATATCACGAGTCATTAATCCGTCAACTATTCTCACGCAAGTACATTTGGGCAACTCATGTATGGAATATGTTTGACTTTGGCGCTGACGCAAGAAACGAGGGTGGCGAAAACGGTCAAAACCATAAGGGTCTAATTACCATTGACCGTAAATACAAAAAAGACGCATTCTATGCTTATAAAGCACATTTATCAGAGGAAAAATTTGTTCATATCTGTGGTAAACGATATATTGACCGCATAGAAGATATAACTAAAATCACCGTATATTCAAACCTTGACGAGGTTGAACTTTTCGTAAACGGAGTATCTATCGGCAAAAAGACCGCCCCTGACCACTTCTTCTACTTTGAAGTTGAAAATAAAGGCGAAAGTGTAATCAAAGCGATAGCAGGTGAATACACCGACGAAAGTACCATTCGCAAAGTGGAAAAATTTAACCCTGACTATGTATTAAGAGAGCAAGGTGCTGTACTTAATTGGTTTGATATAAACGAAGTTGAGGGCAGATTTAACTTAAACGATAAAATCGGTGAAATTACAAAAACTTTCCGCGGTAAATTATGGTTTATGGGACTTTTCTTAACTCTTGCAAAGAAAATGAGCGGTAATAAAAAACCACAAAATGGTAATGAGAAAAAGAAAAAAGAAAAGAAAAAGAAATCTAAAAACCCTGAAATGAATAGCGGTGTTATGAATATGATAGGCGGATTTTCCGTACTTCGTTTTACAGGAATGTTAGGTATGCGTAATGTGTACTTTACAAAGGAAGAACTTCTTAAAATCAATTCTAAACTTAATAAGATAAAGAAACCAACCAAAAAGGAGAAACAAAATGCAAATGACCTTTAGATGGTACGGAGAGGGAAACGACCGTATCAAATTATCTGACATTAAGCAAATACCAGGGGTTAGCGGTATCGTATGGGCGCTACACCATAAAATGCCTGGCGAAATCTGGTATGAAGAAGAAATAGCCGAGGTAAAAAAGCAGCTTGATGAGTACGGCTTTAATATGGATGTTGTTGAGTCCGTAAATGTTCACGATGATATTAAAATCGGCTTACCTACCCGCGATAAATATATTGAAAACTACAAAACCACAATCCGTAACCTATCAAAATTCGGCGTTAAGGTAATTTGCTATAACTTTATGCCAATCTTTGACTGGACAAGAAGCAACCTTTTCCATGAGGTGGGAGACGGCTCAACTGCACTTTTCTATGAAAAGAATATGATTCAAGATGACTATAACGCCATGGCAAAGTACATTCTTGACTTTACAGAAAAGTACGGTATGTCCTTCCCGGGCTGGGAGCCTGAAAGAATGGCAAAGCTTGATGAGCTTTTCAAAGCATACGAGGGCGTTGACCACGAAAAATTGTGGGGCAACCTAAAATACTTCCTTGAAGCAATTATGCCAACCTGCCGTGAGTGTGATATCAAAATGGCTATTCATATGGATGATCCACCGTGGGATATTTTCGGTCTTCCAAGATTACTTATTGATGAGCCAAGCATTAACCGCTTCTTAAGAATGGTTGATGATGAATATAACTGTCTAACATTATGCTCAGGCAGTCTTAATGCAAATCCAAATACTAATGTTGCCGACATTGTAAGAAAGCATTGTGATAGAATTGCATTTGCACATATTAGAAATGTAAAGCATTTCCCTAACGGAGACTTTTCCGAGGCGAGCCACCGTGATTGCGATGGAGATACAGGCATTATTGAAATCTTAAAGGCTTATCACGATTGTGGCTTTAAGGGCTATATCCGCCCTGACCACGGCAGACACCTATGGGATGAAAAGCCAGGAAATGTACGCCCAGGCTACGGCTTATACGATAGAGCCTTAGGCATTATGTATATGCTTGGAGTGTGGGACACCCTTGATAAAAATCAGTAGATTTTTATCAAGATACAACACTTCGTGTTGATTACATACACAACTTCGTTGTGATTATATTGAAAAAATCAATAATCTAACCTCGCTAACTGCTAACCGCTAACGGCTAACAGCTTGCGACTGAAAGGAGCTAAAAATGATAAACTTACCATTAAACATAGACTACAAAGATAAGGTAGTAGTAATTACAGGCGCAGGAGGACTTATCTGCGGAGAAATGGCACGAGCATTTGCACAAAGCGGAGCAAAGGTTGCTGCACTTGACTTAAATGAGGACGCTGTAAAAAATCTTGCTAACGAATTAAAAGCAGAGGGCTTTATTTGTGAGGGCTACAAGGCTAATGTATTAGATGTTGAAAACCTTGAAGCAGTTCACAAAGCAGTATTAAACGACCTTGGCAAATGTGATATTTTAGTAAACGGAGCAGGCGGAAACAATCCAAGAGCAACCACCGATAACGAATATCATCACGAAGCAGAGGAAGGCAAAAAATCATTCTTTGACCTTCAGCCTGACGGAGTAGATTTCGTATTCAAGCTTAACTTCCAAGGCACACTTTTACCAACACAAGTATTTGCCAAGGATATGGTAGAAAAAAATAAGGGCTGTATTCTTAATATTTCCTCAATGAATGCATACACACCACTTACAAAAATTCCTGCTTATTCAGCAGCAAAGGCAGGTATTTCCAACTTTACACAGTGGTTAGCAACACACTTTGCAGGCACAGGCATTCGTTGTAATGCAATAGCCCCTGGCTTCTTAGTATCAGCACAAAATTATAGCTTATTATTTGATGAAAACGGCAACCCAACCAAGAGAAGCGCAAAAATCTTAAACGGCACACCAATGAACAGATATGTAAACGCAAATGAATTACTTGGCGCAACATTATTCCTTTGCGATGATAAGTCCGCATCTGCCATTACAGGCGTAGTATTACCAATCGACTGTGGCTTTGCCGCATATTCAGGAGTATAAAAATGAAAATTACAAACGATATAAAATATATTGGCGTAAACGACCATAAAATTGATTTATTTGAGGGACAATACATTGTTCCAAACGGCATGGCATATAACTCATACCTTATCGTAGATGATAAAATCGCAGTAATGGATACTGTTGATGCATCATTTACACACGAATGGCTTGACAATTTACAAAATGCATTAAATGGCAGAGCCCCTGACTATTTAGTAGTCCAACATATGGAGCCTGACCACTCTGCAAATATCTATAACTTTGTAAAAGCATATCCAAATGCTAAAATTGTATCATCGGTTAAAGCATTTGCTATGATGAAGCAATTTTTCGGCACAGACTTTTCCGATAAGCAGGTAGTAGTAAAGGAAGGCGACAGCCTTAATTTAGGTAAGCATGTTCTTAACTTCGTAGGCGCACCAATGGTGCATTGGCCTGAGGTTATCGTAACCTATGATAGCTACGATAAGGTGCTTTTCTCTGCCGATGGCTTCGGCAAATTCGGCGCTCTTGATGTGGAAGAGGATTGGGCTTGCGAGGCAAGAAGATATTATATCGGTATCGTAGGCAAATACGGCGCACAGGTGCAAAGCTTGCTTAAAAAAGCAGCAACACTTGATATTGAAAAAATCTGCCCACTTCACGGTCCGATTTTAACTGAAAATCTTGGCTATTATATAAACTTATACAATACTTGGTCAAGCTATCAGCCTGAAAGCGAGGGCATTGTAATTGCATATACCTCAGTTTACGGTAACACTAAAAAAGCAGTAATTTTACTTGAAGAAAAATTACGCGCAATGGGTTGCCCAAAGGTAGTAGTTACCGACCTTGCAAGATGCGATATGGCAGAGGCAGTTGAGGATGCATTCCGTTACGATAAATTAGTTCTTGCAACCACAACATATAATGCGGAAATTTTCCCATTTATGCGCGAGTTTATAAACCACCTAACCGAGAGAAACTTCGCAAACCGCACAGTTGCATTTATAGAAAACGGTAGCTGGGCGCCTATGGCTCATAAGGTAATGAAGTCAATGCTTGAAAAATCAAAGAACATTACCTATACAGAAAACAATGTTAAAATTATGTCCGCACTAAACGAAGAAAGCATGGAGCAGCTTGATAATTTAGCAAAGGAATTATGTAAGGACTACCTTGCAAGACAGGATGAAACCGCCAACAAAAACGACCTAAACGCTTTATTTAATATCGGCTACGGTCTTTATGTGGTTACATCAAACGACGGCAAAAAGGATAACGGCCTAATCGTAAATACAGTTACCCAAGTAACTAACTCACCAAATAGAATAGCGGTAGCAATAAACAAGGAAAACTATTCCCACCACATAATTAAGCAAACAGGCAAAATGAACATTAACTGTTTAACAACCGATGCACCATTTAAGGTGTTTGAAGCATTTGGCTTCCAAAGTGGCAGAAACGTTGATAAATTTGCCGATTGTGAGCCACTTCGCTCCGATAACGGTCTCGTTTTCTTACCAAGATATATTAACTCATTTATGTCATTAAAGGTAGAAAACTATATTGACCTTGACACCCACGGACTTTTCATCTGCTCCGTAACAGAAGCAAGAGTATTGTCCGACAGAGAATCAATGACCTATGCATACTACCACGAAAATGTAAAGCCAAAGCCAGAAACTGAGGGCAAGGTCGGCTATGTCTGCAAAATCTGTGGCTACATCCACGAGGGCGAAATCGATGAATCCATCATCTGCCCACTCTGTAAGCACGGCTACGCCGATTTTGAAAAAATTGTATAAGCGACAAGTCGCAGCCGTTAGAGACAGTCGACAGCAGTCGGTATGCACCGCAGGTGCAATTCGTGTGCATAACACCAATTCATATAAAAAAACACACTCACAGATAAATGTGAGTGTGTTTTTTGTATGTGAAGCATTAAAGTTTCGCCAACATTTTTGTTTTTATGTCATTAAACTCATCTTCGCTAATAACTCCCATATCAAGAAGTTCTTTTGCTTTTTTTATTTCTTCAAGAGGATTTTCGTTTTCGCAAGTTTCATTTATTAAAACCTCATCGCCTTCAACAATGTCTGTTTCATCAACTTCAATAATAATATCTTCGTTATTGTCATCGTTTTCATCATTGAATATTTCTTGAACGTCAATGTAGTCTGCTTCGTAGTCATCTAAAGTATAATCAAAATGTGCTTTATCTAAAGTTTTTCTTAAACGGTTACCCATAGGAAGCATAGACGCAAGAGTTATTCCACCGGAAATTACGCCACCAACAACGGGAATGATTTTGGAAACTCCATTAGCAAATGACTTTTTAGTGATTGATATACCGAAAAACTTGAGTATTGACTTGATAACTGGATAATAAAATGTTTTAGTTAAAGCCATTTGTGGCAACTTTTTCAACGCTTGTTTAGAAAGAGCAGAGGACATTAATCTTACCACTTGAGAAGCACCGGATGCACCAAGCATTACTCCACAGTAAAGAATTAACTGATTTTCAACCTTTTCATAATCTAGAGTACTTTCACACCATAGGTCTTCTTCACCGTATAAATATGCTATTTCTTGAGCCATTCTTAAAGCAACACAGTAAAATTGCAATAAGTCGGCGGGGATAGCGGCTGCTATTGCCAAACCACCGGGAAGACCTGCAAGGAACGATGCACCGGTTGACAAAGCAGATCGTGTTTTTATGATTCTTTTTGCTTTCTTCTCAAGTTCTTCTCTTTTACAACCGAAAGCAATAGGACCTTTTTCTAATATTAGAGAAAGTGAATCTCCATCACATTCTTTAAATTGTTCTGTCAAAAAGTCGGTTCTTGATACTTTGACTCCGGGAATTTTGATAGCGTTTGATATAACACTTGTTAAATCAAATTGTTTCTTTTCAATTTGTTTTTCGTTGTTCATTTGTTTCTCCTTCGAAATTCATATTGCAACTTTGTTGCATAATATAATTTATAAATTTCGCGTATTAACTGTTATTAGTATAACATTAAAACATGTTTTTTGCAACATAATATTCGTACATATATTTCGAATTTATTGAAAAGTGAGTAAAAGTATGCTACAATAGTATTATCAAATCTTACGAGGTGCAAAATGAACTTTACAATTGATAATTTAAACATTAATGTAGAAACAGAAAACGAAATAAAAAATCAGTCCCTTACTAAGATAAAAGGTGGCGAGGTGTGTGAATATTTACTAAAAATTGAGTTTGAAAAGACCGTATCCCCATCGGTTTACTCTCTTATTTGGGAGGAGGACCAAATTGATATGATTGGCTTTTGGTCATCAAAAGCAAGCCTTAATCATAGCTTAAGACCTGAATGGGATATGCGCACGGAAATAAGCAAATCAGCCTCAGGTATGCCTCTTATGGCGATTTACAGCAAAAACGATATGAATAGAGAGCTAATAGCTCTTAGCGATACAGCCAATCCAACCAAATTACAGGCGGGCGTGTGTGAGGAAAATGCAACGCTACGATATAAAATTGACTTTTTTGATGCTATTTGCCCTCAAATGAGCGAATACTCTGTAACTATCCGAATTGACAAGAGAAATATCCCCCTTGCAAAAGCAATTATGGATACAAAAAAATGGTGGGGCGGAGAAGCATATATTCCTAACGAAGCAACGCTTCCAATGTATTCTTGCTGGTATAGCTTCCATCAGCACACAATTCCAAATGAGATTTTAGAGGAATGTAAAATCGCCAAGTCTCTTGGCATGGATACCGTAATCGTTGATGATGGATGGCAAACTGATGATAATTCCCGTGGATACGCATTTTGCGGAGATTGGAAAATAAGCAAAACAAAAATCCCCGATATGCAAAAATTCGTTGATGATATCCACGCGCTTAATATGAAAATTATGTTCTGGTTTTCCGTTCCCTTTGTGGGCTTTGAAAGCGAAAATTACGAAAAATTCAAGGGAAAGTATCTATATAACAACTATCGCATGAATGCATCAATACTTGATATTCGCTTCAAGGATGTGCGAGATTTTCTTGTTAATATCTATGTTGACTATGTAAAAAAATACGGTTGGGATGGCTTAAAGCTTGACTTTATTGATAGCTTCAGACTAACAGAGGATAGCCCAACAAATTACGAGGATATGGATACCGTATCTATTGAGGTTGCCCTTGACAGATTGCTTTCAGAGGTAACAACGAAGTTAAAGGAAATTAATCCCGAAATTTTAATTGAATTCCGCCAATCCTATGTTGGACCTATCGTATCAAAATACGGCAATATGCTTCGTGTTACCGATTGCCCAAACGATGCAATTTTAAATAGAGTACACTCTCTTGATTTAAGATTAACATCAGGCAAAAGCGCAGTACATAGCGACATGCTTATGTGGCATAGAAGCGATACTAACGAAAGCGTAATGTATCAGCTTCTTGCAACTATGTTCTGTGTGCCTCAAATTTCAGTACGCTTTGATAATATTTCAAATGAGCATAAGAAGCTACTTGAAAGCTACCTTGCTTTTTGGCGTAGAAATCGTGATATACTTCTTAATGGAGAGCTTTTAGTTAGCGGATTTGATGCTAACTTCTCATATGCAAAGAGCCAAAAGAACGACACAGGTATTACTGTTTTATACCAAAATGTACCTGCAATTTTGGAAAATGATACCGAGTATATTTTTAACTCCACAGGATTTGATTATATCTACCTTGAAGCTGATACCGAAAGACAATACAAGATTTATGATTATTTTGGAAACGAACAGCAAAGCTTCACTCTTAATGCTGGCGTAAACAAAGTTTATGTTAATAATTGTTATAGCATAAAGGTTATATAACCTTATAAAAAAGTCTAACTGTTTCGTTAGACTTTTTCCTTTTGCGCCAAAAATTGACCGCTTGCGACAAAATGCTTGAAAAAATTAGAAATTAGTGATATATTAAAAATAGAATGATTTAAGGAGGGAAAGCTTATGAATAATGGCGAATTTTATCAGTCAAGAGAAACAAGCACTATAAATGAATATAAGTATTTCCCTGCCGAGGAATATAGAACGAAAAAAGAGGAAAACGGCTTAGGCAAGGAGCAAAGTAATTCACAAAACGAGATTACAACAATTGAGACTAAGAAAAAGCGCCAAAGGAAAAACGCTGACGGCTCCTCGAAAACTCTTATTGACAAAATATTCAATTCAGTAAAAACAATCGCAACAACGGCAACGGTTGCAGTTGCATCGGTTGTAGTTACTACTACGCTAATTGTAAACGCCCCAAGCGTCGATTTGAGGTCATTAGAAGCAGGCTATGACTATGTTGAATACGAAATGGATATATCCGACCTTGATGAAAACAGTAGATATTCCATTGTGGTAAGCACCTCAAACGAGGAAAATATTGAGCTTGAGGCTCAAAAAAATGGCAAATACAAAAACAGAGTTGAAGGCTTAAAGCCTGAGTGGGAATATACATTATCATTAGTGTGCCACGATACTGCATTTGGAGATGTAACACATTTTGAGGTTAAATTCCAAACCTTAAAATATGAGGAGCAGCTACCAAACCCACCGCCCGAGCCTGAGCCAACTCCACCACCTGATACCTATACAGGCAAATTTATCTTGCCAACCATAGATAAAATCACGGTAAATTGGAACGAAATGACATTGGTCGTGCCAATTTTATTTGAAAATATTGATGATAAATATTATTATAAGCTTATTGCTACAAACCAAAATAGTGAAATTATTCACACAGAGTCCCAAGAAAATGATAAAACCATAGTAATTCCTATTATAGACACCGCCACCGAATATAATTTCACATTTGAAATTTACGGAGTAGGCGAAAAAGAGGAAAAGCTTATTTCAACACACAGTATAGGAAAAATTGATTTAATTAAGCCAAGCGTTAATATAACCGATATATCATTAAATGGCGAAAACCAAATTAAAGTAAATTTTGATACACAAAATGCAAGTGATGTTGACCTTATAATCACATACCCCGACAAAACCGAGGAAACGATTAAGCTAACAAATAAGGAAATTTCACAGGGATATGTGTCTATAAATATAAAGAATACCGCGTTAAGTGTGGATATAATGCCACAAATTAACCTTGATGGGTATACTCTGAACGGCGAAACTTCCACAAAAGCATTTGAAACAAATTTAGAAGTTGAAACCCTTGTTGATTTACAAACGGAGGGAGTATCCTTCTTCCTAAAATATATCGGCAACGGCTCAGACAGAGTTAAGGTCATTAGCTCACTTGACCCCGAAAATCCAACCGAGGAATATATCTACGATGGCAAGATAATGGTCTTTTATAGTGAAAATACCTCTATTACATACACATTGTATCTTACCAACGAAAACGGAGATATCCTATCAAATAAGGTTGAAATTACAGTTGATACTGCAAAGGAAATAAGCGCGGATTACATATTCCATTATGTAAATCCAGGTGATGTCGTAGTAACCTATAACGATGACAAAACCATAAATGCGATAGTTCCCATAACCTTTGAAACGGAAAACCCCGATATCTATTGCAAGGTTGTGCTAGGCAAATACATGTATAACTGTAATGAAAGCATGTTTATAGCAACAGGCTTAGAAAATAGCGCATATTCATTGTCATTCTATATCTGTACGGATATTGATGGAATTGCATACTCATTCTATTCATTGACCCCTTCAGGAATGGTAAACGAAATGTATATCAGCGATGGTGTAACTACCGAGCAAAGCGGAAATGAAGTAACGATAAGTCTTTGGGAAAGTATGAATTTTGATTTAGACAGTATCGTTCTTATTTCATCAAGGGGCGAGGAAATTTCATTAACTCAAAGCGACTTTATTTACGATAGTGAGTATTATGAATACAAGACAACGGTAACCTTTGAAAACGAATTTGATTTTGTAACCGTAAAGGGCAGATGCGCACCGTTTAAGGAAAAAACCGAAGCGCTAGAAATAGAATACCCCGGTAGCATCTATCAAGAATTTGAACTGACTTTTAATAACGAAGGAGAGTAAAAAATGGAACAAAAAAATAAAAAAGTATTTTTAGTAATAGAAATAGCAGTTTTATCACTATTTATATTACTATTTGCAGGCTGTATAATCTCAGAGCTTGCAGCCCCAAATTCAGCCATAGCAACATGGATGAAAACGAATATTTGGGATGTAAATAAAACACTAATTTCATTAAAATCACATGTACCTGTGGTAATAAATTCTCTAATTTACATAGTTTTGGTATATGCTGTTTGTAAAATCATAAGAATTATATTCAGCATTAAAATGAAGCAAAGCAACAAAGCAAAAACCATGTTTTCACTTCTTGATGGCTTTGTAAAATATGCTTGTGCAATCGCAATAATTATTTTAATCTTAAAGGCGTGCGGAGTTGATACAACTGCTCTTGTGGCTTCCGTTGGAGTTTTAACTCTTGTTGTCGGTCTTGGCGCACAGCCTCTTATTGCTGATATTATCGCAGGCGTTTTCATCATATTTGAGGATGAATACCATGTTGGCGAAATCGTAACAATAGGCGACTTCCGTGGCGAGGTAATGGAAATTGGCATTCGCTCCACAAAGCTTATTGATGCGGCAGGCAATATTAAAATTATAAACAATAGCGCAATAGGCGATGTAATCAATCTATCACGCGAATTATCCCTTGCAGTAGTTGATTGCGACTTCCCATATGATGTTCCCGTTGAATTTGTTGAAAAAATCTTAAAGGACAACTTTGATGATGTTTCAAAAAATATCCCTGCCATAGTGGAAGGACCATACTATAAGGGCGTTTGTATGTATAAGGACTCAAATGTAACAATTAAAATTGTGGCAAAATGTAACGAGGCCGACAGATTTCAGGTTGAAAGAGATTTAAACCGTGAATACAGAAGACTATTAAGAGAAAACAATATTGATATTGCATTCCCACAGGTGGTTATCAATTATCCACAATCAAAGGACTATAAGCTCACAAGCAGAGATAAAAGAGAAGCAACAGAGTTTGCCAATGAGCAAAAGGAGCTTTCTCAAAATATGGATGAACAACAAACATAATAAAAAGCACGGAATTTCCGTGCTTTTTTGTTCGCTACGCGTAACAGCCATCAGCAGTTAGCGGTCAGCGAGATTTGCTGATTGCAGAATAATTCAAAATAGGGATAGTAAAAGAAAAGTGAGACACTAAATGAGGAACCAAATGCACAACGAACAAAGTCCCAAAAAGCCTTATACCATAAGGCTTCAAGGTGTCTTGGTTTTTCAAAAATGTACAACGAAATGAGCAACAAAATGAGACACGAGTGAGACACCAAGCAAAGAAAAGGAAAGAAAAAAGAACAAAAGAAAGCAAGAAAAAGGAAAAGAGAAACGAAAACAGAGAGAAAAGAAGCAAAAGAGAGAAAAAAGAAAAAAGCAAAAAGAAGTAAAGAAAACAAGAAATAAAGAAAGTAAAAGAAAAAGAACAAGAATGAAAGAATATATCTCCCCCCTTATATCCCCCCTTAGGGGGAAAAGAGGGACGACTTTTTTTCTAAACCGCGGAGCGATTTCATCCATTTATGGATTTCATCCGTAAGGTTGCATAGAACTCACCGCTAGGCGAAATTTCTCCGTCCGAAAATCAAATATGTAATTTCGCTAATCGCTAACGGCTAACCGCTAACTGCTACAAAAATGAAAATTTTTCATTTTTGAAAAACTATACCGGTCAGTCCCGGTTTTTTTATTGTATAATATCTTTAGAAAGCCGCCAGCCGTTAGCCGCCAGCCGTTAGCAAGATTGCTTTACGGGAAATAATTAAATGAACAGATTTGCACTTGCCAATCCTATTTAGCCAAAGACGAAGAAAAAATAAATCCCTCAACCCCCTACCCCCTTCTCCCTTTCGCCGCCACGGACACGCCCCCGTCCCCTGTCCTATGCGCACCTAAGGTGCATATCGCTCCGCCTATGGCGGAATATCGCGCTTAAACACAGTTTAAGCATATCGCGCGCTTGTCGCATATCGCGCAGCAAAGCGAGCATTAAAAAAGCCCTGCTTTTTAGCAAGGCTTAGTTCTTTGAAAATTGAATAATATACTTTGTCTAAAATCAATCGTGTAATCTCGCTGACCGCTAACAGCTAACGGCTGTGAGCGAAGCGAACTCTGCGGCTATGTCTCTATAACAAGCACATTAACTCTGCCACTACGATAAGTCAGCGCATCAATAGCTATCATTCCTTTTCCATAAAAAGGCTCAGAGCAGTCAGGCTCTCGTGTTTTGTCAAACATTCTGCCAAGAGCGCAGTTACGGTGTCCGCAAACGATTATTTTATTTTCAAGCGTTGCGCCTGCATCGTAGAACTGCTGCCATTCGTACCATCTGGTATCGCCCCACTCATAGTCGCTAGCGTAACGGTATTTTTCATTTGCAACAGGCTTATCTCCCTCAAAATTAACAGGCACCCAACCATGAACGAAAATGTACTCCCCATTTTCATAGTAGTTGCGCATATAGTCAATAAAGGACATAAGCTCATAAATCTTGGCTTTGTTATCAATTTTGTTAATGTAGCCACTTGAATTGATAGCATTACCACCAAGAAATTCAAGAATTGTTATATCTGTACCGTTTAAAACATCAGTCCTTGTAATATATCCTCGCTCCAATGCATTGTAAAGCATATCCTCGTGGTTGCCCTTAATTAAAAACTTCCGTCTAAGGCTTTTTACAAATTCATAAACCTTGGTGTTTTCCGTGCCACGGTCAAATAAATCTCCACAGCTTACAAAATAGTGGGAAGGATTATCCTTGTCAAATCCCGCCTTATTTAATGCTTCAATAAGCTCTGTGTAATGTCCGTGTACGTCGGAAACGACAAATAAAGTTATTCCCATATTTTGCTCCCTTCCATACGCTATCGCGCATTAAAATATATATTTTAGCTGAGTGCTTGGACCATGTCCCGGGAAAATCTCAATTTCCTCATCCATTTTTGCAATCTGCAAAAGAGACGCTCTCATAAGTGAGTTATCTCCGTATAAAAAGTCAGTTCTGCCGTATCCTTGGGCAAAAATAACGTCTCCTGTAAGCATTACCTTGCTTTTTTCGTTTAAAAGGCAAATGCAACCGGGAGTATGCCCGGGAAAGTTAAGCACCTTAAATTCGCTGTCGCCAATAGTCAACATATCTCCGTTATTAACAAAGGTATAGTCATAATTGTATGTGCATGGCTCTCCTACTAAATAGGAAACGTTTGCGATTTTGTCGGTTAAAACCTTAATTTCATCAGTATGGCAAATAACATTTGCATTTGGAAATGCTTCTATATACTTGCCAATATAGTTAGCGTGATCGTAATGACCGTGAGTCAACACTAAATACTTAACGGTTAAATTTTTATCCTTTATAAATTCCTCTAAGTATTTAACCTTAACGCCAAGGTCAACAATCATACATTCGTTTTTGTCCCACACAACATAGGCGTTTGAGGACAAAAGCCCGTTTGGAAAAGTTTTTATTTGCATGTATCTATCCTTTCATCACAACGAAGTTGTGTATGTAATCCGTGCTTGCACGGTATGTAATCACGCCACAGGCGTGTATGTAATCCGCACAGCGTACGGCATGTAATCAGCCGTAAGGTTGCATATACGGTTATTCAATAGTAATAACCGTATGCTTTCCCCATGGGGGTACAACCTCATCGTTATTGATAACCCATAATACCGGTATGCCCATGGCTTTATCCTCTTTAGGAAATGGCGCATAGCCATCAGTTAAAATTACAATGCTTGTTGGCATCTCGTCCTTCATTTCCTTTTTTACATAATCAAATATAATGTCAAAGCGTGTGCCACCGCCACCATATAGGCGTATAATATCAAGCTCCTCAACAGTTGAAAAGGGAACAGGCGGAACAACCACCGCATCAAAGAAGCCAAGATACCCCTCTAATTTGCCACCAAATTGCTCAATAGCGCCACGGATTTCCTGAAATGCCTGCGATATCATATCATCACTCATAGAGCCTGATGTGTCAATCATAAATAGCACATTTTTAACTGTTTCCGTAGGCTCATTAAGGTCGGGAAGCATAAATATTGAATCGGAAAAGCGCCTGTCAGGTGGATTAAATGAGTAATCATTTATTTCCTCTTGAACGAAGTTGTCTAAAACCTCACGCCAGTTGGTTTGAGCTTTTTTGCGCTCCTTTAAAATTCTTTCAGCAAATGCAGGAAGTGAGCCGCAAGCATTTGATGGGTCCTCAATAGATACTATTTTGCAAGCATCCTCAAAATGCTTATCCCAAGCATCTATGTCTTGAATATTTTCATCATTTGTCCAAAAGGAATGGTCATCAAATACGAAATATCCGCCACGGAATTTGCCCTTTTGATTTTTACCGCCACCGCCTGAGGCTTTATTTCCCTTGCCATTTTTATTGTCGCTGCCCTGTGATGAATTGCTCTGCGAATTATCGCCATCACCACCGCCTAAGGTGTTTCCGCCATTTTTACGCTTCATTTCCTTAGGAAGCATATCATATACCTCCTCGGCGGTGTACATATGACCCGGATTGCCGTTGGGGGCTAAATGCATAAGCGGCTCGCCACCAATGGAAATACGTCTGTAATTGTCCCCAAAGGACTTTAAAATATTTGAGTTTACAACAATATCGCATGCAATATTAAATGCTTCTTGATTATAGTCGTGGCCTCTTAGACAATGCTTTAAAGCAATATGCAAAATCTCATGCATTAAAACGAATTCCGTTTCCTCATCGGAAAGGCTTTCCAAAAATGTGGGAGAAAATGCTATTCGCTTGCCATCAGTATAAGCTGTTTCACACTTTTCATCAAGAGCAAATTTTGTATGAGCTAAAAGAAGCCCATAAAAGCTATGGGAGTGAAGAAGTCTCATACGGCATGTAAGAAGCTTGGTTGCATACTCATTTGATTTAGTTTGGTCTATTGCCATCTAATCACCTCAACCGTTAAGCATTTTACCCTTTGTCTGTAAAAATCTTACAAAGGATGGAGAATTTATGAGCTTTTCTCTTAAGCCTAGAGCAAGATAGTTCTTAACTAATACGAATGCATAATCGGATGGAAGCTTGAATGCATATTCAATAGAGCTTTCAAGCTCTTTTATATTGTTGCTATTTTCTCTTGCGTATGAAGTCATTGATGAAACTAATGCATATAGTGCATCAGTACCCGTTGGTACGATATTGCATCTACCCTTAAATACATCCTCAATTTTGGGAAGAGTAGAGAAGATTCTGCACCAAGATGCAAATTCAACTGCAACACCATTGCCGATTAGACCGCAAATTAGTGAGTATGATTTTTCAACGTCATCGTTGTTGAGCTTTAAGATATTGCTTACCATTTCCCATGAACGTGGGGTTGTAAATGCTAAATCATCGCTGATATTCTCGTTTTCAATAAGCATGTCCTGCCTAAATGATAAAAAGCCCACAACCTTTGGAGAAATACCGCTTGTAACCGCCCATCTTTGCCATGACTCAAAGTTACTTTCAATTTCAAGGTGGCATAAACGGTTAGCCAAAGCTCTTGGCATCTTATATGCAACGGACTTATCTGTAACACGGTTACCTGCTGCAATTACGATACAGTTGTCAGGCAATTTATGCTCTCCGATAATTCTGTCAAGGGTAATTTGATATGCTGCCGCCTGTACTGATTGAGGAGCTGCGGAAATTTCATCAAGGAAAAGGATGTTTACTACTTTATCGCTTTCGTCCATTTGAAATATCTGTGGCTTTAGCCATATAGCAAGGGTTTTATCAACATTTGCAGTAGGAATACCGCGAAGGTCTATTGGGTTAAACAAAAGAAGTCTAACGTCAGTAACACGGCAAATTTTGCCTGTGGCGTCCTGTAATCTGCTTGCAATTTGGCGTATAGCCTGTGATTTACCTACACCGGGAGCGCCCCAAAGCATAAGCGATGGGATGCTCTTAAATGGTATATTCTTAGTGATTGCATTTTCGTATAAGTCAGTTAGCGTTTCAATACAGCTATCAACGCTAAGTGTTGGAATATTAGTGTTATTTAATTGCTTCATTATTTGTCCTTCACTCCTAATTCCTTGTCAATTTTGTTAATTTTGTCTCTAAGCTCGTCAATCTTATCGGAATAAGCATCAGGCTCATTAAGAGTTGCTTCAATGTATTCCTGTCTTGATTTGAGTAAGTCAAGACCGTTTTGAAGCTTATCAAGATGCTTCATAAAGCCGTCTAGGAAGTTGTCAATTCTGACAATGTAACCAAGGTTACTGTTACCTAGCTCAACTAGGTACTTACCCTCATGCTTTAGCCAAATATATGGAGCTTCCTCTCTCATTCCACATGGAATAGATACTGTAAAGCCACGATATTTAAGAATATCCTTCTCCTCAGCCTGTAACGCGCCATGTGATAATTCATGCTCAAGCACGTATCTAAGAAGACGCTTTTCCTTAGCAAGACGTTCCTTTTGCTCACGGCGTGTTTCCTTGTGGAATGCTTCATCCTCGTTAGACTCAGCTACAATATCAACAGATTCATCATTTGTAATCTCAGCGGTATTGATAATAGCTTCATCTCCGCCAAGAGCAAGCTGAGCGCTTGGCTCTTCGTTTTCTTGCTTCTTAGCATCTTGAATCATCTTAATTTCAGCATCCGTGGTATCAACCATATACTTGATTTGATTGCGTAATGCATCATCAGTAAGATAGATAGAGTCAAATTCAGCATTCTTGATAAGCATCTCTTGATTTGCAATCTTAGCAGGTAAAGCGTTAAGCTCCTGGGATAAAGTCTCATGAAGTCTGATTTGCTCACGCTTTAAGATAAGAAGCTTATCAAGATCATTTGCAAGCTCAACTCTTTTCTTAATTTTAGGATTGCCGATTGCAAGAGCCTTAATTTCAGCGTAGTTAAGAACAACATCGCTAACGTCGCTGCCGTCTCTTTCGGAAAGATGACCGCTTAAAAGAGAGGAAATAAAGCGTTGCTTTGTTTCAAGAAGCTGCCAAGAATAAGCATCAAAGCTTCCCTCGGTAATGTAACGGTGAATATATACCGTATCGTTTGTGTTGCCCTGTCTTAAAATTCTACCCTCACGCTGAGTCATGTCAGCAGGACGCCAAGGCACATCAAGGTGGTGTATTGCTATAAGCTTATCCTGTACGTTAACGCCAAGACCAAGCTTAAAGGTAGAGCCAATAAGGACTCTGATTTTACCCTCGCGAACAGCCTTGAATAGCTTTTCACGGGACTTTTCTGTTGTTGCACTGTGGATATAGGCAATCTCATAGTCAGGCACTCCAAGACCCACTAAAAGCTCACGAAGCTCATCGTAAATGTTGAAGCCTGCCTTTGGCGTTGAGTAATCGCAGAATACTAATTGAGTTGCTTTAATATCATCATATTTCTTATAAATATCATATACGTTACGGGCGCATTTAACTACCTTACCGCCTGATGCACGGTGAAGCTGATCGTCAATAAGACGCATATCAAGTGCTGCCTTACGGCCATCTGTTGTAATGAGAAGCAAATTGTCCTCATTACGCTTAACACGGCGATTTCTTACATCGTCAGCTCTTTGAGAGATAACCTTTAAGTAGTCCTTAAAGTCCTCGCTTCTATCGGTAATAGTGTCGGTATATCCGTTAAAATCAGGAACTCCAACGCTCTTATCTACAATATGGAAGTCAGCCACGGAAGCAAATAGAGCAGTAAGCTCAGGCAAATTGTGGAAGCGTGAAAAGCGCGTTGCTAAACGGTATGTGCCTGTGTCAATGTCAATTTCAAATTCTGTATGCTTTTCCGCAAACATACCAATCCAGCCGTCAAAGCTGGAAAGACCAAGCATCTTAAGCTCGCCGCTTTGTAAATACATTTGCATTACGTAAGCATCGGTTACAGAGTTTGTTATAGGTGTACCTGTTGCTAAGACAGCTCCACGTCCACCGTTAGTTCTTTGAACGTAGTGGATTTTGTCAAGCATGTCCTGACACTTAGTGCTTCCGCCTGAGCTGATACCAAGAACTCTTTCAACCTGCGTGCTTACAGGAACGTTTTTGTAGTTGTGAGCTTCATCAAGGAAAATAGTGTTAATGCCAAGCTCATCGAAGAATATCTCTCCGTCCTCAGCTTTACCTGTGTGAGCCTCAAATAGCTCTTTTTGCAGTCTTTCTCTTTGCTTAGCGAATTTGTCGGAATTAAGCTGAGAGTTTGCTCTCTTATATACGGCAATTTGCTCCTCAACGCTCTTAACCTTGAATTCGTAGGACATTTTAATCATTTCAAAGGAGCTGTATGCAATAATAATGCCGTCATATTCCTCGTCGCGTATTTGCTTTAATACTTGATTACGCTTTGCAGGAACAAAATCTTTTGGCTCAATTACGAGTAGCTTTGCATCCTTATACATATTAAGGAAGATATCACGCCATTGACCAACTAGGTTGTTTGGCACAACGTACATATTTTTCTTTGAAATACCAATTCTTTTAAGCTCCATACCTGCCGCTATCATAATGTAAGTTTTACCTGAGCCTACATCATGGGCAAGAAGCGTATTTGGTGTAAATAAAATTCTTGCGATAGCATTCTTTTGGTACGGATAAAGGTTAATATCCGGATTAAGACCGGGACAGCTTAGGAATGAGCCGTCAAAACGGCGTACCTTATTTGAGGAATAGCGATTTTCATATGTTTCATGAAGTCTTTGCTTACGCTTAGGGTCAAGCCATACCCAATCCTGAAAGCTTTTGATAATAAGCTTTTGCTTTTCAATAGCAAGGAGAGTTTCCGCTTGATTTAGCTTTCTTATTTTTTTATGTGTAAAGGGAGCGTAATCATCATCGTAAATAGCAATAGTCTTTTGGTTAAGCGTCTTTTCAATGATGTTAAGAGCTTCAAGGCGGCGTGTACCGTAGGTTGTAACGCTTCTGCCTGCAAATCGAGTTGTACGATAACGGGATTTAAATGGAATTTCCCAAATACCCGTTTCCTCATCATGCTTAGTTGCGCTTGCAGTTTGGCTGAGATTTTGAATAACCTCGCCTAAAAGATGAGTGATAAAATCATCAATAATATCACTAGGCACCCAAGGCGAGCCGAGAGTTACGTAAATTTCCTCCTCACTAAGAGCTTCGGGAATGATTTCCGTAATTGCATTAACGTTATCGTTAAAGTAACCGTGATACTTTTCGTTGGCTTGCTTTGCAATTCTAAGCTTCTTAATTAAATTACCTGAAAGATATTCATCGGCAGTTTGCCAACCTTTATAAAAGCATTCATCCCAAGTCTCAGGGTCTTGATAAATTGAGCCTTTAAGAGCGTAAATAACCTCTTTTAGCGTCTTACCTGTAATTTGAGCAATATACTCAATATCGACTCTTGCAAGATTAGAAAGTGAAAGAACTAAGCCGTCGTTAATGCTTTCAGTATGAATACCTGTTGCGCGCTCGTCCATAGCGTAAAGATTTTCAAAATCGGTAGGTAAATCCATTGAGGTAATTTCCTCAATTCTTTCATCCTCAATCATTTGCGCTTCAAGATTTTTTTCATTTTGAACGTCAGTACGTCTTTTCTGCACGTAAGCGGCTAAGTCATCAGTATCATTATCAAGGGATAAATCAGCTAAAGCCTTATCGGTATCGTTAAGGGGAGCGTCATTCTTTTTATTGTTGCCTAAACCAAAGAGGTCAAAAATGTCTTTAAATGTTTTCATTTGTTTCTCCAATCCTTAATTATTTGATAGCATTTAGCTTTTAGTTCTATTTTAACATAAAATTGCTAAAAGTAAATAACTATCTTTAAAATAGCGAAAACTATCGCTTTTTGTACGCCTATATTATAAAGCACATAAATGTACCGTATATGACGCTTTTTCCAATCCTTGCCGTGAACTAAAAATGTAAAAGCTAGGCGCGTAAAAATCAGATAGCCACGCTATCACTATGCCCGTTAATGTGATACTCACACTAACGGGCATATGTTTGCCATAGGCAACCTCATTTGAGGCGTAGCCTCAACTTCATTAGCGTAGCGACTTCATTTGCCCGCTAGGACAATTTCATTTGCGTAGCAACCTCGTTTTACCTTCAAATTGCATAAATCATACTGCCTGTTGAAAAAACGACCATAATATGGTAAAATCAAATTAGAAATCATGGCTGATACCGTATTTTTAGAAAATTTTTCAAAAATTTGTAACCTTTTACACTAAAAAGCTGTCATTTATAGTGAAATGCTTGTATAAGCTTCATTTTCTGTAATCAAAATCTTTAAGGAGGAAAAAATTATGAAAAAATCAAAATTCAGTCTTGTAATCATCAGCTTGTTGCTTTTATGCACATTTGCGTTCAATATGGTTGGTTGCAATGCCGAGGTCAAGGCGGTTAATCTTATGGATGGAGTTACACCGAGATTTGTAGCGGTATCGGAAAATCTTGACACACACAATGATAATGCAACCGATTTCGCAATTCGCTTATTCAAAACCGCCAACGAAAACGGTAAAAATACCCTTATTTCTCCCCTGTCTGTTTTGTATGCATTAGCAATGACCTCAAACGGCGCAGAAGGACAGACGCTTGCGCAGATGGAAGAGGTATTCGGGCTAAGTATCGAGGAACTTAATCTTTATTTGTATTCCTATATGAACACCTTGCCGCAGGGCGATATGTACAAATTAAGCTTAGCAAACTCAATTTGGTTTACCGATGATGAACGCTTTACGGTAAATCAGGAATTTCTGCAATCTAACGCAGACTATTACGGCGCAGAAATTTACAAAGCTCCATTTGACAACCAAACAGTAAAGGATATCAATAATTGGGTTAATAAGGAAACTGACGAAATGATTCCAAAAATAGTAGAGGAAATTCCCGAAGAAGCAATTATGTACCTAATAAACGCCCTCGCATTTGAGGCAGAATGGTTAGAGCCTTACGAAAAAGGTCAAGTGCGTGATAAAACCTTTACTAAGGAAGACGGTACAAAGCAGAATGTAGCATTTATGCATAACGCCGAGGGAAAATATCTCGAGGATGAAAACGCCACAGGCTTCGTTAAATACTATAAGGGCGGAAAATACGCTTTTGTAGCGCTTCTGCCAAATGAAGGTACTACCGTTTCCGAATATGTTAATTCTCTTGAAGGCGATACGCTTAAATCACTTTTGGAAAATGCTCAGTACAGAACAGTATATACAATGGTTCCTAAATTTGAAACTGAATATAACACCGAAATGTCCGAGGTATTAAAAGCCATGGGAATAACAAACGCATTTGACGGAAACAATGCGGAATTTGGAAAAATAGGACAGTGGAGCGATGGAAATATCTATATAAGCAAGGTGCTTCATAAAACCTATATTCAAGTTGGCGAAAAGGGAACAAAAGCAGGCGCAGTTACCGCGGTTCAAATGGATGGAAATGCAGCAGCTGACCCAACCGAAGTAAAGGAAGTTTATCTTGATAGACCCTTTATATATATGATTATTGACTGCGAAAACAATATTCCGTTCTTTATCGGAACAATGATGGACGCAAAGTAGCCTCGGACAGGGGACGGGGGGCGTGTCCGTGAGTAAATAAAGAAAAGCCAACACGAAATGTGTTGGCTTTCTTAGTTAAGAAAACATTATTGTATGTGTAGTTAAGTTGTCCTCTCCGATTAAATCAAGGACGGTAAGACCTTTTTCGATAGCTTCACTTGCCAAAACTCTCTTTACAAGCTCAAAATTAGCTCTGCCACGGTTGATTTTATAAATATCAATATATGAACAACTGTAAATATATTCACTCGTTGCAAACAGTTTGCATAGCTTTTCCACAGAAAAGTCCTTGCTTGCAACAAAAGCGTGGTCATTAAGTGGTAATTTAAAGGACATATAAAACTGAAAGGGGTTTTCAATCTCCTTTACCGCATCCATTTTTATCATGTGATGTCCCCAACCGCCCTCAACATGTAAAAATTCATTTTTCTTGAAATATGCAAGACAAAGACCGCCTGATAAATTTTCACTTGATAGCGTATTATTGGTATTTGTTACTACATGATAATTTTTCATATCGTAAACGGTAACTAAATCATAGCCGTTTTTAGCTTCCCAGCCATACTTTTTAAAAAGCTCCTTAATTAACTCCTTTACAGTTATGTTATCATCAATACTGATTTCAATTCTTTCATGTGGCTTAAAAAATCCGTACGTTTTTATCATAATATCATCTCCTTACGTTATGCTACAATTATTCTACCACACCGAAATTTTTTATGATGCGCTTTTTTCCTTGAATATGGAAGGAAAATGTGCTACAATAAGAATATCATTTATTTATAAAGAGGTAAAAATGAAAAAAGTATTATTCCCATACGGAAAGGAAAAATTAGAATATACATTTGGAGATGAGCTAAAAGCTGTACTTGAATCAAAAATCGAGGAGTACGACCCACAAAAAAGCGAGCAGGACTTGGTTTTGGAAGCTATGAAAAATCCTGTTGGCTCAAAAACATTAAGGGAGCTTAGCGTTGGCAAAAATAACGTTGTTATCATCGCTTCCGACCATACGCGCCCTGTGCCAAGCAAGTATATTATCCCGCCAATGCTTAAGGAAATCAGAGAAGGCAACCCCAATGCAAAAATTACAATTTTAATTGCAACAGGCTGCCACCGCTTTACAACCAAGGATGAATTAGTATCGAAATTTGGCGCTGATATTGTTGAAAATGAGAATATCTACATCCACGATTGCGATGAAAATGATAAAATGGTAAATATCGGCACACTCCCATCAGGTGGAGATTGCATTGTAAATAAAATTGCCATTGAAGCTGACCTGTTAGTAAGCGAGGGCTTTATTGAGCCACACTTTTTTGCAGGCTACTCAGGTGGCAGAAAAAGCGTGCTACCGGGAGTGTGCGCAAGAAATACTGTTTTAGCAAACCATTGCTCCGAGTTTATCGCAAATGACTATGCAAGAACAGGAGTGCTTGAAAATAACCCAATCCATATAGATATGGTATGGGCAGCTAAAAAAGCAAACTTAGCTTACATAGTAAACGTAGTTTTAAACGGAGATAAAAAGGTAATTTACGCTACCGCAGGCGACTGTGTTGAAGCACACAAAAAGGGAACAGACTTCCTATCCTCTCTCTGTGGCGCAAAAGCATATGAAAGCGATGTTGTAATTACCACAAATGGCGGATACCCCCTCGACCAAAATATGTACCAAGCCGTAAAGGGAATGACCGCAGCCGAGGCTACCGTAAATGAAGGTGGCGTAATAATTATGCTTGCAAAATCTAATGACGGTATCGGTGGCGACCACTTCTATCATCAATTAGCCGATGAAAGAGATATAAACAAAACAATGAACATTTTCTTAAACAGAGGCAGAAACGAAACAGTTCCTGACCAATGGCAAACGCAAATTATGCTTCGTGTGCTAATGCGCGCAAGAGTAATTTATGTGTCCGAAATGGAAGATGAAATTGTAGAAAAAATGCATATGACACCAGCCAAAACTATTGATGAAGCGATTAGAATTGCAAAGCAAATTCTAAACAAAAACGATATTACGATAACAGCAATTCCTGACGGCGTGTCCGTAATTGTACAAAAATAAACCCAAGACTAATGAATAAGCTAAAATCATTTTTAGGCTACTTCACAAGATTTGAAAAAATACTGTGGAGTGTGTCTGTAATTCTTATTTTATCAGCGTTTATTTTTCTTGAAAACAACGGCACCTTAACGCTAATTGCGACACTTATCGGCATAACGGCATTATTATTCAACGCAAAGGGAAATCCCATAGGACCGCTTCTTATAATCGTATTCAGTATTCTTTACGGCATAATATCCTTTACGTTCAGATATTATGGGGAAATGGTAACGTATATGGGAATGTCCTTGCCAATGGCGGCACTTTCCCTTATAACTTGGCTGAAAAATCCCTATAAAGGCAAAAAATCTCAAGTTACAGTAAACGAAATTAAGAAAAAAGAGCTGATATTCCTATCAATTTTATCAGTTGTGGTTACAGTAATATTCTATTTTATTCTAAAACACTTCGGTACTGTCAACCTGATAATAAGCTCACTTTCAATTTTCACGTCATTTATTGCCGCATATCTAACGTTTAGAAGAAGTCCGTTTTTCGCACTAGCCTACGCAATAAACGATTTAGTCTTAATTGTAATGTGGATACTTGCCTCACTTAAAAGCCTAGGATACGTGTCTGTAATTATCTGCTTTGCGATCTTTTTAGTAAACGATTCCTATACGTTTGTCAGTTGGCTAAAAATGCAGAAAAAGCAAGCGGAGTAGTGGTCAGAGGTCAGTGGTAGCAACTTTCGTAACAATTTCATTTAACAAAGATTTAACGTAATAAAATCCGTGAGAGTTTAGCTCTCACGGATTTAATTATTATAAATCAAAAAATTGCGCTCTTTCAAAATCTGCTGTATCAGGACTATGTAATGAAATCCAAAGGCTCCTTCCGGGAGGGAGCTGTCAGCAAAGCTGACTGAGGGAGAGCGCGACATTTACAAATTATAATTCAAAAAACTGCGCTCTTTCAAAATCAGCAGTATTTGGACTGTGTAATGAAATCCAAAGGCTCCATCCGGGAGGGAGCTGTCAGCAAAGCTGACTGAGGGAGAGTGCGACATTTAAAAATCATAAATCAAAAAATTGCGCTCTTTCAAGGTCAGCGGTGTTTGGGCTATGTAAGGAAATCATTTTCTTCCCCTCAAGATTTTCAAAAATCATTCCGTGTCCGCCACAAAAATCATATTGACTGCCAAGGTGTGTCCACTTACCCTTAATGGAATCACTTTCAGCAATAAGCACCACATATCTGCCCATATTGAAGCTCGACCACATCATACGGAGCTTGCCGTTTTCACGGTACATAAAAGGTCCGTCGGTAATGTAAGCGCCCTTTATTCCCTCGTACTCAGTAACGTCCTTAGCCTCACTTGCGTTAAATAGCTTGAATGGCTCTCCCACCGTGCTTTTTAAATCCTCAGTAAGCTGTACTGCCCACATTTGACCGTCTAAAACCTCAATCCACTCTCTTGAAAAAACCATGTAAGGCACGCCGTCTTCAAGATAGAACGTTCCGTCAAGGCAAATCCAATTTTCAGGAGTTCTTGCTTCGCTTGATAGAGGAACAAACTCTCCGTCAGGAGTATCACAAACAAAAATTTGTGTGCATCTGCACTTGCCCTCGGCAATACAGCTACCGAATAAATAGTATTTTCCGTTATAGAAATGAACCTCAGGCGCCCAGAAATCTCTATCTGCCCAAAAGCCTAATTTCTTTCCATCAACAACCACCTTGCCATCATCAAAGCTTTCAAGGTCGTAGCTCTTATAAACAGTAAATGTATTTCTAGCCTGTAAGGAATGATCCTCTAAATCGGTAGTGCCGTACATATAATAGCAGCCGTTTTCCTTATCCGTTAAAATAAATGGGTCTCTTATTCTTAAATCCTGTCTTTTTATCATAATTTCCACCTACGTATTATTTTTTAGCGTTGAATATATTCTATCATACGAAAACAGTTAAATCAACAAATTATTTTAAAAATTTAATGCAGTCTATGCCAAGCCTCTTGTTTTCTGTTGACGGCGTTCCTCTCCAACCACATGTGATAACGTTTTTGTCCCAATAATCAACGTCCCCAAAAATCGGCGCAAGAGAAGAATACTGTACTATTTTCAAATTAACGCTTTTGCCTTGATATTTTTTATCAATATCAAAAATATATGGTGTAAACGCTTTCATACCGCAGCTTATATTTTCAACGTAGCACTCAGTTAGCATGTCCGCTCCCACAACCTCAAATTTTGTGGAGCTTGACGGAATATCAACGCTGCATTCAAACTCAACTACACCAAAATCAGCGATTTTATCCACACATTCAAGGACTTTTTTGCGCTTTTTAAGACGTAGAGTGCAAATATTACCGTTTTCAATTTCATAGGTAAAATCCCCTATTAAAATCACACTTGGTAAATATTTAAAATCATTTTCGGCTTTTATAACGTTAACGCCTTTTTTAAGCAGTATTTTTTTTGAATATTTGTATAGATTTTTCATGCCCTGCGGCAAAGAACCGTCACAGGATAGGCATATTATCTTATCCCCATTTAAAAACGCTTCCACATCATTTCTTATTGCAAAGGTAACATCAGTATCACATTCGCATATTACCTTAGCTTCCTTTACGTCGTTTAGATACATTACGCGTATAGCGTTTTCATTTTTATAAGTTACGTTAAGTGCTGGACGTGTGTCGCAAATTACGGTATTGTCAACGCAGCTATCAGAAAAATACACTTGGCATTTTTTTAGGAACATGGCATTTTTGTCGATAAAATATTCCTTTTCCTCGCCGAATAAATTTATAGCTAAAAAAGTACCATCAACAAATTTTCTTACAAAAATCCCTTGAGGTGTGTCTTTATTTTCATCTGTTACAATCACGTCATGGCTGATTTTATCCTTTAATTCGGTTAAATCAACGTCATTTCCGTTTAATATGAATTTGCCGTCTCCTAAATACTCAATTACGCTTGAGGAAACGCATTCATCATTTATAAATTTCCATTGTATTTGATTGTAGGTAAGCGTGTTTATAAGCTCAAAAAATGGGGACATGTCTATCCAGCTTGATAGGTTTTTAGAGCAAAGCTCAAAAGGATATCTTACGTAAACGTCTGGGTTAAAGTCCTTTTTTGCAATTAGCGAAGCGTTTTCTGCTTCCTTAGATAAAAGCTTCATGCCCGAAAAATCCGGCTGAGAGGAGCTAAAATTGTTAAAATAGTCCTTTATGTACGCATTTCCCCTCATATCAAGGTGGGAAATTGCAAGAAAGTAATGATTGATTTTAAATGATGCGCAAAGATAGAGCATAGCGCGCTTTTTATCATAAGACATATCAACAGGACCAAGAGCAAAAAGCTCTGCCATAGCGCCGTTTTCATTGCTTGCATACTCACACGTGCCAAGAAGGGACATTTCACATCCGTCAGAAAAATCTGTGTAAATTTCGTCAATACCGGGCAAGGAAAGTGTAGCAAGATTTTTAAGAAAGTCTCCGCCATGCTGTACCCCATAAAGCGGATTATTGTCATTCATTAAATGACCCGTCATTAGTATTCCGTGATTTTCGCACCAGCTTGATAGCTTAGATAGATAGCAGTCTCTAAATCTGTTTGAAATTATAACGGTGCAGTTTAAGTAAAAATTCTCAAATCCCGCACACATATCCTCATTAAAATCACGTCCGCAGTAATTAAAATAGTCACTCTCAATCCCGTCATAGTAAGGAATGCAATCGTCCTTGCACGCATAACCGACTGATGGTTCATCAGTGAAAATTCCCTTGATTGTTGTACCAAAATGCTCCGAAAAACGCTTGTAATATTCCTCGTGTGTGCATCTTATAAAGTAGTCAACACACTCATATGATAACAAATTAGGAAAGAACTTTTCTCCAAAAAGTCCCGAGTTGTGTGTGGATTTATAGCTTATTTCTCCGATTTTTTCGCCCTTTGTCTGTATAGATTTTAGCCTAAATTCAGGAAATTTCGTAACTCTGCCGCCTGCATCTCCGCTTGGCCAGTTAAAATCGTCATAAAGCCAAATTGACATTTCAAGCTCTTTTGCACACTCAATAAAGTGGGAAATTGTCAAAAACCATTCCTCGCTTAAATATTCAAGCTCACATCCCGAGCGAGGATAGAGCATAACCTGTTCAATAGAGTTATCTTTTAACGATTTCAAATAATCGAATATTTCGTTTTTCGTAGGCTTTCCCGTTATTGCCGACATGGTAATTAAAGGACGTTTCATATATCCACCTCACACCGTTTCTTAAATCTATTTTAGCATTTATCTACTCATGTGTCAATGCTATACTTGACAATAACGGCTGCATATGATAATATAGAATTGTAATCAATATTTTTAAGGAGAAAACCAATGAAAAAATTACTATTAGCTTTAACAATGATTTTTGTTCTTTCCTGCTTATTTGTAGTATCAGCAAGCGCCGCAGTTACAACCTACGATGATGCACCTGTAAGAACAAAATATACAGTTAGCGTTGACGACGTAGTAGTGTTTAATGACGGCTTTACGTGTCCGTCTGCTTACGTATTCAAGGACCAACAAACAATCCCGGCAGGCGGCTATAATCAACCTGCCACGTTTCCAAAATGTGTTGATTTTGAATATATTAACTCAAAAACAGGAAAAAGCTATACTGTCGAAGATATAGTTGAATTTGACATTCCACAGGGTATTACTTTTGTTGGATTGTATGCATTTTTGGATAATAAGCACATCAAAAAGGTAACGTTCCCTGATTCTATAACAAGTCTGGGTAATGCTATTTTCCAAAACGCTACAGGACTTGAAGAATGTACTTTTGAGTTTAGTAAAGACAACCCAATGAGGGCATTCCCATCATATATGTTCTTTGGTTGTAAAAATCTTAAAGCATTCTCAATGCCTGATTGCTTTACTTCCTTGCACGATGTTGGTCATTTTTCAGGATGTACAAACTTAGGTGCAGTACACCTTTCAGAATCACTTGTATCTTGGTCAAGCGGAGGCGGCGGAGCAAGAAATGCTACCTTTGATGACTGTGTTAATATGTACTTCGTAAATGAAACCTTTACATATGATGCAATCCCTGAAAAGCCAACAGTTTATTACTTCCCAAAAAACCTTACAACTATTTCAAACAATAGTGTGTGCAGAGAATGTAAAAATCTAAATGATGTGTTGGTATTCGGCGAAAACCTTACAACAATGCCAAATGAATATTTCTTCCAAAATGGACCTGCAAACAAGATTGTATTCCTTGGTGATATGACAACTGTTTCAACAAAATATTGGGGCAAAACCACACACGTATATTTTGCAAATCCAAACGACGTTGACTTAAATAGCGTAACGTTCTCAGGCGGAAAAACAGCGGTATTCTGTAACGCTCCAGATAACACAACTCACTTAGCAGAAAAAACAGTTGATGTTCCTGCTAAGTGCGAGGTTGATGCAGGCAAGGTAACATATTGCTTCTGCGGACACGAAATAAGCAAGGTACCAGTTGAAGGCACAGCCCTTGAACATAACCTTGATTATGTAAGTGGCGGAGCAACATTAGTTTCCGTAACATACGCTGACCTTTCCAAGGACGGCACAAAGGTAGTTAAATGCAGCCTTTGCCAAGCAGACAAGGAAGTAACCGCAGATAAGGTATTTGACTACAAGGGCTATTCAAAGAACGGTAAGGGTGGCTTATGTATGGGCTATATCATTGACCAAAGCGCCCTTAAGGACTACGAATCTAAAAATGGAAAAATAACCTACGGCTTTGTTGCTTCCGCTAACAATAACACTCCACTTGATGAAAATGGAAATCAAAAGGAAAATGTTGTAAAAGCAGAGCTTACAGGCACACTCTACAATGCAGTTGACTTTATCTTAACCTCAGAGGATTGGACCAGCGAAAATGTAGCTAACGCAGAAATTACACTTAATATGTATGTAATAGCAAACGGTGTGGTTAACTATGTAACCCAAAACGGTTATAGCGATACAGCCGAAGCATACAAATATTCAGACATTAAATAGCAAAAAAGACAGGCTTGCCTGTCTTTTTTGCTTGTTTTTATTGACACAGGGGTGTAAATTTAGTATAATCATATTAAGAACAAAAGGGCTAAGGAGAAAAGCAATGTACACAAAGCATAAATGGGAAAGTGATGTATACTTTAATTTCGGATACGCAAAATATCTACCAAAGGATTTTGATGAAAGCAAAAAATATCCGTTAGTTTTATTCCTACACGGAGCAGGGGAATGGGGAGACGACCTTGATGTAGCATGTCGCCACGGCTTTATGAAGCATGTAAGAGAAAGCGGAAAGGAATATCCGTTCATATGCGTAGCACCGCAAATTCCTAAGGATAAATATTGGGGATGCTACACTGAATCATTAGTTAAATTTCTTGACTATATATGCGAAACGCTCCCCGTTGATTTAGATAGAGTATATTTAACAGGACTTTCAATGGGTGGCACAGGTACTTGGATGTTCGCAATGGCAGAGAGAGATAGATTTGCAGCAATCGCTCCAATTTGCGGAAGTGGAATTTATTGGTTTGGCGAAGCGCTTATCAATACTCCTATAATGGTATATCACGGAGACTGTGATAATGTAGTACCTATTGAAAATAGTCTTGAAATGATAAAATCCGTTAACATGCGTGGCGGAAATGCTCAAATAAAGGTGCTTAAAGGCGTTTGGCATAACGCTTGGGATGCTGCCTATGAGGGCGACGAGCTATACACATGGCTTCTTTCCCATACGTTAAATAAAGCAAAAAACAAGTAAACGTAAATAACTAAAAAGGAACGGTTTGAAGTGAACTAAATGGGATTCACTTCAATTCGCTCCTTTTATTTTTTATCAAAGTTGTTTCGTGGTTTTGTGGGGGGCGATTACATAAGAGTGATAAGAAATATTTTTTAAAATATTGACGCGGTATTCTTAAAGTGATATAATGTAATCAACTAAATATAGTAATATAAAAAGGTACCATATTGCACATGGATTTATCTATATATTAACCAATCCACTTTTAAAAAACTGCATTAAGATATGGGATGCTAACGATAATTATGTTGCTGCTGGGATTATCTGCTTTGTAGCTTTAAAAGCGAGTAAAATCTTCAAGCAGGAAACTGTGAAACGGCGAAAACAGCGTATTTAGGCGAAGGATTGTGCTGATACGTTGAATATATAGACGAAATATGAAATTCATATTTTTATTTGGTTTCACTTTGTTTTTGTTTTTTCGCAGATAGGAGCAGAAGCATTATGTATAGATATTTAGTGAGAATTCTACAATTTAACATTATGAACGAAATGGTAGGCAGTTTATGAAAGCTAACACGAAAAGAAAAATTTGCTTTTTAACGACCGCATTAGATGGCGGAGGCGCTCAACGAGTTTTGATCAATATTGCAAATTCTTTTGCTAACGATGGCTATGTAACGCACCTTATTTGTTTTGTAACAAGAAATTCAAAACCTTTATACTCACCGCACCCCAGCATTATTATTCACTACGTTCCGCGTGGTAGTGCAAAAGGCGATAAGATAGCACCTAATTGTAAGAGACTAATTAACGCCTTGATTAAGGAAATCAATCCTGATATATTGATTCCATTTTTGATGCCTGTAACAGCATATGCTTATAAAGCGGCGAAAAAGCATAAAGTAAAAATAATTGTCAGTGAAAGAAATGATCCAACGATAACACCAGCCAATCCGTTTTGGAAAAAGCAGAGGGACTACATATTTCCTCGTGCTGACGGTTGCGTTTTTCAAACTAGAGACGCATTGCAGTATTTTGGCGAAAACAGAATAAAAAAATATGCAATAATACAAAACCCAATCAATCTATCTGGTGCAAGAACAGACACAGTGTGTGCAAAAAACCGTACTCACAGAATCGTTTGTGTAGCAAAATACGAACCTCAGAAAAATTTGGAATTCCTTCTGGAAGTCTTTGGCGCATTTGTCCAAAAGCACCCTGATTATGAGTTGGAGATATATGGCAATGATTATCACAAGCATAGACTGACCTTGAGACAAAAGGCTATTGCCATGGGATTGGAAGATAAAGTCCATCTTTATAAAGCACGACCGGATATTTTCGACGTAATCTATGATGCTAGAATGAGCGTTCTGCCATCAAAATATGAAGGCATGCCTAACGCTTTGATTGAGAGCGTATCTCTTGGTGTTCCTAGTATTGCCAGTGATTGTCCTGCATATGGCGGAAGAATGGTAATAAATTCCGGAGAAAATGGTTTTTTGATTGCCGTAGATGACAAGGATGATTTTGTTGAAAAAATGTGCTTGTTGGCTGAAAATGATGAATTGGCGGATGCTTTTTCTACAGAAGGCAAAAAGGTCAAAGAAAAGTTTGATTTGGATGAAGTTTATAAGCTTTGGAAAGCTTTTGTTGAAGAGCTTATAAATTCATAGATAATCCGCTTCATGAAACGGTTAATTCTTTATGAAAAAATATATTTGATAGACTACTTTATTTTGAAAGGGTAAGGCGTTATGACTAACAGTATACGATTGATTCAATTCATGGATTCCTATTTGCCAAAGATGTATGAGATTTACAGTGATCAAGAACAACGTCTCAATATTCTTCCCAAGAAGAGTTATATTACGATGGATCAGTTTGAAACAAATTTTAAAAGGCATATAGAATCTAAATACACAGAATTTAAAATTATTCGCGATGATTTAAATGATTTTATAGGTTTTGTTATAGCATATGATTACATGCGTGATGATAATCATATGAAGGTTACCGTATATGTTAAACCGGAATTTCAACACGGTGCTTATGGTCTTATTGCCGTGGTTAAATTTATTGATTTTTTGTTTAGCTACTATAACTTAAATAAAATCTTTACCGAGGTATATAGCTTCAATATTCCTAGCATCAAACTTCATAATACTTTCGGCTTTGAAGAAGAAGGACGATTTAAAGAGTATAAGTACTATAACGGTCAGTTCCATGATATGTTAATATTTGCCATTACAAGGGAGAAGTTTTATGAGCGAGTTGAAAAATTGCACTTGCTATAAGAATGAGTTGGAACGTTTGTTGAATTCTGTAAAGGGCTCGTTTATTTGCAATGAAGATAGGGTGATTTCAAAGTCAGAGGTAGTAAGTATAGCAAAACAAATTGCAATGACATTGAACAAAGGAGAAGTTATATCCATTAGCTTGCAAAATTCACCCGAATGGTGGATGATTACACTGGCAGGCCTTTTAGCAGGCGCAACTGTTATTGTATATCCCAATGAGAAAAAGAAAGAGGATATAGTTTCAGAAAACGAAAAATATGGTGTAAAATATTCGTTTTTTAGCGAAGAAGACGTTCAGGCGTTTGTTCCGTCAGTAACCATGCAAAAACAAGATTTTTCATTTGAAGGAAAAATTGTTTTATTTACATCCGGAACGCAAGCCAATCCCAAAGGAGTAATTGTTGAAATAAATAATTATATCCCTAACTTAATTGCAACACAAGGACGGTTGCATATGAATCATCAAGATATTAATACAGGTATGTCTCCATACTCTCACGCTATGGGACTCATGTATGGTTCGTGTGATTTTTTCTTCGGAGGAGATTTCTTTGTTTCTAGAAATCAACTGGAATTTACTAATTTTATTATTTCGGGGAAAGCAAACATTGCATGTATGCAGCCGATCTACTTAGAAAGTATGATAAAGCTTGATAGATTTGTCAACGCCATAGCGAAAATGCGATATGTGCTTGTAGGCGGAGCGCCAATGAGTCAAGGTGCATATGAGTTCTATTGTAAAACCGGTGCAAAAATAGTTAATGGTTATGGTATGACCGAATGCGTTGCGGGAATTGCGATTACGGATTCTGAGAGTAACAATAATAATGACCGCAGTCTTGATATCATGGAGTCATCTATTATTGAGATATCAGATGAAGGCGAAATACTCGTTTCCGGTCCAACCGTATGCCAAAAGTATATTAATGGAGATAGCACAGTCGATTTGGATGGGTGGTATCATACACGGGATGTAGGATATATTCGAGACGGTAGATTGTATGTAACAGGAAGAAAAGATAATGTTATTGTATGCGAGAACGGATATAAGATTAGCATCGAAGGGCTTGAAGACAAAATACTTAAGCTACAGGGAATAGATGAATGTGTAGTTGAGTATGTACAAAAATGTTTGGTAATAAGTGTTGTCTCGGTACTGGATGTTGAAGAAATATATGCGTTGTTAGATTCTAATCTGGAATATTACGAGAGACCTTTCAGGGTAAAAAAAGTAGCAACAATAGAGGTGCATAATGGAAAAAAATTGCGTAAGTATAAATGAAATACAAGAAGAAATTGAACGCTTGATCAAAGACAATTTTAAAAATAGAAATTTCGACGATGGCTTTAGTATAAATGATTCTTTAAGCGAACGCTTAGACTCAATGGCAATATGCTTGTTAATCGTTCAATTAGAGGGTATTTACGGAATTCAGTTCCCAATAGAGAGCTTTTGTAAAAATGATTCTTCAGCAACTTTAGCGGAGAAGGTATATAAAATATGGGAAACAAAAGACTAGGGTGCATATGTTTTTTAATTGCAGATTTTTCTGAAAACTCTCAGCGCATTGTTAAATTGATTAATTATTTTGGCGATGTTATTCCAGGCTCTATCATGGCGATTGTGTCTGATGATTCAATTAAAGTTGCACAGGAGTGTTTCTCTGACAGAATAAAGCTTTTTAATGTGTCAATGAATGAAAGCAGAGAAGGAAAAGCTACAATTAAAGCATTGTTAAAAATTGCAAAGCCCGAACTTTTACTTATTCAACCATCTGATATAAAATCCACGTCTTTTGCACAATACGCAAAGCTCGATTCGCGTTTTATTGTTTATGGGCAAAAATTGAATATAGGAAGTAAAGATATTACAATAGTAGAAAATGAAGCTGAAGTAGCTACGTTCATTATTCGTTTCATTGAGAGTGAAAAAAAGTTGGATTTTTATCCAAAATACTATGCACACGAAAAGGCATTGAATTCACAAATACAACCAAGTGATTTATGGAATTCAATTTTTCATCATAAAAAACGTGTGGAGTCAGATTTTTTTGATTCATGGGGATATAATTTGCCGGTGAGTCCTCGCACGTATAATGAAAAACTCAACCGTCTAAAAATTGAAGGACGTTATCGTCGATATCGTAGATATACTGATAAGCATAAGGTTAGAGCTATGCTGAAAAAAATGGGGTATGAAGGTTTGCTTCCGGAATGTTATGCTGTTGTAAACTATAATATTTCAAATGAAATATGGAACGCTCTCCCAAATAGATTTGTTATCAAGCATAGTAATTCAAGTGGGTACAATATAGTTATTGATGATAAAAAATCAGCTGATTTGAACGTTATAAATCGTGTTCTAACTAGCTTTAAGCGTGTCAAATATGGCGTGAGAAAAAATGAGCCTGTTTATTCCTTTAACGGAAAGGTGCTTTGCACAGAGCTTTTAGATAATCTTACCGATTATAAATTTTTCTGCTTCAAGGGACAGGTAAGATTTGTTGCAGTTGTGAAGGAATGGCTGAAGGAGAGTCCTTCAAAAGAACCGTATCAAATAATAGTCGATAGAGATTTTAAAGAGCTTCCTTTTTCTTATGGCTATGAGAGAGGAACAATTTATTACAAAAAGCCGACATACTATGATCAAATGTTACGTACCGTTGAAGCTTTAGCCAAGAATATACCACATGTAAGGTTAGACATGATGGGAAACCACGAACGGTTTTATTTTGGCGAATTTACCTTCTTCCCCGGGGGAGGAAGAGATCGCTTTAATCCGCCCGAATATGATTTCGTGATAGGAGAATATCTTGATTAAAACAAATTGCTTACATGCAAAAAAGGTCTGTGTGGGGTAAATATTAAAAGCTTAAACTAAAAGGAGTAATTCTTCATGCTAGCAGAGAATATTGAGATTAATAATAAAACGATATTGGTAACAGGAGCGGCGGGCTTCATAGGAAGTAACTTAATCTGCTCTCTGTTGCATTCTTACCCCAACGTTCATATTGTAGGAATTGATAATATGAATGCGTACTATGATGTATCTCTAAAGGAATACCGTTTGAAAAAAATCAGCTCCCTTGCGAGTGAAAAAAATTGCACGTGGACCTTTATAGAAGCAGGGATAGAAGAAAACCATGTTGTGGAACAGGTGTTTTTGGAGCATAGACCATCTATTGTGGTTAATCTTGCAGCTCAGGCAGGAGTAAGGTATTCTATAGAGAATCCTGATGTTTACATATCATCAAATATAATAGGTTTTTATAATATTTTAGAGGCCTGTAGACATTTCCCTGTGGAGCATCTAATTTATGCTTCCAGTTCTTCTGTATATGGCTCTAACAAAAAGATTCCCTATTCAACGTTGGATAAGGCGGATTCTCAGGTTTCATTATATGCGGCAACCAAAAAATCGAATGAGTCATTGGCGCATGCGTATAGTCAGCTTTATAATATTCCTATTACCGGATTGAGATTTTTTACTGTATATGGACCGGCTGGGCGTCCTGACATGGCTTATTTCGGCTTCGCTAATAAGCTGTTGAAAGGCGAAAAAATACAAATATTTAATTATGGTAATTGCGAACGCGATTTTACCTATATAGACGACATTGTAGAAGGAATTAAACGTGTCATAAAACACGCTCCGCAAAAATCTGGTGATGATACTTCATTGCTTGCCCGACATAAAATATATAACATTGGAAAAGGAAGCCCCGAGAAGCTGTTGGATTTTGTGGATATTTTGCAACAGGAGCTTATGCGTGCGAATGTTTTACCTAGTGATTATGATTTTGAATCACATAAAGAGTTTGTTCCAATGCAAGCGGGAGACGTTCCGGTAACTTTTGCTGATACCCGAGAATTTGCTGAGGATTTTGGATTTACGCCTGCTACTACACTTCGGATTGGAATAAGAAAATTCGCCGAATGGTATAAGGATTATTATGGCGTATGATATTTATTGACAATGTATAGAATCTAAAAGGAGCGATAACATGAAAATAGTTGTATCGGGAATAGGTTATGTTGGACTTTCTATGGCGGTATTGCTAGCGCAGCATAACGAGGTGCTTGCAGTCGATATTGTTTCACGGAAAGTAGAATTAATTAACAAACGTATTTCGCCAATTTATGATAATGAGATAGAACACTATCTTTCTAACGTTAAATTGCAGTTAAAAGCAACGTTGGATGCTGTGCCATCATATAGTTGGGCAGAACTTGTAGTTGTTGCCACTCCGACAAATTATGACGAGGATAAAAATTATTTTGACACTTCATCGGTGGATCAGGTGGTAGAAGATGTTTTATCTGTCAATCCCAATGCAATTATTGTTATAAAGAGTACTGTTCCCGTTGGATATACAGACGAACTTCGAAAAAAATTCAAGAGTAACAATATTTTATTCAGTCCGGAATTTTTAAGAGAAGGACGGGCTCTTTACGATAATTTATACCCCAGCCGTATTATTGTGGGCGGGTGTATGCACGATAGTAATATTAAAAATGCAGCAAAGACCTTTGTTAAGCTATTGCAGGATGGAGCAATAAAAAAGGACATAGACGTTAGATATATGGACTCTAGAGAAGCAGAAGCAGTTAAGTTGTTTTCAAACGCATACCTTGCGTTGCGTGTTTCATTCTTTAACGAATTAGATACATATGCGTGTGTGCAAGGAATGGATTCCAGATCCATTATAGAGGGAGTAGGGCTGGATACTCGCATTGGGGATTACTACAATAATCCTTCGTTTGGCTATGGTGGCTACTGCCTTCCGAAAGATACAAAGCAATTAGAGGCTAATTATGGAGGAATACCACAAAATATAATTTCCGCTATTGTAGCAGCAAATGATACAAGAAAAGATTTTATTGCAAATCAAATTATCCAAAAAAAACCGCGCAAGGTTGGAATATTTCGTTTAACAATGAAGAAAGGCAGCGATAATTTCCGAGAGAGCAGTATTCAGAGCGTGATGAGACGAATTAAGTCTGCTGGAATTGAGGTTGTTATCTATGAACCCAACGTAAACAGTAATGGTTTTGACGGAGTTCCGGTAATTAGGGATTTGGAAGAATTTAAAGAAACGTGTGATATAATTTTAGCAAATCGCTATAGCAAGGAACTCGATGATGTATTAGAAAAGGTTTATACCCGAGATATCTATTGTAGAGATTGAAAAATATTTATGTGTAAGGGGAGTATGATGCAGAGTAATAATGTATTGTTTTCTATTGTGGTGTCAGTTTATAATAAGGTGGATGTAATTGAGCGATGTGTTACATCACTAATGAATCAGACATATTCAAATATACAAATTGTACTTGTCAACGATGGTTCTAAAGATGATAGCTTAAAATTGTGCTATGATTATGCGAAAAAGGATAGCCGTATTAAAGTTATTGACCAACAAAACCAAGGCGTGGCAGGCGCGCGAAACACCGGCTTATCTGCCGCAGATGGTCAGTATGTTACTTTTGTTGACGCAGACGATTATCTTGAACTCAATATTTTTGAAAATGTTGCCAATCTATTAGCCAATAACCAAGGCTTGGATATGATTACTTGGGGATGTATCGAGGAAGACTCTTCAGGTAAAATTCTTGAGCGTATTTCCATGGAGCAGGAAGTGTATTCAAGCAAAAAACAGGCTTATTTAGAGATCAATAGCCGTTTATTTGGATATGTATGGCTCTGGACGTTTAAAAAGGAAATGCTTTGTAAAAATCAACTTTTATTTGAGAAGTTTTTCGAGCCAATAGATGATTATCTGTTTGTTTTGAAAGCCTTTGAAAAATCAGATTCAGTGGGAGCGGTACAAAATACTTTTTACCATTACGTAAGAAGCGATAGCTTACAAAGCTTATCAAAAACTATTCCTCCGCATGTTTTTCAACAGCATTTGCAGATATCCATGTTTAAATTAAAGCTTTTTCAAAAGTTGCATATGGATGATGCTTATATCGCTAGCGAGATGAAAATAGCAATGTATGGAGCGTTTAGAAATGGTATTAAACGAATGTTTCGTCATGAAGAAGAGGATATCATGACAAAAATTCAACAACTTATAGACGTGCCAGAAATGCAAAAGTATTTTTACGGAAACAACGCCGAAATTAAAATTAAGGAAAGTGAGATTCCTAGATACAACGCAGCATTGTCAAAAGACTGTGCGCAACTTTACGATTTGTTTTTTGAGTATGAAAACAAAAAAAGAAAACAGAGTGTGGAATTTAGGTATTCTTTCCCAGCCAATATTACCGATAAAGTCCTTGCAAAAGAGGTTTTGAAAGGCGAAAAAAATGTAGCGATTTATGGTATGTACCCATTTGGAGAGGGGTATGTTGAAGAGCTTATAAGAAGAAAAATCAATGTGGTAGCATTATTCGATGTATCTCAGGGGAATTTATCAAGTGATAGAGCAATTTGCGGTATTAAAGTGAACTCTGAGGCTGATCTTCATAACTATAATGGCGTTTTAATTATTGCAGGAAATGGAAGCTTTCAGCGATTATCGAAAAAAGCAAGAGAATATGGGATTAAACATATTCTACCTTACTATTTCATTTATGACGGTTGTTATTTTGATTTTAACGGGTACCAAGATAAGTATCAAATTGCCAATGTCGCTAAAACTCATCTTGTTCAGACGACACATCCTGAAAAAGTATTTATCCATAGCTTGGAGCTGGCTATTACGCATAGATGCACGTTGAATTGTGATAAATGCGCGAATTTAATCTCTTATTTTGAATGTCCTAGAGATGCGCATTTTGATCAAATGTCTTCTTCGGTGAGAAAAATATTGGATGCTGACGTGTACATAAATGAGCTTCGTATTCTTGGCGGAGAACCCTTTTTAAACAAGGAGCTTGCGGATTATCTTCGTTTGTTGCAATCTTATACAAACATCGGACTGATTTCTATTATGACAAATGCAACTATTTTGCCGACAGAGGAAGAAATTAAATGCTTAAAGGATCCAAGGGTATATGTTACTATGAGTAATTATGGACCTAAGTCAACTAAGCTTGATGCCTTGAAGAAGAGATTTGACCAAGAAGGAATTTTGTATCGCATTTATAATGTAACAGAATGGCAGGACTGCAATACAATTGAGTACAAGTCTCTCTCAGCGGAAGAATTGAAAATAAAAATGAATAATTGTAGTGTAAATAATTGTTATACGTTGTATGATAGCAAGCTATATCGTTGTCCATATAACGCAGGAGTAACGATTTTACAGGCTATTCCGGAGGAAATTGCCGATTATTTGGATATCGAAAAAATCAATGACTCAGATATATGTTGTGCGCTAACAAATTTCATGGAAAAGGACTTTTCTGAGATTTGCGCATATTGCAAGAGCCGGCCTAGATTTGGAGAGAGAATAGAGGTTGCAAGGCAATTAAAGGGAAAGCATTTATATAAAAAGTACGAGTTTAAAGAATCACAGGAATGATTAGCTATACTCTTAAAGGAGAACTTTTTAAAAAATGAAAAAAATATTAGTTACTGGCGGTGCAGGATTTGTTGGTTCACATCTTTGTAAAGAACTAATTAACCAAGGACATTTTGTAATTTGTCTAGACAATTTATCCACGGGAACGTATGAAAATTTGAAAAGCATAGTTTCAAATGATAGATTTTTGTTTGTAAAGCAAGATGTTACGCAGCCATTACAATTTGAAGTGGATGAAATATATAATCTTGCTTGTCCGGCTAGTCCAATTAAATATCAAATGAATCCCGTTGAAACTGCCAAAGCGTCTGTTTTAGGCGCATTAAACGTATTAGAGCTGGCGCGCTCTCAAAAAGCACGAGTGCTTCAAGCCAGCACCAGTGAAATATATGGCGACGCGTTGGTTCATCCACAACAGGAATCTTATTGGGGAAACGTAAATCCAATTGGAGTCAGAGCGTGTTACGATGAAGGAAAGCGAATGGCAGAAACGTTGTTTTTTGATTATAAGAGGCAGTATAATACCGATATTGTTGTCGTGCGTATTTTCAACACTTACGGTCCCAACATGCATGAAGAAGATGGACGCGTTATTTCAAATTTTATTGTGAGCGCGCTTAAGAATGAACCTTTGAAAATCTATGGCGAGGGCACTCAAACGCGCAGCTTTTGTTATGTTAGCGATTTGGTTAAGGGCTTGATTTTGAGCATGGAAGCAAAGGAGTTTTCAGGACCGGTAAATTTGGGCAATCCGCAGGAGTGTACAATATTAGATATGGCAAAAAGAATAATACGTATAACCGGAGCTAAATCGGAAATCGAATGGTGCGAGCTACCAATGGATGATCCAAAACAAAGAAAGCCGGATATTAGTTTGGCGAAAGAAAAATTGAATTGGCAACCGTCTGTTGATATTATAGATGGATTGAGGATGACGATTGAATACTTCAAAAGAAGAGTAGAGTAAAACCGTAGCTCATAGTTAACACTAAGCTGAAAATAAAAGAGGAGCATCGTAGTTACTACGTCGTTGGTTATAGAATATGAATATCTGTTTTCAAATATTAAGTCTAAACGCATCTGGCGGTGCGGAAAAAGTTTTAGCGGGGCTTGCATCAGAACTTGCGCGCCGTGGAAACGAGGTGTCTGTGATATGTTTAGCGAGAGAAGGCAAGAAATCCTTTTATCCGCTTTACGATACCGTTAAAGTTTATTACTTGGATAGATGGGACGAAGAACCGGGTCTAGCGAAGGTAAGCAAAAAAATTCGAAATTTATGGAGAATTAGATTACTTTATAAAATGTTACGGAAAATAAAACCTGACATATCTGTCTCGTTTTTGACCGATATGACAATATATGCTGCTTGGGCTGCAAAATTTGCTAAAATACCTCACGTATCATGCGAACGAAACAGTCCATGGGATAAGCCGGAAAAAGCCGACAAAAGGATACGTCGTGATCGTGCGTTCGCCGCATCTAAAGGATGTATTGTGCAGACAGAAGCCATAAAAGAGTACTTCGAAGAAAAGATACAGAAAAAGACGATTGTTATTCCTAATTATGTTATGCTAACCAGTGATCCGATAAATCCTGACATTCAACGAGATAATCGTATTGTTTCGATTGGAAGAATCACTGCACAGAAAAACCAAGCATTGTTGGTAAAAGCTTTTTGCACTTTTCACAAGAAGCATCCTGAATACGTTTTAGAGATTTATGGAAAAGCTTTCGGCGAGCATAACGAGCTTAAAACGTTGATTAAAAATCTAAACTTGGAAGAAAGCGTATTTATAAAAGAGCCGTTGTCTGATGTACATGCTAAAATTAAATCGGCAAAGATGTTCGTTCTCACATCGAACTTTGAAGGGTATCCTAATGCATTAGCGGAAGCGGTAGCTTTGGGTATTCCTTCCATATCAACTGATTGCAGATCTAAAGGACCCGAACAAATATTACAGAACGGCAAAAGAGGAATTTTAGTTCCGTTAAACGATTGCGATTCCTTGATTACCGCCATGGAGTTGCTGGCAAATGATGAAGAGCTTGCCAGAGAATTTTCGACGTGCGGAATCGCTTTTGGCGAAGAAAACACCATAAGTAACTATGTTGATACTTGGGAATGCGCATTGAGACGGTTTGGACGCAATTCGTAAATTATTGGATAGAACTTTCTTAACAAGACAAATATTGATTTAATAAATTGGAGATACAACATGAAGGAAATAGAAGAGCTTCTTTCGAAAAAGAAAGGTATATTATTTGTATATGATGCGTTGAGAATTGGAGGTTGCGAAAGAGTTATTACTGTCTTGGCAAAATCTTTTGCATCTAAGGGCATCCCTGTAACAATTCTAATGATAAAAAAAGATATCATAGAATTTGACGTGCCTGAAAATGTTACAGTAAAAACATTTAAGGATTACCCACAAAAAGTTCTAAAAAGCTGTGAGGGATTGTTTATATTTTTAAAGCTCCAATGGTCCAAGCTTGCTAATAAAATTCTTGCTTTGCATAAGCCTTGGCAAGATAGGTATAAAGACACCTTAGAGGCAAGGTCGGGAATGTGGAGAATCTATAGCAGATACTGCGGATTTATGAAAGCTTGCTTTGATGAATATAAAGATCATGTTGTTATTTCCTTTATGGATAATCCTAATTTTGCTACGTTGCTTACTTCAAGGCACTGTTCAAATACCGTGATTGTTTCGGAAAGAAGCCATCCGGATAGAGATGACATACAGATATATTTTAGAAAATACAGAAAAAAGCTATATTCTAGAGCAGATCTTTGCGTATTCCAATTAGATGGAGCCAGAGCATATTTTCCGGCTCGTGTACAAAATAAAAGCGTTGTAATAGAAAATCCGATAACGCAGGTGCTTCCTAATCCGCATAATGGAACGCGAAGAAAAGAAATAATTACGTTTTGCCGTTTGGATGATATTCAGAAAAATCTTACAGGACTTATCAACGCTTTTGCAAGGATTCATGAACAGTTTCCGGAGTATAAGCTGGCTATTTATGGAAAGGGCGCGCACCAGGAATGCTTGCAGAATCACATTAACTCATTGAAATTAAGTGATCGCGTTGAACTTCGTCCATATGACAGTAAAGTGCATGATATTGTTAAAGATGCTGCAATGTTTGTGTCCTTTGCTAATTATGAAGGTTTATCAAATTCAATGTTAGAGGCTATGGCAATAGGAATGCCTGTAATTTGCAGCGATTGTCCTCCGGGTGGCGCTAGACTAATGATCACACATGGGGAAAACGGGTTGTTAGTTCCTGTTGGTGATGAGGAAAAATTATCGGAAGCTATGGCGTATATGCTCACACACCCTGAAGAAGCTGAAATAATGGGAATAAACGCTGCAAACATCAGAAACAGATGCGATCCTGAAGTAATATCTAAAAAATGGCTTTCAGCCATCAATAAAGTATGCAGTGAAAACAACTAAAAGCTTAATATGATTTTGTAAAACGTTTAACTACAAATCGCAAAAAGAAACTTAAATAAGTTGCTTGGCTTCAATGAGCGTACGGAACAGACAAAACAAAAAATGCCCCGTACTTTTGCGTTGCAAAAGCAAGCGGGAAGGTTCACTTCGTGAACTATTTCTGCCGAGCCTTATGCTTGCAATCCGCGAACCCCCAAAGCTCATACTTCGCTTTGAGGAACCCCCAGCGCAGACAACGGCTTTCGTCAGAAATGCGCTACCCAAGGTAGCCCTGTTGTCGTTAGCCAATCAAACTTCGCAAATGCTTTTGCTCGTTTTCTTGGACGACTGCCACTCCTTATTGCTCGTTTCATCTGCCACTGGCAGCACTCGCAAACGTCCCCCAATTCCAAGCGAAGCTTGGAGTGTGTCGATTCCCAGTACGGGGATAATAAACAAAAAATGACCCGTACTTTTGCGTTGCAAAAGCAAGCGGGAAGGCTCCTTGCGGAGCTATTTTCGCCCGACCTTATGCTAGCGAGCTGACAACGGTCTTGGTCGAAAATGCGAACCCAATTCCAAGCGAAGCTTGGAGTGTGTCGATTCCCAGTACGGGTCATAAACAAAAAAGACAGGTATAAAACCTGTCTTTTTGTTTATGACCCGTACGGGAATCGAACCCATGATTCAGCCTTGAGAGGGCTACGTCTTAGCCGCTTGACCAACGGGCCATTTGTCAAATGCTCACATATTATAGCATATGTTTGTTTATTTTGCAATACTTTTTTCTAAAAAATATTATTTTTTTTGAAAAGTGCTTCCTTGCTTGAATTTGCTAGTATATTGTGTTAAAATATGTGTAACAAAATATAAGGAATGGCAAAGTAAATATGTGGAAGCAAAAATTAGGCATTTCAATATACAATAACTATAAAATCCCAACAACAGATATAGTAAAATTGGTAAAGCAAATTGGCTTTGATGCTGTCTCTCCCGAGTGGGATAATGATGAAAAGCTAAACGCTATCGTTACCGTAGCAAAGGAGCATAATGTGGAGCTTCAATCACTCCATGCGCCATATGGTGGAGCAGCAGATATGTGGAAAAAAAGCGAGGATGTGTCAATAAAAGCATTAAACGAGCTTCTTATACCACTTGAAGCATGCAAAAAATATAATATTCCCGTTATGGTAGTTCACACTTGGATTGGCTTTGATGATATTCCTGCCCCAACCACGGCGGGACTTGATAATTATTCCAAGCTTGTAAGCAACGCAACCGAAAACGGTGTTAA
>JBGVPY010000108.1:0-3077 GCA_045127235.1 Eubacteriales bacterium
CCTTTTTTGCTTTGAATTCTTTAGCTTCATCAGGGGAACTTTTGAATAAGTTATTTGACTTTATACGAGTTTCGATGCGTCGTGACAATTCTGTTCTTTCTTGGGTATTTATTAGTTTAAATTCTGGAACATTTTCATACCAATATTTCATTTCAATTGGTGCTGAGATATGGTCTGTTGGAGGTTTGATAGAAGATATGTGTAGGACTATTGATTCAGTCTTGTTGTAGTCCCCTTTTTTATTTTCAGAAGCGTCATAATGTATGTAGCAGTCACTGCATTTTAAATTGATTTCTCTAATTGCTGGGAGTAGTATTTTTTCCTCTAATTTATAGAATTTTTTGTATGTTGGAATTTCCTCAATGTCGAGCCATTTCTTTAATGATTCATATGGGTTTGTTTGGGTGGTTTCTAAATGCCAAACAAAGTCCACTTTCTTGCGTTTTGACTGTGATAATCTCATCTTAGCCATTTGATAAATTTTTGGCGAATATGTCCCATCCAATTTAGCTAACTGGTCCAGGTAATACCATGTTGAATCAGTTCTTATTTCATCCATCAATTGAGCAATTTCAGGGAATCGTTTTAGTTCAATAACATCCCCTTTTTCCTCACACCAACACACTACAGAACAGGCGATTTTATTGCCTGTTGGAGATATATCTGCAGGTATTAAAACTACCGTGCTTTGAACTAAATCTTTTAAAGCTTTAGAAATTAAAACATCCGTATTAGAACCCTTTTCTATTTCCAAATCTGTCTTAAATTGAGTTTTAGAAATAGAGATTTCTGTTGAACCTGTAGGAAACGAACAAAGTGCATACCAAAGTATGTATCTCTCGTATTTCGATAATGGTTTCATAGCTCTTGTTATGACATTCGCTAATTTAAATTTTTTTGATTCCTGATTCACAAAAAACACCTCATTTCCCGTAAATTATACCACCTAAACACTCCCTTGTCAATGTGTTAGGAGTATCATCCGAAATGGTGGACTTTCGGGTGCAACAGTGGTGGACTTTCGGGTGCAACTCAATATATTAAGGCTTATCTATTAAAGTTTACTTTTTAAGGTATTGATAAATTGCTTTTCCCCACACCCTGTTTTTTCTCAATAGGTAAAAAATATTCATTGAAAATATAATGTCTTATGATAGGTGGGAAAAAATAAACGAAAAGTTAAAAGAAAACATTATGTCTATATAGTCTCAGGGAAAAAATAACTTCATTGCATAATATCCAGAACATAAAAGTTGGACCATCGGTTCAACTAGAGGAATCGAGAACCTCGTTCCTTAGTAATTGTGCATCTCATTCCTTGTTTTTTGCCCCTAGAATCGATTTTTAGCTATTTCCCCCTATAGAAACCCGTAAAAATGGGCAAAATTGCTCTAAAGGGCAAAAAAAGGGGGGTTTCGCCCCTTTTATAGTTCCATGTCGGTTTTCTTTTTAGCTAATTTCTTTGCTTGGTCCATATCAAGCCCTAGAACTTTCATATAGAAGTCGATTAAGTTCATACCACCGAACTGCACCTGATCATCGTTCGCAGCTAAACCGAAGAAAGCCCCGAACATAGCTCCCAGCTTAAATGAAGATGCCATCCCTGAAGCCGTATCGACAGCTTTGACTTGACCAGTTTTCGAATCCCTAACAACTGGATCCGATAACACTCTCATCTCCTGGTTATTAATGTTTGAAAAAATCATTTCGAAATCTTTCATTAATTGAGGGTTTGACTTTTTAATTTTTTCAAGATTCGTTTTAAAGTAGTCGTATCGCTTGTCGTTTTGGTCCAGTTCTTCCAGCTTCAATTGAGCTTTCAATGCCCACTCGAATTTAGCTTTAGGAGTTTGGTTTGACCACCACTCCTCGAAGCTCTTTCTTCGTTTATTTTGTGCCTCTCTAAACACCTGTGGTTCAGTGTGTTTTGCGTGGGTTTGTTCCACTACCTCGCCTCTATCTAAACCGAACTGTTTGCTGACCGATTCATAATAGGAATCTTGCAGTTCACGCATTTTAGCTGGACCACCAGTCCAATGCTTTGCCCCTGATATGTAGCGTCCCATCTTTTCACTGTAGTGGAACGGCGTTACGAAACAGTGAATGTGTGGTGTTGTTTCATCCAGGTGAAACACTGCCGTTTGGACATTGTCCTCACCGAATGTTTTCTTCAGCCAATTCATATTTGCAACAAACCATTTGGTATTATCGATATTCTCGAAATCGGTAGCCGTTAGGACAATATCCCACCCAAGAACAGCTGACTGTTTGACTACTGGTCTTTTGCCATCTACAGTGTGCTTCTGGATGGCTTCCTTGTAGTCTTCAGCATAGTTCCCTGTTCCTCTCATTTTGACAGCCATGTCTTTGTTTTTAACAAGAATGTGCTGTAGAGATTTCATATCGAAATCAGCCCTACTGTTGTGGTCGGATACTCCTTTTAAACCACCCAAATTATTTATTTTCATCATTCGCATAATGCCGTATTTTGTAGCCATAAATTTACCTCCACAGGACCAGTTGGTCCCTCCATCATTATATCATAATTATGGTATAGGTCAATATAGGATGGAGTAACTCACTACACCATCCCTCCGTTCGCCAACCACATTTGGCGTGTTTTGGCGTGGGATGGAAGCGAGTTGGGGACACCCCAAACCCAAAATAAAAGCCCTGAATGATCAGGGCATAAACACATTACTTATTAAGTTTACAAGCCATCTTAAAATAAGTGGAACTTTTATCACAATTATCCATTAAATTCCATAAAAGTTTATGGGCTTCATCTTCCTCATGGTCACTATAAAGGAAGTCTTTATTTTCCATCGTATCGAACAATTTGTCTATGATACCACATAAATATTTAGTCTTATAACGAATATGTTTATCGTTGTTAATTGCGTGTAATAATGAGAATATCGCATACCTAAATAATCCCTTTTTTGCTTTGAATTCTTTAGCTTCATCAGGGGAACTTTTGAATAAGTTATTTGACTTTATACGAGTTTCGATGCGTCGTGACAATTCTGTTCTTTCTTGGGTATTTATTAGTTTAAATTCTGGAACATTTTCATACC
>JBGVPY010000109.1:0-2147 GCA_045127235.1 Eubacteriales bacterium
GGTTATTCGTTTCAGCCCAAGTAAGATACTCGTGCTTTTTTGATGCAGAGGCGGAAACACCGCTTGGGAAACTACGGTATGGCGAAACGTGCAAAATGTCAGCGTCGCAATCCCATAACTCCGAGCTTATAATTCCGTCTGTGCCAAGTTTTAATTTCTCATAATCAATTTCTAAACTGGAATATACACGTTCTATCTGTTTATAGGACGGAGTTTCAATAGCGATTTTCTTATGGCGACCCAATAGCGTCGTGATAAGCCCGTAAACATATTCCGAACCTGCTCCTATCACTATTTGTTCGGGTGTAACGTGAATACCACGACTACGAGCAAGATATAAACTTATATTATTACGAAGCTCTAAACAACCAAAATTTGGAGAACGTTCCAAAATATTCTCTTCTAAATCGGTTATTACTTTCCGCATTGATTTTGAAATTGCTGAAAAGGGGAATGATAGTTCGTTAGTAGAGTTTTGCCCATCTAAAAAATTTTTATGCAAGTGTTCGGGGGAAGAATAAGAAGCAAACCCCGTATTTGGCTTAAAGATAACGTAATATCCACTACGTTCTTTTGATTCCACGTATCCTTCTTGTATAAGTAAGTCGTAAGAATGTTCTACCGTTATTAGACTTAAATTGGTTTCTGCGCAAGTAGTTCTTTTAGGCGGTAATTTGCTTTTATAAGGATAAACGCCTTGCACTATATCATCTCTGAAATATTGATAAAGTTGTATGTAAGCAGGAATATTGCTCTTTATATTTATTTTATAGTTCATTTTGGTCTTATAAAATTCTCCTTAACTGACTATTTCAATATAACCAAAATTATTGTATAATACTGTCAAAGAAAAGTCAAGGAGAAATATATTATGCAAAAAAATATTAAGAAAAACACAGTATATTTATGTGTAACCGCAATGTTAATGGGATTGAATATTGCAATGAGTTCGTTTGGTATTCCCGTTCCGGGCGGACACCTTTATATGAATGATGTAATTATTTGTCTTGCCGCAATAATGCTAAATCCGTTTGCAGCCTTTTTAGTTGGTGGTGTAGGTGCATTTCTTGGGGATTTATTCTTCTATCCTACACCGATGTTCGTTTCTCTCGTAACGCACGGAATACAAGCTGTTGTAATATCGATTTTTTCTCACTACGTAATGAAAAAGCACCCCATTATTTCTTCGGGTATCGGTGTAGCAATAGGTGCAATTATAATGATTGTTGGTTATTCGTTAGGCAGAGCATTTATATATAGCACACCTGAATATGCAATTTTGAAATTACCTTATCAAATATTGCAAGCAGTAGTTGGTGCAATAATGGGTATGGTTCTTTGTTGGAAATGTGGAATTTACAAGGTGTTTAGAAGAACTGTTGGAATGGAAGAAATAAAACAAAAATCATAGACAAGATTACATTTGGTAGTGTGGATTTGCCGAATATCATTAAAGACTTTGGAAAAGAAATAGAAGAAATTGAGTTGTGTGGGCTTTGTACGGATATTTGTGTAATATCAAATGCAATGATTCTCAAAGCTACGTTCCCCGAAGTTAGACTTTTGGTTGATGCCAAGTGTTGTGCAGGTGTAAGTGTTGAAAGCCATAATACTGCACTTGATGCTATGAGAGCAGTACAAATTGATATTTTATAACGGTGGTTATTATGAAGCCAAACTATAACAACCTATGGAAACTTTTAATTGAAAAAGGAATGACTAAAACTGAACTAAGAGTTAAGGCTGAGATGTCAACATCAACGCTTGCAAAAATGGGAAAGAATGAAGTTGTTTCGATGAACGTCATTATAAAGATTTGCGAAATCTTAGATTGTAACATAAGCGATGTGATGACAGTAGATAAAATTTCGGAGTAGACTTCTCTATACATTATATATAATATATAGGAAGCACGCCAACAAGGAAAACTACTTGGCGTACTTGAAAAAGAAGAACGCCAAGACCGCCAAAAAATAAAAAAATCTTTGGCGTACTTCCCAAATATGAAAAAGGCACGGTTTCGGAACCGTGTTTTTTGTTTGGGGAATGACAGCTATTTTATGAAGGAAAGACATCTTTGTTGTACGAAAAAGCTACAACAGACAAAAAGCACAAGATATTGCGTATTGTTTAGAAGATTATTCTAT